>NZ_JHYO01000006.1 GCF_000688235.1 Terasakiella pusilla DSM 6293 | reverse complement strand
ACCAACTGACGCTCGGAGCGAATGCCAAAGAGATAACCGACCAGTAAAGCCTTAAACAACATAGTCGGATCAAGCGGAGGTCGACCATTATCGGCGCAATATAAAGGCGCCACTTTGTCGTGAATGAAACTGAAATCAATATGCGCATCAATTTTGCGCAAAAGATGGTTGGACGGAACCAGACTATCCAGACTGACCATCTCAAGTTCCGTTTGTTGAGGACCGCGTTTTTTAAGCATTCCTCATTGAATCACAAAGGCCTCGCCAAGGCGAGACCTTTGTCAGCAATCTGGGGCCTTACGTATAACGCGTAAGGCCTTTTTTCTTTTCAAAATCAACGGATTGAAAAATGTATGGGAAGGGCAATCTTTAAAAACTCTCCCTCCATATCTTTCGGAAAAGCGGGCAGAGGTTGCGCCCGTTTCAACATGGCGATTGTCTCTTCATCCAGCAAATCGTGACCTGAGCCTTGACGCACTTTAAATTCCGTCACCTGTCCCTCTCGGGTCACAGTAAACTCTATGACCACTACGCCTTCCTGTCGCCGCCTTTTGGCTCGACGGGGATAGGTTTTATGCTGTTCCAGCCTACGCCGCAGGGTCGTCACATAGTCCGGTGTCACTTCCCCGACATACTGTCCGCCACCTTGTTGATTGGTGGTGTCCGAACGGTTTGCGTTTAAAACCGATTGCGTTGCCCCTTGGCTTTTATTGCCTTCAATTTTCTTTTTCTCGACAACCTGTTTGGGTGGCTGCGGCTGCTTTTGAACCACCGGCTTTGGTTTCGGTTGTGGTTTTTTCTGAACTTCCGGCTTCTTAGGCGGCGTAATTTCCGGCACCTTCTGTTTCGGCTTTACCGGTTCCGGTTTTACTTCCGGCTCGGGCAGGGGGAGGGCGTCCGGCTCTGGTTCTTGAACGGGTTCTGGTTCTTGCTCCGGTTCCTGAACAGGCTCAGGCTCGGGTTCCGGTTGTTCTTCTACGGACGGTTCCTCAATCGGTTCCGGTTCCGTCACAGGTTCTTCAGCAACGACTTCTTCCTGTGCTTCACTGCCAACAGCAGCCGCAACCATAGAAATGGAGATTTCCAGCCCCCCCACACCTTCAGCCCGCGCGCCTTGCGTGGGACGTGGTGAATAAAAGAGCGCATACCCCAGCGCACCATGCACAACAAGCGCGGCTGCACCGGCAACCACCCAATGACTAAGACGAGACTGCATCACGGGGCCTCCAACTGGGTCACGAGGGACAGTTTTTCGACCCCAACTTCGCGCAAGTCCGTCATCAGTTTCAACACAGCACCGGCTGCGTATGTCCCATCGACTTTCAAACGCAAAATATGATCGGGATGATCCGTCAAGTAGCCGCGCACTTTATCTTTAAGCGTGCCCTGATCCATCGGTTCATTTTGGAAAGCGAGTTCACCCTGCGTGCCCATATGAATGACCGCAATTTCGCTCTCTTCCTGCGTGCTGCTAAGGGAAGACGACGGATCGATTTTAAACGGATCAGACGTGGTTAAGCGACCGGCAATCATGAAAAAGATCAACAGAAGAAAGACCACGTTGATCAAGGGCAAAATATGTTCTTCACTGTTTTTTTGCGGGCGGCTATTGCGTTGTTTTAAACTTTTGATCACGTCTACTTTCCCTCCTCAAACGGGAGGAGAGATATTTTCGGCAAAGAAAGGGTGGCCGTTAAATCCATAGCATAGACAACGTCCTGCATTTGCGCAGCGGGTCCAACTTTCAGTAAAATCAGGCGATGACGGTTTTCATCCAAGACGGTGTTCAACGCCTCTAATGTATAATCTCGCCCCTCGACCTCATACTGATCGGCCCCTGTAATCAAAACGGTCATGGGGCGTTCATCACTTGACGTGGATTTGGATTTACTCTGCGACGGAGCCACCATTTCAATGGTGCGTGTTTTTTGAAAACTGGATGCCAGCATAAAAAAGACAAGCAGAATAAACACCACATCGATCAAGGGGGTGAGGCTAATCGGGATCCGTCTGCGCTTTGTCTTACGAATATTGCTGAGCGTTTGCATCATGCACCTGCACGGGTATCTGGTCAAAATCATCGACGAACACCTGTGCGATCAGGTTATCCAGATCGTGCGTCAGTCGCTCAAGGCGGCGTTCAAAAAAGCTATTGATCGCAACGGTCGGCATCGCCACCGCCAAACCAACTGCCGTTGTCAACAACGCCAGCCAAATACCACCTGACAGAATGCTTGGATCCACCTGATTGCCTGAATTTTCAAGTTGCTGGAAGGCATCAATCATCCCCAGAACCGTCCCAAACAACCCTAACAAGGGGGCAAGCGACGCGATCAGTTCCAGAATACGCAAATGCCCGCCCAGATGTTCCAACTGATCTGTGGCTTCGCGCAGGACTTCTTCGCGTGCCGTTTGTTTGGAGGTATGGGTGTTTAATTGCCCACGAATAGATTTTGCCACCACCTGACAACGAATGCTGTTGCAATTGCTGGAAATGCTCAGGGCTTCTTGAGAGCGGCCCATTCTGAATTTCTCGACAGCCTGTCTTGCAATTCTGTTGCGAAAAACACCGGCAGAGAAAAACTGAATAGTTTTTACAAAAGTAACAGTTAGCACCACGACAGACAGCGCTACCAATAAATAAACGACGGGTCCACCCGCCTCCATCATATTCAGCAACTGATCAAATGCACTAGGTGTTGGCTCTAGCATCTTAGGCTCCTTCTTCGTTTTTAACATCCGGACAGTCTTGCCAATCAAAGTCAATTTCTTCACGCCAGGCGAATTTGACCAAATGGGTCTCAATAATCGACTGGCTCATCGGCAGCTTTTCCGGGTCGTGCGCCTGACAATGAATGTACAGTTCCTGTGCAGTTGCCCGCATGGTGCAAGGCCCCGGCGGCAACGCTGCAAAACCGTTTTCATCATCAAACTCGACATCCACCTTGTGTCCAAAGTGCTTACAGAGTTGCTTAAGATACTTATTCGCATTCGCAGTTGCAATAGTGATATGTGTTGAAGGCATTTTTTCTTCCTTTCTATTCGCTAAAGGGCAGCGCTGTTTCAGCAATTACGTAGGGTTTGCCTTGGGAACAGGTTTCCACCCGTCCTTCGACACGGTAAGCAATCCGCAGATTTTCTTCGGTCATGGCCGCTTCTGGTGGGCCATAGGCAAGGATTCCGCCACGGGAAAACAACAAAATCTGATCACAGTGGCGTAAAGCCAAATTGATATCGTGGATCGGCATCAGACAAATGCCATTGCGCTGCTTCACCAGTGACTTCACCACATCAAACACGCCAAGCTGCCAACGCAGATCAAGCGCGCTTGTCGGTTCATCCAACAGAAGTAAACTGGGTTTACGCACGATCACTTGAGCCAGACCAACCATTTGACGCTGTCCGCCTGATAGCTTGCTTAAGGCATGAAACGCTAAATGACGGATCCCAAGGACATCAAAAACTTCCTCGACCATGTCTTCCACAACGGATGCCGATAAATCGGGACGCACAGCGCGACAGGCACTTAAAACCGCTTCATAAGCCACCAGACTGGTGCCTTGTGGCAAAGTTTGCGGCAAGTATCCGATCAGGCCGGAGCGTTGCAGGTAGGTCATTTCCTCGACATTTTCACCATCCAGAAAGACGCGCCCGCTGTAATCCCCGACACCTGCCAAGGCTCGCATAAAGGTGGATTTACCAACCCCGTTCGGCCCAAGGACACCCACCATTGTGCCGCCTTGAATTTCTGGGAGATCAATATCGGACAACACGGTTTTCGCCCCGTAAGACAGGGTCATGTCCTGAATATGTAGCACGCTCATTTCCCCCTCCGTTTTTGGTTGATCAACAGACCGAGGAACAGAGGAATACCGATCAGGGCCGTTACAATCCCATCCGGGATCAAAATACCGGGCACAATGGTTTTACTGAGGATCGATGCGCCTGCCAAAATAAAGGCCCCGGCGAGCGCCGCGCCCGGCAAGTAAAAGCGATGATCTTCCCCAAAGGCAAGACGTGAGATATGTGGGCCGACCAGACCGACAAAGCCAATGACACCGGTAAAAGCAACCGCAACGGCTGTCATGACACTGACGCGAAACAGGACAATCAGGCGCAATCGCTCAACGGACACACCAAAGCTTTTGGCATATTCCTCCCCACCACGCAGGGCTGTCATCTTCCAGACCTGCCGGATGGAGAAGGGCAAGCAAATGGCAAAAACTAAAAAGACAATGCCGACCTTTTCCCACGTTGCACGGGCAAGGCTGCCCATGGTCCAAAAGACCATCTGCTGCAAGCTGTCACTATCCGCCACAAACTGAATAAGGGAGATCATTGCTTCAAGGGCAAAGAACATGGCGATCCCGACCAAAATGACCGTATCAACTGTGGCCCCAAAGCGTTTGGAGAAATACTGGATAAACAGCACCGCCCCAATTGCCCCCGTAAAGGCACAAAAGGGCACAACGTAATTTTCCGGCAAGCCAAAAGGAATAAACTTAAAGACAATCGCCAAAGATGCGCCAAACGTCGCTGCGTGCATAACCCCCAAAGTGGTCGGACTTGCCAACGGGTTGTTCAACACCGTCTGCATTTCCGCCCCAGCCAAGCCAAGGCAAGCCCCGACACAAACTGCCATCAAAGCGTAGGGAAGGCGCAATTGCCATAAGATCAGGTTTTCATTATCCGTTAAAGAAGACGAGTTAAAAACACCTGTGACGATTTGCCCAAAACTGAGTTTTGCAGGCCCAATCGACACATTCAGCATCACGATAAAGACCAAGACACAGAACATCAGCCCCAGCCAAATCATCCGATGGAGCATAAGGCGTCGGTAATCTGCTGCAAGCGTTGTCTTTGCTGACATCAGCTTGCCCCTTTTTGCTGGATCGTCGTCCAGTAAATGCCATTCAACGGCACAGCCTGAAATCGATCGAAATAGGTTTTGAGGGTCTCTGTCGGATCAATGTCTTTAAACAGGGAAGGGTGCAACCATTTTGCGATCACTTCCACCGCAACCAAGTTCATGGGCGTGTTGTAAAAATGATGCCAGATGGCATGTGCATGACCGTCCTTGACCGCCTTTAACTGGACCAGTCCCGTTCTGTTTAACGCATTGCCAAGGGTCATCTGGGCTTGGGCTTCGCTCGTACTTGCCCCCAATGCAATATAGCTTGGGAATTTTTCTATGGTTGCTGACGATCCGATGGCGGAGCCAATATAGACATCCGGCTGATTGACGATCAAATGTTCCACATTAACCTGACCGACGGTGCCCGGGATCATATCGCCAAAGGCGTTGACACCGCCCGCCCATTCAATAAAGCGCCCCATCATCTGCTGACCAAAGGCACGGCAGCACTGCGGCATCATCCCCACATGACTTTCCATAAAGACAGACGGACGGTCTTGCACATTTTCCAAGCGGCGATGCACTTCATCCAGATGGGTGCGATAAAAAGATACAAACTCTTCTGCCTGCTTTTCCTCACCCAAGACTTTCCCCAAAATTTCAAGGCTCTTAGGCGTATTTTTCAGCGGATCAATACGGAAATCCAAAATCACGACAGGGATGCCTGCCGCTTCCATTTGTGCAATCACGGTCTTGCTTTTATCGTTCGGGCCATGCCCGCTGCCAAGACCAAACAGGGCAAGTTGCGGCTTAACTGAAAATGCCTTCTCCATACTGAAGGAAGCTTCCCCCGCACTGCCAATCCGCGAAATATCCGCGATATGAGGATAGGCTTCCACATACTGCTGATAGCTGGCGGGATCATATTTTTCAAATTCCCCCATCATGCCCACAACCCGTTTGGCCGGATCATCGCGATCAAAAATGCCAAGGGTAGGGAGGTAACGCCCCTCACCCAAAATCAAGTGATCGACCGGCACCTGAAGCGTGACTTCACGGCCAGACAAATCGGTCAATGTAATTTCTTCTTTGGCGTCTGCATCAAAAGCAAAAGCCGTAAACAGTGCGACTGTTAAAACAAATAATCTTATCATCATATTAAACGCACGAAATGGGCGGCCCAAAAAAACCACCCATTTCGTCAGACACTTAGGTATGCCCTATGCGCCTCCCTTTAAAAATCATATCTGGCTGACAGGATGAAGGATCGTCCAGGTTCATAAAACGAGGCAATCGTCCCGGTTGCGGCTGACTCTGAGTTAATCCCAACGTTGGAGCGATCAGAATACATATGGTCAAACAGGTTTTTCACATCCAGTCGCAGGTTCAAACCTTCCAACATTTCCGGATACCATTCCGCATAAATGTTGGAGACAAAATAGCCATCCAAACCGGAAACCGTGATCCCTTTCTGACTTTCATCCGGCAACATCAACTGGTTCGTTGTCCCCAAAGTCAAACCATAAGGGTCGATGGTGTGGGCAACTTCAAGATTGAAGGATTTCCCCATATCCTGCCCCAGATAGTCGGCAGAGCGTCCGTCCAGATACTGGCTGTTAATCCGTGTGTTGTTGGCGGCAAAACCGGCGCGAACAAAGCCGTTGCCATACTTATAAGAACCGGAGATGTTAAACCCACGCGAATGAATGGTCGCGTTGTCAGCCCGGTTCGATTTGTTCAGCAACAACGCATCGTTAATCTGTGTCCAGTACGTGTTCCCATCGATGGTGATTTTGTCATATTCATAGACAAGACCGACTTTATAGTTTGTCGACCGTGACGCTTCCATCCCGTCATAGGTATTGGCACTTCTTGCCAGACCAATCTCACCCAACTGGAAGCCACCAAATGTAGAGCCTGCGCCCGCATAGCCCATAAACTGGTTTGTGATATCATATTCGATGTTCGCATTGACGCTCGCACCGTTTGCAGTGTTTTTAGAATTGTCATGACCTTCAAGACGACTGAAGTCATAACGTGTCCCAACGGATGTACGCAAATCATCCGTCCAAGAGGTACGCGCTTGAACAAACGCGCCAACGTTGGACGCTTTTTCCGTCCCCTTATAGCCGCTACGACCGCCTTTACCGACATCGTTGTAGAAATCCAGACCCGTCGTGATCTTCCCGACATCTGTCGTAAAGGTGTTGGACGCTTTGCCGTTTAACGTTTGGATATCCGCTTCGACATGTGCAACCGCGTTAAAACGGTTCATGGTCGTGGTCATGTCCAGACGGGTATTGGTGTAGGCAAGCCTAAGCTTTGGGTCCCACATTTCTGTCGGTGTCTCATCCCCAAAGGACAGGGTATAGTTTTGACGACGATATTCCGTCGGTGCAGGATTGCCGCCTGAGAAATCAAAATCAGGACGGGGAGGGCGCACGGCAAGGTCATCAAAATGCTGAGCTGCAAACTTAACGCGATAGCCATTGTCTGCGGTGTATCCAACCTTGAACAACAGGTTATCTGCAGCCGGGTCAGACCCTTCAACCGTATTGCCATCGCCATCTTCATAGGCATGACCATCAGAAGTCATCCCGTAGGCCATAATGTCCAAACCGCCCATGCGTCCCGCAACCGCCGCTTCTTCCGTAAAACCATCGGTGTTGGAATTAAAGCTGATTTTACCAAAGCCACCGAAGTTGTCCCCCGGTGCCACAAAGTCACGACCGTCTTTCATTTCCAAAGAGATCGTCCCGGCAAGCGCGTTAGGGCCAGCATCCGCTGGGGCAACACCCGTTTCCACCTTGACGGCTTTCAACATGCCCGGGTCCATAATCGTGGTGCCGATATGGTGATAGGTTTTATTTGCCTGACGGGCACCATCAATATCAACGGCAAGGTTTGTATCTTCCACGCCGTTGACATGGATTTGCTGAGAGATACCGATAGGGGAACTGACGGTAACCGCCGGTTCCTGACGGAAAACATCGCGCATGGTTTCCGGATTGGCGCGATCCAAATCTTCCTGCTCGATCTGTACACCCCCGGTAATCACATCTGCTTTCGCATCAATTGAAATCGGTGCAAACACAATGGTTTGATCCGTCTGTTGCTGTGCATCCTGAGCTTGAGCAGCCGTCGCCATTACCACAAAAGCAGCGCCGACCATTAAGCCCGTTTTAAAGTTTTGCCCGGAAAAACTGGGGCAGAATAAACCGTGAGACATTGGTGTCCTCGAACTAAAAATCTTTGACAAGTTAAGAATGATTGTTAATATCAAGCTCAATTCTAGGACGCGAGTCAGGATGTGTTTGCGAAAACACCAGATATGTTTGCAGAAAATGCAAATCATTCTCACAAATTATAAAAGGCCCACCATGTCCCACCAATCAGACAGCCAATCCCGTAACAAAAAGGCGGTGGTCTACCGGGAAGCCATTTCGGCGCGCACCTTAACGGATATGGCCGGACATGCCCTATCACTCACCAACTTTCCTGATGGCCCGCTTCACGATGATCCAATCCTGAAAGGACGGATGAATAATCAGGACTGTCATGCGAATTTGCGTATTCACGCCACCGACATCATCGAAGTCAAAAACCACGAAGCCAAGGCCATCATAAATCCTGCGATCACCTGTTCCCTGATTTTACAAGGCAAAGCCGAAGGGACGATCGGGGGGCAACCTTATTGTCTGGATGGAACAAATGGACCGACAGGATATATCTGGGCAATGAATGAACCTATGCTGTGGACGCGCAGCATCCGCAAGGCCAGCCATGTCAGAAAAGTAAATATCCGTATTGATCGTGATTGGTTGTTGCAAGAAGTACAAGCAAACCCGGAGGATGAGCTTTGTTGCTTCCTTCGCTCCTTAACGGAACATCCGGTCAATATCCAGAAATGGCAACCAAGCAAACGGGCACTTTCGTTGGCAGAACAACTGTTGCAACCCTCTACGGCCTCTCCCTTCCTTGAAAAAATGAAGAATGAAAGCAAAGCTCTTGACCTGTTGGGGGAGGCTTTTCTCACTCTTCAAACATCAACACTCAAGCCGGAAATGGCACAAACTGTCGATAAGGCCCAATTGATCCGCAGCTATATCGAGAATAACATTGCCAGTCCACTGGACCTAAAAACCATCGCGCGTGGTGTCGGCATGGCAATCAACACCATGCAACGCACTTTTAAACAGTCCTACCATATGACGGTCATGGATTATCTGCGCGAACGTCGTTTGGAAACGGCAAAAGAAGCCATGATCCATGACGGGCTAACCATTGCACAAGCCGCGTTTAAAGCGGGCTACACCAGCCCGTCAAACTTTGCCACGGCTTTTAAAAGGGTCTACGGCGTCTCCCCGTCACAGATCAGGAACTAGATTTGTTCGCCGCCTCTTCGAGCCCCTCATCAAAGTAGCGCACTTTAAATTGTTCTTTCGGCATAGGTTTATCAAAATAATACCCTTGCAGAATATGCGCCCCGGACGCCGCGAGCCAATCGACCTGTTCTTTGGTTTCTGTCCCTTCTGCAATGACTTGCAGGTTCAGTTCCTTCGCCATCGACAGGATCGCCGCTGACAAACCTCTTGAGGGTTTATCGTGCGGTATCCCCATAATAAAGCTGCGATCGATCTTTAAGGTCTTAAACGGATACTGGCTCAGATAACTCAAGCTGGAATATCCTGTCCCAAAATCATCAATCGATACGCTGACGCCAAGGTCTGACATATCTTTTAAGGCCTTACGCGCCCCTTCAGGGTCCTGCACCAAAATCCCCTCGGTCAATTCGATTTCCAATGCCTTTGGAGATAGATGATAAGTTTCTAGCTTCCTGGCAACCACTTGCGCCATGTCTTGGGCCATAAATTGGATAGGGGACACGTTGATCGCGACAAAAAAGTCAGGGATCGTTTCCTGCATTTCCAAGGCAAACTGGCAAGCTTCATCAAGTACCCAGTCGCCAATCTCAACGATATTACCATTTTTTTCTGCAACCGGAATAAACTCGGCGGGACTGACAAAACCTAATTCCCCATTTGTCCAGCGCAGCAAGGCTTCCGCCCCGACGGTCTTTTGAGTTTTTGCATCCACAAGCGGCTGATAAAAAACAGTAAACTCTCCTTTCCCCAGCGCGTAGGGCAAACGGTTTTGCAGGTCATGAAGACGTTCATTTTCCGCCCCCATTTTATCAGAATAGACCGCAAAAGAATTCTGTGGGCAGCCTTTTGCCACATGCATGGCACTATCCGCATGCAACAGGATATCTTGCGACACCTCCTGACCGGAAAAGACATAGGCCACTCCCAAGCTCATGGAGATATGTATTTCATGCTCATTGACAACAAGCGAATGGCTAAAGTCTTCAATCACTTTTTCACACGCCACAAGCGCGTCTTTTTCCTTGAGGATATCCAGCGCAATCACAAACTCATCGCCTGCCAAACGCGCGACAATACGCGCTTTCGGGAAAATCATCTGCAACCTTCGGGCCACTGACTTCAACACTTCATCCCCGATCTGGTGGCCCAACGTGTCATTGACCATATGGAACTCGTCCAGCCCCAACAGAATAAGGGCGAAGTTTTTCATTTTCGCCTTTGCCTCATAGCGCAATTCATCCAGACATTCTTTCAACATATGTCTGTTCGGCAAGTCGGTCAGAGTGTCATAGTGAGCCATCTTGCGTAAGCCTTCTTCATAGGCTTTCTGGCTGCTGATATCGTGCATAAAGACGATAAAATTACTTTCCAGCCGGCTATCTGGTGTTTCCGTCACCGTCACCTCTGCCGGAAAATAAGAATTGTCCGCCCGCTTAACCAAGACATCAAGGGGCAGGGGGTTTTTCACATCCAAACGTCTGTGACTTACGCTATCCCCAAATTCACCCGCCTTGACGTACTGATAAAAGTTCAGCCCAATCAATCCGGTATAGCCATAGCGCATCATTTTGCACGCGGCCGGGTTCGCATCCAAAATCGTGCCATCCCCCGAACAGGTTAAAATCCCTTGACGGGAAATATCCACGATGGCCGTATTTTTTAACTCTGCAGCTTCCAACTCTTCTTCAAGTTCGCGCTGAATGTATTGTTCGCGATCAACCGCCGCATTTTGCAGCAAAATAACCTTGCGAGCCGCCACACCGATCACAACAATCACCAAGGCAAAAGCGATCAGTTCCAGCGCATGTTCTTTAAATTCCAACCCAGCCCAAACCGTTGGTATGGCACGCGATACGATATATATGCCGGAAAAGCTATTCGGTGTTTCTTTCAGACGCAGTGAGGAGGGGAAATAATGCCGGGCATGGAAAAGACCATGATTGGTGGAAAAATAGGTTTCACCTTCTTTCAGTAACGCCCATTCTTCATCAAATAATTCCTGGAACTTATGTTCTTTGCCGAACATAAAACTCCATTCCAGATCATACTTCGGCCCCAACAGCCAATAGCCGGACGCATTCAGGATATACCCTTGAATCCCATTGCCTAAAATAGTCCCCATACGCGCCAAAAATTCCTGCGCATAATAATTTACGACAAAGACACCTTTTTGCTGACCATCAACATAGACAGGTGACACGAAGCGGATCATTGGCTTATAGGGCGTTTCCACCTCACCATTTTCAATATTCAAATCCAGCTTTGAGACGAAAATCTCGTTTTGGCGCAAACCTTGGGTTTCCCGCACATAGTAGCGATCGCTTTTATCCTGTAAGCTGGCCTGAGGGACAGTGAAAGGGCTGCGGTTATTATCGACCCGAACCCTTTCAATGCCATTTTCATCAATATATCGGAGCTGCTGATAGTTCTTCTTTGCACCGGACAAACCCAGCAGAAATTTCTCAAACTCTTTACGGCGTTCTTCATCCTGCGTACGGGCATAAATGATCAAGCTGGGGTTTTGACTGACAAACTCAACATCTTTTGCTACCGCCTCCAACGCATTTTCAATCGTGGTATAAACCAGATTCAGACGATTTTGCTCACTCTGATGCAACTCTTCCCAAAAGGTCTCATAGCGCAGGAACAGCCCACCCGCAAACACGATAATGGGCAGTAAAATAGAGGCAATGATCTTATGTGTTGTCGTCAGGCGCATATTTTAAACATTTCGGTAAGCGATTGTTTTATTTTACAAAAGTGAGGTCTGGAAATCTCGCCCCTACAAAGAACATACAACTTTATGCTTTATCAGATAAAGTTCAGTGTCCTATTAATCGCACGTCCGATCAAGCACTCATCCTGCTTTTTGCAACAAATTCATCCGTGTTGGCTGATCAAAGTAAGTATAGCCATCCTCTTTCAAGGTTCCCAGACGACCAAACGCCTCTCTTATCTCGTCATCTTTAACGTCGAAAATAGCTTCTCGTTCAGGATTCGGACCAATCATCTTGTCGCGCATCTCTTCATAGCTTTTGCGCTGGACAGGGTGATTGTAGACATATTCTTCAACCCAAACCAATCCCACTTCGTCATGGCGTTTAATGACTTCCAATGCCCTTGCTCGCACATAAGTTTCATCATCGACCGGCTTCAACAGTTCAAAGTTCATCCCTTCTGCAATTGGTTCGGAAATGTAGAGCTGACCGCCCGGCTTCAAGACCCGCGCGGCTTCACATAACGCCTTAAACTGATCGTCAACCGGAATGTGATGCAGGCTGTTAAACATGACCACGATATCAAACTCTTCATCTGCAAAAGGTAAATCCTGACCAAAGGCATCAACGTACGTTTCATCGCCCGCCGTCTCGTAGGCCTTAGCCCTTTCAAGCTGTCTTGGGGTACATTCAAGACCAATAACATTGGCACCTTCGCGGGTCATCATGCGGGTCAAATGACCTTCGCCGCTGCCCACATCCAAAACCTTTTTTCCAGCAAGGGACAAATAGCTTTTCAAGACTTCAGAATTTTTTCTAACCTGCATTTTACTCTACCTTAAAAGTGGAATGGCACGCACTACAGACATCGATCGTCTCGCTGAGTGCTGTAAAAACTTTTTGATATTCTTCTGCCGTGGTCGGCAACTCGACACTGCGGGCAACTTTCGCAAAATTTAGCGCCGCCTTATGAAACTCTGTCGCCAAAGCCTGTGCGTCTGTTGGCAAAAATTGATCCAGTCCCATATGATCCAGACCGGGATTATCCGCAGAAAGCTGTGTCACAAGCTTTTCGATTTCCGGCTCCGGCAAACCATAGGAGCGCAAGACCACATCAAGGGAATGCCCAAACCCCATCTTGGTTTCTGCAACAAAGGCGGCGTTATCAAAATCACCTGCGGAAATTGCCAACGTGATTTCGTTCAAATTGTCCAAATGCCCGCGCATTTCTTCAAGGAAGATTGTCTTTATCTGATCCGGCACCTCAATAAGCTGTCGATCATCAGCCAGAGCCGGCGAGGTGATCCCCCACAAGACTGTCGCCACGCACATCCACTTCCTCATTCTACATCCCCGCTTTTGTGTATTTTTGTTTTGCTGCTTTTAAAGGTCTGTAAACTTATACCTTATCACGGCCAAGCAACAGATTACCCTGCATCATTTTGAAAAAAAAGTTCAAACAGAAAGGTAGATGCAACTTTTCAGCAACGCCATGACCTTAAATGACATCCCTCACGGCTGTCTATATGGTTTAGCGCCAACATATATCTATATAATTTGCCATGTTTTTCTTGTTTTCGAACGAAATACGATTAAGCTCATCCAAAATTTCTTTTTTGGATAGAGCAAGAGGGTCGCTTCATGAAATTCATTCCTTCCGTGTTGGGTATTTGCGCCGCTGCGGGCTTGTCACTGGGTGTGGCAAACGCAGCTCAGGAGCCTGTTAAAATCGGTATGATCACAACCTTATCCGGTGGCGGTGCGTCATTGGGGATTGATATTCGTGACGGCTTTGACCTTGCGGTTAAAATGAAAAATGGCATGCTCGGTGGTGTTAAGACCGAAGTCATCACCATTGATGATGCGCGTAAAGTCGGCAACGCTAAACAAATCGCCACCCGTATGATCAAACAGGACAATGTGGATATCGTGACGGGGATCGTCTGGTCCAACCTTGCCATGGCTGTGGTCCCAAGCGTGACAAAAGCGGGCAAAATCTATATCAGCACCAACGCTGGCCCATCAGCCTTGGCCGGGAAAGCCTGTAGCCCAAACTACTTCAACGTGGCGTGGCAAAACGACAACCTGCACGAAGCAATGGGCAAATACGCAACCGATAAAGGCGTTAAAAAAGCCTACATCCTTGCGCCAAACTATCCGGCAGGGAAGGACGCACTGGTTGGCTTTAAACGTTTCTTTAAAGGGGAAGTCATCGGCGAAGTTTACACAAAACTGGGCCAAGTCGATTATGCCGCCGAAATTGCAAACTTGCGCGCAGCCAAACCGGATGCGGTTTACTTCTTCTTGCCCGGCGGTATGGGCATCAACTTTGTAAAGCAATATAACCAAGCGGGCTTGAGCAAAACCACACCGTTGTATGGTCCGGCCTTTTCGTTTGATGAAGGCATCCTGAAAGCGGTTGGGGAAGCGGCCCTTGGGGTTTACAACTCCTCCCAATACAGCTGGGATCTTGATAACGCGGCAAACAAAGCCTTCGTTGAAGCCTTCCGTGCAGAATATAAGCGCAACCCGTCGCTTTATGCGTCCCAAGGTTATGATGCGGCAATGCTGATCGACAGCGCAATTGCAGAAGTCAAAGGTGATCTGTCTAACCAGGATGCCTTCCGCGCTGCGATTAAAGCTGCCAAATTTGACTCCGTGCGCGGGGCCTTCAAGTTCGGGTCCAACAACCACCCGATCCAAGATATCTATGTGCGCGAAGTTGTGAAGTCTGACACAGGCGTCACCAACAAAACAATCGGCAAAGTCTTTACCGACCATGCAGATGCCTTTGCGTCACAATGCAAAATGTAATCCAATAGGATGAATGGATCACCCCGCGACCCACTGTGTTGCGGGGTGATCTTTTTTTAGAATATAGACACAATGACGACACTTCTCTTTCTTGAACAAACGCTTAACGGCCTGCAACAAGGTGTCATGCTGTTTTTGATGGCAGCGGGGCTTACCCTTGTTTTTGGCATTATGCATCTGTTGAACCTTGCTCATGGGTCGCTCTATATGGTGGGGGCTTATGTCTGTGCGACAGTCACCCAAGCCAGCGGTTCCTTTTTAATCGGCCTGGCTTGCGCCCTTGGGGCCAGCGCTGCAACCGGCATGGTGATCGAAGTCCTTGCCATGCGCCGCCTTTATAATCGCGAACACCTTGATCAGGTGCTCGCGACTTTCGGTATTATCCTGTTTTTTAACGAACTGGTTAAAATCCTGTGGGGACCGCAAGCTCTGTTCCTCAACCCGCCGGACTTTTTAAACGGCACCATCGAGGTGCTGCCCGATACACCTTATCCAACCTATCGCTTGTTCATCATTGCAACCGGGCTTGTCGTCGCCTTGGGTTTGCGTCATTTAATCTTGAACACACGGGTCGGTATGCTGATCCGTGCGGGGGCCACTCACCGTGAGATGGTGGGGGCTTTGGGCGTCAATATTGACTGGCTCTACACCATTGTCTTTGGCCTTGGGGCCATGCTTGCCGGTCTGGCAGGGGCACTGGCTGGCCCTATGCTCGCCATCCAAGTCGGTATGGGTGAAAATATCCTGATCCTGACCTTTGTTGTCATCATCGTCGGCGGAGTAGGGTCCATTCGTGGTGCCCTAGTTGGCGCTTTGCTCGTTGGCTTGGTTGATACCTACGTGCGCGCCTTCCTCCCCATGGGATTGCGCGAAGTTTTAGAGCCCGCAAGCGCAGACAGTATCGGGGCTGCGATCTCCGGCATGGGAATTTATATTTTGATGGCGGTTGTGCTGCTGTTTAAACCAAACGGCCTGTTTCAGGCCTATGGAGACAACTAATCATGCGCGTCCGTATCGTCCAACTTATTACGCTCCTTATTCTGTTTACACTGCCGTTTATTGCCCAGTGGGCGGGACAGCCGTTCTGGATTGATCTGACCACCCGTATCGTCATTTACGGCATTGCCGCCATGAGCCTTGATATCATCCTTGGATACGGCGGCATGGTCAGCCTTGGGCACGCCATGTTCTTGGGGATTGGTGCCTACAGCATGGGGATCCTGACTCACCATAGTTTTGAAGGATCGGTCGTGCCGTTCCTCCCCGGGGAATGGACAGGCTCGACCTCCGGCTTTGTACATCTGGCTGCCTCTATCCTTGCATCCGGTCTGTTGGGGCTGGTCATCGGGCTGTTGAGCCTGCGCACGGTTGGGGTCTATTTTATTATGATCACACTCGCTTTTGCGCAAATGATGTTCTACTTCTTCATCGCCTTGCCCACCTATGGCGGGGAAGATGGTCTTAATGTCTGGAGCCGTAGTGAAATTCCCGGTCTGGACCTATCTGACAGCATGACCTTTTACTTTGTCTGTCTGGGCCTGCTGTGTGCGTTCTGGTTCATTGCCCGCCGTCTGGTAGATAGCCGCTTTGGCGGTGTCTTGCGCGGCTGTAAGCAAAATGAACAACGCCTGAAAGCACTGGGTTATAACACCATCCGCTACAAACTGATTGCCTTTACCATTGCCGGGGCTGGCGCGGGGCTGGCGGGTGGCTTACTTGCCAACCTGACAGAATTTGTCGGACCAGGCACCATGCATTGGACCAAATCTGGCGAGTTGATCGTCATGGTCCTGCTGGGCGGGATGGGAACCTTGATCGGCCCTGTCCTTGGCTCCGCTGCCCTGTTGCTGTTGGAAGAAATCCTGTCAGGCTTTACCGAACACTGGATGATCGTATTAGGACCAATCCTATTGCTGGTCGTGCTGTTTGCGCGCCGCGGTATTTACGGTTTCCTCGCCGGGAAGGAGGCAAAAGATGGCTAACATCCTGAAAGTCACAAACCTGAACAAATCCTTCGGGGCACTACACGCCACCGATAACCTGAGCCTTGAGATCGAGGAAGGCACCATTCACGGCCTCATCGGTCCCAACGGGGCAGGCAAGACCACCGCAATTAATCAGCTTAGTGGTGAATTGATGCCCGATCGTGGCACCATCGAATTTGATGGGCAGGACGTGACGCACTGGCCCATCTTTAAGCGCGCACAATTTGGCCTGCAACGATCCTATCAGATCACCAGCCTGTTCCCTGACTTTACGGCGCTGGATAACGTCGCCATTGCCATTCAGGCAACTGACGGGCACAGCTTTCGTTTTTGGGGCAAGGCAAGGGAAGACAAAAGCCTGATTGATCCGGCTATGGACATCTTAAGACAAGTCGGGCTGGATCATTTGGCCCATAGACCTGTCACCGACCTTGCCCATGGTCAACAGCGCCAGATCGAACTTGCCATGACACTGGCGACAAAGCCAAAGATGCTGCTGTTGGATGAACCCATGGCAGGCATGGGAAAAACCGAAAGTCACGATATGATGGAAGTCCTGCGCCCCTTAAAAGGAAACATCACAATCTTAATGGTAGAACACGATATGGACGTGGTCTTTGCGCTTGCCGATAAAATCTCTGTGCTTGTGCGCGGGCATTGTATTGTCACAGGCACACCGGACGAAATCCGCACCAACGCAGATGTTCGCACCGCCTATCTGGGGGAAGGGTAATGGCCTTACTTGCACTAAAAGGCGTTGAAGCCTGTTATGGTCCGTCACAAGTTTTGTTTGGCGTCGATCTACATATTGACGCGGGCGAAGTTGTCACCCTGATGGGGCGCAACGGTATGGGTAAAACCACGACCACCCGCGCCATGATGGGCCTGACCCCGGCAAGCCGTGGATCGATCACTCTAAACGGTAAAGAGATCTCGAAACAGGCGCCGTACAAAATCGCCCAAGCCGGGATCGGTTATGTGCCGGAAGGACGACAAACCTTCCCAAACCTGACCGTCTATGAAAATCTGGTCGCAACCGCTAGCAATCATACAGGCACCAAAGATCCGTGGACCGTTGAACGTGTGGTCGACCTGTTTCCCCGCCTTGGGGAACGGGCCAGCCAGTATGCCCGCACCTTATCAGGTGGGGAACAGCAAATGCTGGCGATTGGACGTGCCTTGATGACCAACCCGTCCTTTATGATTTTGGATGAAGCCACCGAAGGGCTGGCCCCCATTATCCGGGATGAGATTTGGCATGTGCTGGAACATAACCTGAAGGAAGCGGGACAAGCCATTCTGGTGATTGATAAACACCCGGAGGCCATGGCGCGTATTGCAGATCGCCACTATGTTATGGAGAAAGGCCAGATTGTCTGGACGGGAACATCCGAAGACTTACTGGCAAATGAAGACATGCAACATAGATATCTAGGGGTATAAGGAATGACGATGGACATCGATCCGGTTCAAGAAACCCTTTATAATGTACGTAATCGTGTGCCCAACTTCCTTGATCTTTTTCAAGGATGGAGCCAACGCTCCGCCGCTTTTCGCGATCATGCCAGCGCACAGTTTGACATCAGATATGATGACACCCCCAAAGGCACTATGGACCTGTTTAAACCAACTGAGGTTGAAGACGGCACATTGCTGCCCCTACACATCTTCATTCATGGTGGATACTGGCAAGCGATGGATAAGGCGGACTTCAGCTATATTGCCGAACAGTTCGTGCAAAATGGCATTGCGGTCCTGATCGTCAATTACGATCTCTGCCCCGATGTGACGTTGGACCATATCGTTGAACAGATGCGCAATGTCGTGACGTGGGCGTGGGAGAGTGGCGATAGCTTTGGTCTTGATCCCCACAACATTCATATCAGCGGTCATTCCGCTGGGGGGCATTTGGTTGGTGAACTTTTGACAACCGACTGGCAGAGTAGGGGGGAACATCCCGTTCATCCCACTGTGATCAAAAGCGCGATTTCCTTAAGTGGTCTGTTTGATTTAACGCCTCTGGTTCAAACCACCATAAACACAAATGTGGGCCTCAACCTCACCACGGCACAGACCCACAGTCCAATGGGCAAACCCTGCCATATCCACTGCCCTGTGCTCTGCGCCTATGGCGGATTGGAAGGGGAAGGTTTTGAAATGCAATCGGCAAAAGCGGTTGAGCATTTTACAGCCCAAGGGCTGGAAGCCGAACTTGTAAAACTTGAAAATGCCACCCATTTTGATGCGGTGGACACACTGGCTGACCCACATTCTGTTGTCTTTCAGTGGGCCTTGTCACATATCAAAAAAGTAAAGGGATAGACTTAAGATGGATCTGGGACTTAAAGGGAAATCGGCAATTGTCTGCGCCGCCTCCAAAGGGTTGGGGAAAGCTTGTGCGATCAATCTGGCACGTGAAGGCGTCAACCTGACCATTTGCGCGCGCACAGAAGAAACACTCTCAGCCACTGCTGATGAAATTCGCGCCCTTACGGGCGTAGAAGTCACCGCTATCGCCTGTGACATCACAACCCCAGAAGGACGCGCCGCAGTCCTTAAAGCCATGCCAGAGCCGGATATCCTGATCAACAATGCTGGCGGCCCACCGCCCGGTGATTTCCGTGATTGGGAACGTGAAGATTGGATCAAGGCGCTGGATGCCAATATGTTGACACCGATTGAACTGATCAAGGCCTGTGTCGATGGCATGATTGATCGCAAATTCGGGCGGATCGTCAACATCACCTCCGGTGCCGTCAAAGCGCCGATTGATGTGTTGGGGCTATCCAATGGCGCCCGTGCAGGCCTAACAGGCTTCGTGGCTGGGTTAGCGCGTAAAACCGTTGCCCATAACGTGACCATCAACAACCTTTTGCCCGGCCCGTTTGATACAGACCGCATCACACAGGTCGTCAATGGAGAAGCCAAAGCAAAAGGCATCGATGTTGATCTTGCCCGCCAACAACGCATGGCGGCAAACCCGGCAGGGCGATTTGGCAACCCGGATGAATTTGGCGCGACCTGCGCGTTTATGTGTTCCGCACAGGCTGGCTTTATGACTGGTCAAAATATCCTCTTGGATGGCGGTGCCTTCCCCGGTGTCATTTAATAAAGATCACAAGAACAGGAGCTTTCCAATGTCGACTTCACTTTCCAAAGACGCCCTTGACCAACTGTTTCTAGAAGCACGCACCCACAATGCATGGCTTGATAAAGATGTCCCCGATAGTCTTTTAACACAGGTGTGGGATCTTGCACGCTGGGCCCCCACAAGCATGAACTGCAACCCGGTGCGCATCACCTTTGTCAAATCCGCTGAAGCTAAGGAAAAACTAAAAGCCTGCCTGTCCGAAGGCAATATCGAAAAAACCATGAAAGCCCCGGTGACAGCCATCATTGCACAAGACCCGAAGTTCTACGTCAATATGCCAAAACTGTTTCCAAGCTTCCCCGGTGCCGCTGATCTTTTCGAATCGTCACCCGACCTTTCAAGCGAAACCGCCCATCGAAACACGACTTTACAAGGTGCTTATTTTATTCTGGCCTGTCGTGCGCTCGGGCTGGATTGCGGGCCGATGTCGGGCTTTGATAACGCCAAGGTTGATGATGTCTTTTTTAAAGATTCAAACTTCAAGTCCAATTTCCTGTGCAACATAGGATACGGTGATAGCGCTGGTTTATATGACCGAAACGCACGTCCGGCCTTTGATGAAGTTTGCACGGTTTTGTAGATCATACGAAGGTATGCACACAAAATAGTGTCTTTTCCTTAAGGATTCATACGTGATAGGGTGATGGATTGAAATAAAAGGTTGCCGATTAATGAGCCCCGTAAATAATCCTATAAGCAGTATCGTAAATCGCAATTTACTGACCTGTTCGCCAGAAGACACTATTGCCAACAGCGCCAAAGCCATGCAGGAAACGGGCTGTAGCTCGATCCTTGTGGTCGACGATGGCGTCCCTATCGGCATCTGGACGGAGCGCGATACCCTACGCCTTGATGTCAGCAATCTCGCCACCTTCGACCATCCCGTGCGCGATCATATGAACTCGCCGGTCAAAAGCATCCGCGATGACGTCTCAATCGGGGCGGCGGCTGTGCGCTTTAAGGAAGAACGGGTGCGTCACTTATTGGTCGTCGATGATCATGACGCCCCGATCGGCATCATCACCCAAACCGATGTCATTTTAAAGCATGGGGAAGAATATTATCTGACCCTCAAATCCGTGGGACAAGCTATTGAAAACCCGGCCCCTGTCGTGCCGGAACATATGTTCACCCACGAAGCCGTCAAGCACATTCGCAGCGTGCCACAAAGTGCCGTCTGCGTGCTGTTTGATGACAACACCTATGGCATTGTCACAGAGAAAGATATCACGCGCTTTGTGTCGCAAAAATCCTTCCCTGAAACCATTGGGGAAGCAGCCTCCCGCCCACTCGCGACCATCCACGAAAACACAAACCTTCTGGAAGCGCGCCATCGTCTGATCAAAACCGGCTTTCGTCACTTGGGTGTCAATAACGACAAGGGCGATATTATTGGCCTCATCAGTTTTTCAAGTATCCTCTCCAGCCTTCAATTTGAATATGTCCGCCGGATCAACACGATCTTGGAAGAACGCTCGCAAGCGCTAAAACAGTCTCAAAACAGCCTCCATCTGGCCCACCGCATCATCGAAGCCTCCCTTGACGGGATCATTATTGCCAACTCCGAAGGTAAAATCGAATATGTAAACCCGACTTTTACAACAGTTACTGGCTACAGTGCCGATGAAGCCATTGGGCAAACGCCAGCCTTGTTAAAGTCAGGTCGCCATGAAGAAAAATACTATTCAGATATGTGGCAGCAACTGTCCAAGGATGGATACTGGCAGGGGGAAATCTGGAACCGACGCAAAAACGGCGAAGTTTATCCCGAATGGCTGACCATCACTGCCATCAAAAACGACCATGGCAGTATCTACCAATATGCCGGTATTTTCTGCGATATCTCCGAACGTAAAAGTCAGGAGAATGAGATCCGTCGTCTGGCCTATTTTGATGAACTGACCAAGCTGCCTAACCGCCGCCTGTTCAGTGATCGTTTGAAAATGGGTATTGCCCGTTCCAAACGACACAACGAACGACTGGCCGTCATGTTTGTCGACCTTGATCATTTTAAAAAGATCAACGATACGCTGGGCCACAATACAGGCGATGAAATTCTGGTGGAAGCCGCCGGTCGTTTGATCAACTGTACCCGTGATGAAGATACGGTTGCGCGTCTTGGCGGCGATGAATTCGTATTACTGTTCCCTGACATCCAATCTGTGGAAGAAGTCACCAAGGTTGCTGACCGTATCGTTGCCTCCTTTGCCGAACCCTTTATCGTCGATGAACACAAACTGTTTGTGACCTCCAGTTTGGGGATCAGCATCTTCCCTGATGATGGGGATGAATATGAAACTCTGATTAAAAATGCCGATGCCGCCATGTATCGTTCCAAAGATACCGGGCGCAGCACCTTCAATCTGTTTAACCCCGCCTTTACCGAACAAGGCATGCGTCAGCTAAAAATTGAAGCCGCGCTGAGAGGTGCGATTGATAACAACGAACTAGAACTTTTCTATCAACCCCAGGCTTCCGCAGGGGATGGCGCGTTAATTGCCGCAGAGGCGCTTTTACGCTGGCATAACGAAGAAGTCGGTCCCATCGGCCCGGCGGCTTTCTTACCGATTGCGCAAGAAATTGGCATGATGACCAAAATCAGCATTTGGGTTTTAGAGCAGGCCTGTCAGCAACTGACACGGTGGAAAGAGAAGGGGTATCAACCGATCTCCATCGCCGTCAACATTGCGCCCGAACAAATCGTGGATAAGGCCTTCCCGGAAATTGTGGCGGATATCCTCAAAAAACACGGCACCGACGGCAAACTTCTGGAGATCGAAATTACCGAGGGTTCCTTCATCCACGAACCAGAGACAGTACGTGCAAACCTCAACAAGCTGAAAGAATTGGGCGTGCGCATTGCCATTGACGATTTTGGAACCGGTTATTCAAATCTGGGCTACCTGAAAAAGCTACCGATTGATTATCTCAAGATCGACCAGAGCTTCATTCAGGAAATGTTTAGCGAGCAAGGCAATCGCCAGCTTGTCTCCACCATCATCAATATGAGCGAAACCCTTGGCCTGCAATCCATCGCAGAAGGGGTCGAAACCAAACCGCAAGCAGATTTCCTGAACGAGCGAGGATGCACCTTGCTTCAAGGCTACCTTCTGGCCAGACCAGAACCGGCAGAAGCGTTTGAACGCCACTTCCTGCCCAAATATCTTCCCATGGTAGATGACACGGGGGACTAAGGCCTAGTCCTCCTCCGTCATCTGGGTGACCAGCCAGTCTACAATCTCATCAAGCTTGGCAGGCTTGGCGCCCATAAAAAACTCGCCCCCCGGTGCAATACGGATCGCAGGGCCAAATGTGCATTGTCCAAAACAGATCGACTTTTCAATAGGATAAGAAAAACCGCGTGCCTTCATTGCATCTTGCAATAGGGTCAGGGTTTTCTCGCTCCCACGCATACCGCAGGATGGGCTACTCACACTAAAACGCTTATTTGTGCAGACATATACAGTTTTAGCGACATTCTCTTCAGTCATATTGGCCTTGATCGGTTGAGAAAAACTTCTTTTGCAGTTAATCAAAAGAAAATTAGATAAAATTGAATCGTTTTCGAATTAATGGTGTCGTAGCATTTTACATCACAAAAAATTTGTAGAAATATAAATTCAACATAATTTTGTGACTTCAAGGCTCCACAAGCTGTCGCCCAAGCGCGGTCAATTTACACACCAGCCAATCCGGTTTCAACGGATTTGAAAACCACGGTTCCGCCCAACCGTGACGGATACAACTTTTCACCGTTTGCGGATTCACTTGCTGACCGTACTCGTCAAACAAGGGAAGTTTACCACCCGGTTGCGTTAACCCACGAGCCAGCCATTTGCGTTGCGTCTCAGTCGGTTTTTGTCCATCATGGGACGGGCGGGCCTTTTCATTTTCCACTGTCATAGCAATCTCATTTTGATAACGTCAGGGATTTGCAAAGGGTAATATGAAAACCGAAAAAGACCAAACCTTATACATATCGACCATGCAACAGCAGGCCTAATCTCTCGCGTTGAGGACTATAAAATGCAAACACACTTGATCTACGCCACTTGTGCCAACCTTGAAGAAGCCCGCAAAATCGCGAAAGTCCTAGTCGAAGAAAGACGGGTTGCCTGCGTCAATATCCTGCCGCAAATCCAATCCTTATATTGGTGGAACGATGCCGTGCAGGAAGATAGCGAAATTGCCTTTCTCGCCAAAACAACGCGGGAAAATGTGGACGGAGTCGTCAAACGGGTGAAAGAAATTCACAGCTACGACTGTCCCGCCATCATCACCACACCGATTGAAAACGGCAACTCTGATTTTCTAAAATGGATCGGGGAAGAATGCCAAAATCCGGGCTAAAATTCCGCACAGACATTTCGCCCCCGTTACAAAAAACCAGCCCGAATTTTATAATTTAACAGTGGCGACAGCTTGGGCTGCGATCCCTTCAGATCGACCTGTGAAGCCTAATTTCTCGGTCGTCGTCCCTTTAACACTGACCCGATCCAGATCAAGCCCACAAATATCCGCCACACGTTTGCGCATATCGTCGCGATACGGGCCAACTTTGGGGCGTTCGCAGATGATGGTCACATCCAGATTAATGACCTGACCACCTTTTTCTCGCACCAATTTGCAGGCATGGGTCAGAAAACGGTCTGAGGACGCGCCTTTCCATTGCGGATCGGTTGGGGGAAAGTGTGTCCCGATATCACCCGCCGCAATCGCGCCCAGCACTGCATCCGTGAGGGCATGTAAAGCTACATCTGCATCAGAATGTCCGGCAAGCCCTTCACTATGGGGCACATCCACGCCGCACAGGGTGACATGATCCCCTTCACAAAACCGATGAACATCAAAACCTGATCCGGTGCGAAACTCTGTCATTTCAGCCATAATCCTTTGTGCCTGCACAAGATCATCCTGTGTCGTGATCTTGAAGTTATCTTCATGGCCCATCACAAAACGGACCGATTTCCCAACGGCTTCCATCAAAGCGGCATCATCGGTCAATTCCTTGCCCGAAAGCTGCTGGTGTGCCGGATAGATATCCTGAAACACAAATCCTTGCGGCGTCTGTGCCCGCCATAAAGATGTGCGGTCCACCGTATCTGCGCAATAGCCCTCCACCTCACGCTTTAAGGTGTCCGTTACGGGCAGGGCGGGGATGACCCCCACGCCGGATGTAGTTGCCTCAATCACCCGATCAATAACATCAACCGAGACAAAGGGACGTGCTGCATCATGGATCAACACCAGATCAGGATTAAAGCCCGCTACACTTTGAAGGCCGTTAAAGACAGACTCCTGTCGGCTTTTACCACCAAATGCCGGCGCGAGAAGCTCTAATCCCTCAACAGCCGATTCGTATAAAACCCGATCATCCGGATGAATAAGGACACGTACACCCGCAATTTTGGGATGACTTAAAAAAGCACGGACCGTGTGAGTCAGCACGACGGCTTTCCCCAAGGGCGTATATTGCTTGGGCAAATCCCCGCCAAAGCGCGACCCGCGACCAGCAGCAACAATAATGGCATAAATCGATTTCATGATCCTTTCATACCTCAGCTTGACGCTTGGAAACAATAGCTATTGCATCCTCAAGCGACATGGGGCTAGATACACAACATGATGATTCAATCCATGGCTTTTAGCGTAAGTGCGGTACTGTCACTGGCATTACCTGCAGTCTATTTTATCAAAGAACCCAAAGGGCAGGCGGGCACCTTCTGGTCGCTGCTGGCCGTTGCTGTCGCAGGCTCCCTCAGTTGGACACTCGCTCAACTGTCTGGAGAATGGCGCACGTCCTTATCTCTTGCCATCTGGGTAACCATATCTGCCAGTGTCATCAGCTTTGTGATTACCTGCGCCATCAGCTCCCTTGCATGGCGTATCACCCCTTTGTTGATGCCATATTTGGCGCTCATGGGGCTGTGGGCCATGTTATGGCAAGCCTTTCCCGGTCACGTCATCCAACACAATGAAGAAGCGATAAATAACTGGATCATGTTCCATATCGCGATCTCCGTCTTTACCTACGCGCTTGCGACCATTGCGGCTGTTGCTGCCCTAAGCTCCTTTCTGGTGGAACGGGCGCTCAAGAAAAAACGCCCAACCAAACTCACCCGCATGCTGCCATCCGTTGTTGATAGTGAAAACCTTCTCGTGCGCCTCTTGATTGCCTGTGAAGTGATTCTAGGTCTTGGCGTTTTGTCTGGCATGGGCGTATCCATGATGGAAACGGGCAATCTCCTGCCAGCGGATCATAAAACACTCTTCTCCCTCGCGGCCTTTGCTGCCATCGCTATTTTGCTATGGCTGACCTTTAAAAGCGGTGTGCGTGGCAAACAGGCAACCCGCCTCGTCCTTTTGGCCTACCTGCTGTTAAGCCTTGGTTTCCTTGGCGTTCGGTTCGTAACTGACGTGATGATGGCCTAAAACTTTATAAAAATTGCGCGTTTTTTCGCCATTTTGAAATTTGCCTATTTATTGACGCCTTTTTCTTGGAAGAGGCGTTTTTTTCTTTTCACCCGAACATAAAGTGCCTATAACTTAGGCAGGTATTTTACATGATGAAAAAACAGTCAATGAAAATCGGTCCCATCACTTTAGAAAGCCCTGTCATCCTTGCCCCTATGTCTGGCGTAACGGATATGCCGTTTCGAAAACTGGTCAAAAAATTCGGGGCTGGCCTTGTGGTTTCGGAGATGATCGCCAGTAAAGAAATGCTGCGCGCCTCCACCAAAACACAAAAAATGGCAACCTCCTGCGAAGATGAAAGCCCGATGGCTGTTCAGCTTGCAGGCACAGAACCCGATGTGATGGCCGAAGCCGCCCGCATGAACGAAGCACGCGGCGCGGATATCATCGACATCAACATGGGATGCCCCGTCAAAAAAGTCGTCAAATCCTTTGCAGGCTCCGCCCTGATGCGCAACGAAAAACTGGCTGGCGAGATCATGCAAGCAGTCAAAGACGCTGTAAACATCCCCGTCACCGTCAAAATGCGCCTCGGCTGGGATGATCAAAGTAAAAATGCCGTGACCTTGGCAAAAATGGCGGAAGATATCGGCCTGTCCTCCATCACCATTCATGGGCGCACACGCGATCAGATGTACGGGGGCAATGCAGATTGGCGTGCGATCGCCCCCATTAAAGAAGCTGTAAACATTCCGGTGATCGGCAATGGCGACATCCTCAACGTCGAAGATGTCGACACCATGTTTAGCCAAAGTGGCGCAGATGGCGTCATGGTGGGGCGCGGTGCCTATGGTCGCCCCTGGTTTTTAAAAGAAATCATGCATTATCTGGAAACAGGCGAACGCCTGCCCCCGCCAAGCCTTGAAGAACAACGCGATATTGTCTTGGAACATTATGACGCGATGATTGCCCATTATGGTGAACTTGTGGGCGTACGACATGCCCGCAAACACCTAAGCTGGTACTGCAAAGGCATGACCGGCGCCACGGAATTCAGAAACGAGATCATGAAAATCAAATCCCCGGACGATGTGAAAAAACGGGTCGCGGATTTCTACAACGACAATATCGATAAAAAGGCCGCCTAAAATGCCCAAAAAACCGGTCTCCTTCGATGGGGAAGTCATCCTGAATTCTGTCACGGCCTGCGTCTTTGTGATCGCACCGGACAGTACCATCAAATTCGTCAACACCAGCGGCGAGCAACTCCTTCAAGCCAGCGCCAAATACCTCGAAGGACGGCCCCTGGAAGAATATATCCCCGCCGACAGTCCGGTTCATGCCCTGATTGCACAAGCCCGAACCGACCGATCCAACGTGTCAGAAAACAGCATCACCATCGAGTCCCCGCGCATTGGTAAACATCTGGTCAACGCTCATGCGTCCCCCCTGATCGAGGACACCTCCCTGATCATCCTGACCATGACCAAACGCTCCCTTGCTGACCAGATTGCCCGCCAACTCAAGCATCGCTCCGCAGCGCGCACCATTACCGCCATGTCTGCCATGCTGGCCCATGAGATCAAAAACCCGCTCTCCGGCATCCGCGGGGCGGCACAATTGCTGGAAACTACAGCCAGCGACGAAGACAAGCCCCTGACGAAACTCATAACCGACGAGACCGATCGCATTTGTGCCTTGGTTGACCGGATGGAATCTTTCTCTGACGGGCGGCCCATCAAGCGCGAGGCGGTCAACATTCACCAAGTCCTTGAACATGTGCGTCAACTCGCCCAAAACGGATTTGGCAAACACGTGCGCTTTACCGAACAATATGACCCTTCTTTGCCACCGGTTTTCGGCAACAAGGACAACCTCATTCAAATTGTCTTGAACCTTGTTAAAAACGCCTGCGAAGCCGCCATCCATGATACGGCAGAAATCACCCTGACCACTGCCTATCAACATGGCGTACGTCTGGCGGTCCCCGGGTCCAATACCCGCGTTCACCTGCCGTTGCTTGTATCCATTCAGGATAATGGCCCGGGCATACCGGATGACCTGCGTAACCAATTGTTTGAACCGTTTGTCACCACCAAAGCCAAAGGCAGCGGCCTTGGCCTTGCCCTCGTCGCCAAAATGATCGGTGATCACGGTGGATTGATTGAATGCGAAAGCGAACCCAATAAAACCATTTTCCGCCTAATGCTCCCCATGTATTCAGAAAAACACCACGGCCCCCTGACGGTCTAAAAGGAACCAGATAAATGAGCGCTACCATCCTTGTTGCAGACGACGACGCCGCCATCCGCACCGTCCTAAACCAAGCTTTGGGACGGGCCGGCTATAACGTTCAAGTCACAGGTAATGCGGCCACCCTATGGCGTTGGGTGAGCGAAGGGCAGGGCGATCTGGTCATCACCGACGTCGTAATGCCGGACGAAAACGGTCTTGACCTGATCCCGCGTATCAAAAAAATCCGCCCACAGCTGCGCTGCATCGTTATGAGTGCGCAAAACACCTTGATGACAGCTGTGCGCGCAACTGAACGTGGCGCTTTCGAATACTTGCCTAAACCTTTTGATTTAAACGAACTTTTGGCTGTCGTTAAACGCGCCTTAGAGACACCGCAACCCTGTAAACCTGCCAGCGTCCCCGACAATAATATGGAAGAAGAACTCCCCCTGATCGGACGTTCCGCCGCCATGCAAGATATCTACCGCACACTCGCCCGATTGATGGGAACGGACTTATCGGTGATGATTACAGGGGAGTCAGGGACAGGTAAGGAACTGGTTGCACGCGCACTGCACGACTATGGTAAACGCCGCAACGGAAGCTTTGTTGCCCTCAACATGGCCGCCATCCCAAAAGAGCTGATCGAAAGTGAACTGTTCGGTCATGAGAAAGGCTCTTTTACCGGCGCAACCAACCGCAAATCCGGCCGCTTTGAACAAGCCGAAGGCGGAACACTGTTTCTTGACGAAATCGGCGATATGCCCGCCGAAGCCCAAACCCGTCTCCTGCGTGTTTTGCAGGAAGGAGAGTACACCACGGTTGGCGGCACAACAGCCATTAAAGCCAACGTACGTATTGTCGCCGCAACTCACCGGGATTTGCGCAGCTTGATCCGTCAGGGGCTCTTCCGTGAAGATTTATACTATCGCTTAAATGTGGTGCCCATCCGTCTTCCCCCTTTGCGTGAACGCACAGAAGATATCCCGGAACTTGCAAATCACTTCCTCAGCCTCGTTGCTGAAGAAGGACTGCCTTGGAAGACCATTGAAACATCAGCATTGGAACGCCTGAAACAACATACATGGCCCGGCAACGTGCGGGAGCTGGAAAACGTCATTCGCCGTCTGGCTGCCCTCTACTCTCAAGAAACAATCACACTCGAAGTCATCCAACAGGAACTCGCAGAACTCAACGCCCAAAATGCTCAACACCCATCGGATACCGACGCAGACAACCTGTCGAGCGCTGTTGAGCGCCACCTACGATCTTATTTCGACGCCCATGATGACGGCTTCCCCCCAGCGGGCCTGTATGATCGCGTTCTCAAAGAACTGGAAAGACCTTTAATTTCAATGACATTGGAGGCAACAAACGGAAATCAGATTAAGTCGGCGCAAGTCTTGGGCTTGAACCGAAACACCTTGCGCAAGAAGATACGTGAGCTAAATATCCCCATCACCAAAACTACAGGAAAATAATCTCGCTTCAGCTCGTACAAGGTGTTGCATCTTTGCAACAATATCGTCTAAACTCCCCCTTCAAACTGCCATCTTTCGGCAAAAGGGGAGTGACCTTGTCCGCAACAAAATCCAATGCTGACCGTTTATCCAAATCCATGACTTGGTTTCGGCGTTACCGTGTCGGGCGCCGATTGGCCTCTTTGCTTGTCATTACGACAATTGTATCGGGGGTCGCGACCTTTGTCGCCATGACTAAGTCCGGTCCCGAATGGTCAAACCCCTCCCTGATCCTCAACCTGCTGTACATCGATGCGATTTTGCTCTTGTTGCTCGGCAGCTTGATTATTCGGCGCATTATTAAATTGCGCAGTCAGCATACAAAAGGCGTTGCGGGATCAAAGCTACAGGCAAAACTGGTTCTTTTCTTCAGTTTGCTTGCGGTTACGCCTGCTATTTTGGTGGCTGTTTTTGCCGGGTTCTACTTGAATCTGGGGATGCAATCTTGGTTTAACGAACGGGTTTCCACCGCTTTGAGTTCCTCCCAAACCGTTGCAAAAGCCTATCGTGATGAACATGTCCGCACCATCCAGATTGATGCCTTGGGCATGGCAAATACCCTCAATCGCAAAGCTGCCTTCCTGTCACGTTCGCGCTTGCAGTTGGAACGTGAACTGAACACCCTCGCCGTGGAAAATAACCTCGCTGAAGCAGCTTTGCTGGACGGGCAGGGTCGTGCCATCGCACGTACCGCGCTGACCTTAAGCCTTGCCTTTGATACGGTTTCCCAAGAAGTTTTTGACAAAGCCAACGCAAACGAGGTCGTCGTCACCTTTGAACCCCAGAATGATCGTGCGCGCGCCGTTGTTAAGTTGGACAGCTACATTGATACCTACCTGTTTATCGGTCGCTTTATCCCACCGGAAATCACCGGCTCCATTGATCGTGTGGAGCGCGCCTACCAACAATATTACGAACTTGAACAAAGCCGCGAAGGCATTCACATCAGCTTTGTCATGATCTTTCTGATCATCGCCCTGATGCTTCTGCTGGCGGCAGCTTGGCTGGGCATGATGTTTGCCAACCAGATGGTTAGCCCTTTGACCGACCTGATTGGCGCAACAGAGCGCATCCGTGAAGGTGATTTGGGCGCACGGGTAAACAAAGAACATGGCGCGGACGAAATCGGCATGATGGGCCGTGCCTTTAACCGAATGGCGGAACAGCTTCAAAGCCACCGCAATGAACTAATCACCGCCCACCGCGAACTGGCAGAACGTCATCGCTTTACCGAAACCGTTCTCGATGGCGTCAGTGCAGGTGTGATCGGGTTAGATGCCAATGGGCTGATCCATCTTCCCAACCGTTTCTCCAGCTTGTTTTTAAAAACCGAGATCAGTGAACTCAAGGACAAACACATCCATGATGTGGTGCCGGAACTGGAAGATCTTTTTCATCAGGCACAGCAGACCCCCAAACGCCCCACGCAGTCAGAAGTCAAACTCTTACGCGATGGGCAGGTGCGCATCATCAACGCCAGCATCGCTGCAGAATGGGTGGATGAGGAAATCATCGGCTATGTCCTGACTTTTGATGACATTACAGAGCTACAAAGCGCCCAACGCAGTGCCGCGTGGGCCAACGTTGCCCGTCGCATTGCCCATGAGATTAAAAACCCGCTGACCCCCATCCAGTTGTCCGCAGAACGCCTGAAACGCAAGTATTTAAAAACCATCGAAAATGACCCCGAAACCTTTGCTATGTGCACAGACACAATCATCCGACAGGTTGATGATATGCGGCAGATGGTTGATGAATTTTCGTCCTTCGCGCGCATGCCAAGACCGGTTTTAAAACCTGAAAACCTGTGGGAACTTTGTGGTGAAGTCCTGTTCTTAGAAAAAAACAGAACATCGTCAATCGACTACAAATTCGATATGCCGGAAGAACAGATAACACTGCTCTGTGATCGCCAGCAGTTTAACCGCCTGTTGACGAACCTGATCAAAAACGCGGCGGAAGGGATTTACGGCAAATATGATCTCGACCCCGAAGATCCGCTACCGGAAGGAATGGAAGCCCCAATCGGTCACATCGCCTTATCGGTGCAGGAAGAAAATAACGAGATTGTCATTCGGATTGAAGATGACGGTAAAGGCTTCCCGCAAGAAGAGCGTGAACGCCTTACAGACCCTTATGTAACCACACGGACAAAGGGGACGGGCCTTGGCCTCGCCATCTCCAAAAAGATCATAGAAGAACATCAGGGCAAACTAGCCCTGAAAGATAAAGACGGGGGTGGGGCACTTGTTGAACTTCGCTTCCCCGAACTCGAAGAACATGGGCAGCAAAAGTCCACACACCCTAAAAATTCGGAAGAAAGTGCAATGGATACAGCATTGAGGTTAGTCACAGATGGCGCATGATATTTTAATTGTAGATGATGAAGCTGACATCCGCATGTTAACTGCCGGTATTCTTGAAGATGAAGGCTATGAAACACGCGAAGCAGCAGGCGACATACAAGCTCTGGAAACCGTGCGCAATCGCCGCCCAAGTCTCGTGCTGCTCGACATCTGGCTGCAGGGCAGCAAGCTGGACGGGTTGGGGATTTTAAAGGCCATTAAAAAGGAACACCCGGATCTGCCTGTCGTGATGATGAGTGGTCACGGCACGATTGAGACCGCCGTAAAAGCGCTGCATGACGGGGCCTATGACTTTATTGAAAAGCCCTTTAAAACCGACCGCCTGCTGATGGCTGTGACCCGCGCGCTTGAAATCGCGGACTTGAAACGGGAAAATGCCGAGCTTCGCACCCGTGGGGCCGTGGAAAATCAACTTATCGGATCCTCCAACCGCATGAACCAACTGCGCCAAGCCGTTGAAAAGGTTGCCCCCTCCAACTCCCGCGTGCTCATTCAAGGGCCAGCCGGGTCGGGCAAAGAAGTATGTGCGCGTCATCTGCATTTACAGTCCAAACGTGCCAAAGGGCCCTTTGTTGTCCTCAATTGCGCGACCATGGAAGCCGATAAAGTTGAAAGTGAACTGTTTGGCGTTCAGGCCAAAGATGGCCCCGGCAAAGTCGGTTTTTTTGAACAAGCGCACAATGGCACCTTATTGTTGGACGAAGTCGCAGACATGCCCGCCGACACCCAAGGTAAAATCGTGCGCGTCCTCCAAGAACAACGCTTTATGCGCATCGGTGGCAACACGCCCGTCGATGTGGATGTGCGCGTGGTTGCGACATCCTCAAAAGACTTAAACCAGGAAATGTCGGAAGGGCGCTTTCGCGAAGACCTTTTCTATCGTCTCAGCGTCGTACCGATCGAACTGCCGGCCTTGAAACTACACCGTGAAGACATTCAGGAACTCGCTGAGTACTTTATGAAGAAAACGGCAGAGAGTCTGGGCCATGCGGCGCGGGTTTTCTCGGAAGATGCCATCGCTGCCATGCAAGCCTATGAATGGCCGGGCAATGTACGCGAACTCAGAAACGTTGTTGAACGGGTCCTAATTATGGCCCCCGGCAGCGCCGATCAAGAGATCAAAGCCGACATGCTTCCCAACGAGTTGACCAGCAATGGTGCAGAAAACTTGAAATGGGATCAAAGCAGTGAAATTATGGGCCTGCCCCTGCGCGATGCGCGGGAGATTTTTGAACGTGAGTACCTGAATACACAAATCAACCGCTTTGGCGGCAATATTTCGAAAACAGCATCCTTTGTCGGCATGGAGCGCTCAGCCTTGCATCGCAAGTTGAAATCGCTAAGTTTGACGACAGACGAAAAAAAATAAGGCAATTGTGTTATGAAAGTCATTATATGCGGCGCAGGTCAGGTCGGGTCCAATATTGCCCATTATCTGGCCCTAGAAGATAACGATGTGACCGTTGTTGACCAATCACCAGCCCTGATCGGTAAGTTGACAGACACGCTGGACTGTCGCGGCGTGACAGGCCATGCCAGCCACCCTGACGTCCTAAAAGAAGCCGGTGCCGAAAATGCCGACATGCTGATCGCGGTGACCTACACGGACGAAATTAACATGGTCGCGGCGCAAGTGGCCCATTCCCTGTTTAATGTCCCAACCAAAATCGCGCGTATTCGCTCCCAAAGCTATCTCGCCCCCGAATGGCAGGATCTATATACCCGCGACAATTTGCCCATCGACGTGATCATTTCTCCAGAGATCGAAGTTGCACGGGCCGTGATGCGCCGCCTGACGGTCCCCGGGGCAACAGATATGATCCCGTTGTGTGGCGGTAAAGTGCGCCTTGTCGGTGTGCGCTGTGAAGATGATTGCCCGCTGATCAACACCCCGTTACGTCAGTTGACACAATTGTTCCCTGATCTAAACATCGTTGTCGTCGGCATGATCCGTGATGGCAAGTCCTTGATCCCGAACGGGGATGACCAGTTCCTAGCGGGTGATGAAGCCTACTTTGTGGTTGACGAACAACATATGTCCCGCGCCCTGACCGCCTTTGGTCACGATGAAACCGAAGCCCGCCGCCTGCTGATCTTTGGCGGCGGTAACATTGGCCTGTTCCTTGCTCAACAGTTGGAGAGGGAATACCCATGGGTCAACGCCAAGATTATTGAAAAAAGTGAAGAACGCGCCCGTCAAATCGCTTCTCAGCTGACAAAAACCACGGTCTTGTGCGGCGATGTGCGCGACCAAGAACTGTTGATGGAAGCCAACGTTAATTCTGCAGAAACCATCGTTGCGGTCACGGATGATGATGAAACCAATATCCTTGGCTCCCTGCTTGCCAAACGTATGGGGTCCCAACGGGCGGTGACGTTGATCAACAAATCGCTCTATGAACCTTTGCTCAACAACCTTGATATCGATGTGGTGGTCAACCCACGCACAATTACGGTCTCCCAAATCTTACAACAGGTTCGTCGTGGTCGTATCCATTCTGTTCACTCCCTGCGCGAAGGTTTTGGGGAATTGATTGAGGCCGAAGCACTGGAAACCTCCCCGCTGGTCGGCGCACCGCTGAAAGAAGTCAAAATGCCGGCAGGCGTTCTGCTCGGCGCGATCGTGCGCAATGGGGAAGTGATCAGCCCGCGCGGCGGCACCATTGTCCAACCGAAAGACCGTGTTGTTTTGTTTGCGGCGTCCGATGCGGTACGCAAAGTTGAAAAAATGTTCTCTGTACGTCTGGAATTTTTCTAGAACCGATAAGAAAGACCAAAATTCATGTCCGAGTTTACACCGCCCAAAGCCCTTATCTTTGATTGGGACAACACCTTGGTGGATACATGGCCAGCGATCCATGATGCCAATAATTACACATTGGAACAAATGGGCCATACCCCCTGGACCTTTGAAGAAACAAAGGAAAGAGTGCGTAAATCCATGCGTGATAGCTTCCCCGAACTGTTCGGGGATCGATGGGAAGAAGCGGGTAAAATTTTTTATGCCCGATTCGAAGAATCTCACATTTCGCGCCTTAGCCCCCTAAAAGGGGCAGAAAACATGCTGAAAGCCTTGCATTCCAAGGGTTTTTACCTTGCCGTGGTCTCTAATAAGCGCGGTAAGTACCTGCGCGAAGAAGCCGAACATCTGGGATGGGACAAATATTTCAACAAGATACTCGGTGCAGGGGACGCAAGCCACGACAAACCCGATCCCGCACCAGTTGAATTAGCCCTTAAAGGCAGCGGAATCTCTAGGGGTTCAGACGTTTGGTTTGTTGGGGATACAGACGTGGATTTGGAGTGCGCAAAGAACGCTGGATGCACAGGTGTACTGGTGAGAAATGAGCCCCCTATGCAAGGAGAGTTTGACGGCATCGCTCCTTCTTGGTATTTCAATAACTGCATAGAGTTACAAGCTGCATTCGAAAATGTGAAGTCGGGGAGATGGATCAGGCGGCGACAGCTCTGTAAAAAGACTAAAACCATAAATGCCAATTATAAAGATAACTAAGGGAATTAAGACCCATGGCTGAAAAGTCCCAGAACGTACAAGACGTTTTTCTCAACCACATTCGGAAACAGAAAAACTCCGTAACCATTTTCTTGGTTAACGGCGTCAAATTACAAGGGATCGTTACGTGGTTCGATAACTTCTCCGTGCTCCTGCGCAGAGACGGCCACACTCAACTGGTGTACAAGCATGCGATCTCCACGATCATGCCATCTTCACCGGTTCAACTGTTTGATCCGACTTCGGAAGACGAAGACTAAGTGACAGACAGTACCTTCCCATCCAAATCTGTGTCCTCGGATAAAGGGTGGAGCAATGATAACGACCGCACTGCTTGTCTGGTCGTTCACCCGCATCTCAAGAACGAGCGCGGAAACCTTCGTTCTCCTCAAGCCCGGCTAGATGAATGTGTCGGGCTTGCCCTTGCCATTCATGTGGATGTTGTCCATAGCGAAGTGGTCAATATTGCCCGTCCCAAACCGGCAACTCTGTTTGGTCAGGGTGTCGTTGAGGCCTTGGCGACAACGATCGGTCGCGTGGACAAATCTAAAAACGAATGGGATGAAGGCGATATCGGCCTTGCCATCGTAGATGCGTCGCTCACACCGATCCAACAACGCAATCTTGAAAAAGCCTGGAACTGTAAAGTCATCGACCGCACCGGCCTGATCCTTGAAATCTTCGGGGAACGCGCCAGAACGTCAGAAGGCTCTTTGCAGGTTGAACTGGCGGCGCTGACCTATCAGCGCTCCCGCCTTGTTCGGTCTTGGACCCACTTGGAACGTCAACGCGGTGGCCTTGGCTTTATCGGTGGTCCCGGCGAATCCCAGATCGAGATTGACCGCCGTTTGATTGACGAACGCATCGTGCGTCTTAAAAAAGACCTCACAGACGTCAAAAGAACGCGCGAACTGCATCGTAAATCACGACGCAACACACCTTATCCCATCGTGGCCCTCGTCGGATATACCAACGCCGGCAAATCAACCCTGTTTAACCGCCTGACAAATGCCAAAGTCTTTGCGGAAGACCTGTTATTTGCCACGCTGGACCCGACCATGCGATCGATCACACTGCCATCTGGCCGTGATGTGATCCTGTCAGATACGGTGGGGTTCATCTCTGAACTGCCGCACGAACTGGTCGCAGCTTTTCATGCCACCTTGGAAGAGGTCCATGAAGCGGATGTGATCTTACATGTGCGCGATGCCTCTCACCCCGATACGGAGGCCCAGCGGGCCGATGTGTTGGATGTGTTAAAAACATTGGGCGTTGAAGATAAACTCGAAGACTGTCTGATCGAAGTCTATAACAAGTCAGACTTGCTGGGCGATGAAGAGATTGAAACCATCTCGACACGCGCAGATCGATCAGAAGGCCGGATTGCGATGGTTTCTGCCATCACGGGGCAGGGGTGTGAACAGCTTCTCAATGATGTGAACGAGCTTCTAAGCGCCCGTTTCGCAAGCTTTGAGCTGGATATCCCTTATAGTGACGGCCAACTCTTGAGCTGGCTTTATAGCCATGGGGAAGTCATTTCACGCCAAGACCTTGAAGGCCATATCGCCCTAACGGTCCGCATGAATGATGCCAACACCTCGCGCTTCAAGCAAAAACACCCAGAGTTCTTCGAACCTGTCGCCCCTTCAACAGAAGAGACTGAGCCTAAAAAGTGGTCACCGACCTGAGCTTTTATGCTTTTTCTTCTCTTTCGCCTGCGCTTTGCCCGACAGATGCAAAATACGCTGAAATGTCGGGCATTCCAGCAGGGTCGGTTCCGGACACTCGGCAGCGTGACGCAACCCATCACGCATCGCCGTCAAATGCTTGATATTTTTATCAAGCTCGTCGGCCTTTTCCAACAAAAGCGCTTTGTCGATCTTTACATCGTTTGGTGTAAACATTGTGGCAATCACGTCCAGCGAAAAACCAACTTTGCGTCCCAGCGAGATCACCTCAAGACGCTGCAAAACATCCGGTGTAAACAACCGCTTTAATCCGTCGCGCCCGACTGATCGGATCAAACCTTTTTCCTCATAATACCGGAGCGTCGAAGCTGGCAAGCCCGTCAGTTTGGAAACTTGCGCGATATCGAGTGCCTGAGTGTGTGACATTTTCCGCTTGACCTAAAGTTAACTTGAACTTGTAGACTATCCTCATTACCTCCCAAGAACAAGTTTGAAAGGACATACTGATGGAAGCAGAATTCTGGCACAACAGATGGGAAGAAAACCAAATCGGCTGGCATCAACCTGATGGCAACATCCTGCTGACACAATATTTCGGGGAACTCGACTTACCTGTTGGTCAATGTGTCTTCATCCCCCTGTGCGGAAAGTCTCGCGACATCCAATGGCTCTTATCCCATGGCTACAAGGTCAAAGGGGCAGAACTCAGCGAACTCGCGATCACGCATTTATTTGAGGACCTCAGGATCACGCCCACCATTCGTGAAGAGGGGAACTTCAAACATTACTCAGGTAACCATATCGATATCTATGTCGGTGACTTTTTTGATCTCAGCGCCGACCAGATCGGTCCCATTGATGCGGTCTATGATCGGGCCGCCTATGTGGCACTTCCCATCCCAATGCGCGAAAAATATGCACGCCACCTTGCTGAATTAACAGATCATGCCCCTCAGCTCTTGATCACGTTTCTCTATGATCAAAGCCTGGTCAACGGCCCGCCATTCTCCATCCCATCACAAGAACTTCAAGATCATTACGCAGACACCTATGAAATTGAAAAAGTGACATCGATCAGCCTTCTCGGCGGGATCCGGGGGCAATGCTCGTCAGAAGAAATCGTTTGGCACCTGCGGCCTAAAACAGGGGCGTAGAAATCGGCTCTTCTCTTTTCCTTAACACCTGCCATATATATATTCTCTACAAGTAGATTTCGGATGTGGAGGATAGACATCATGGCAACCAAGGAAGCACAGGCCCGCTGGCGCAATAAACATGCGCTCGTGAAAAAACAGCTGAACGTCATGGCAAAACGCCTCATCCACGAAGACCTCGAAGATATGGCAAAACAGTTCGACCTTAAAGGCAAGGCCGAAGCCGTGACGTTCGCCACCTTCATTACCAAAGCCATGAGCCAGCAAGCCGACTACAACCCCGAAGCCAAACGCATCATGGACCTGTTGGAAACCGCCTACAAACGCGATCGCGACATTTACCAACCTTGACCTAAAGGTGAACTATATATATTTTTCACAATCAAAGAAAAATACGTAAGAGGTGAAGTCAAAAATGGAGATCAAAAAACTAGCCGGATTGAGCCTCATCGCTTTAACCCTCGCAGCTTGCCAAACAAGCAATCTAAAAGGCAAAGCCCATACTGGCTTCACCAAATATTCAAAAGAGAAAAACCACAAAGCCTTTTTTGTTTTTGAAACACCCGACAACGGCTTTGTCTACGGATATACTTACAACCGTGGTACGAGAATGGCGGCCTACAATGCCGCGTCCATAAAATGTAATAAGCTTTTTGACCAAGTCAATTTTAGCGGCAAATGCCGTCCTTATGCAATTGATGACATCAAAGTCGCGTCCATGACGAAGGAGGAAATCCACAAACTCCTCCAAATTGCGCCACCACCCAAAAAACATGCAAGCCCAGCAACGCGACCTCCCGCCCCAACGATCCAATCATTCGAAGTTTATGGGACGTGGCAAAATGTCAGCGAAAATGTAACCGGAACATTTCAAAGCAATCCTGAAGACCCCAAAAACTCTACCTTGGACATCTCCTTCAATGGCATAAACTGTTCTGGACACGCCAAATATGCCCGCGGTGCCTATAAGGCAAAAATACCCCCAGAAGGCGTCTGGTCCGTTTCCTGCGATAAAGGCATGACGGCAACAGGCACCTATCGAAGTTTTGAGCCGGGGACAGGGATCGCTAAAGGAACGGACAACAAAGGTCACAAGATTGACCTGATGTATAAACCGAAAGACTAGATTCACAAACTTTCCTCATGACTCCCTTTCAAAGCCTTGCTAAAAGGGGCGCATGAGAATTGATGTAGACTATATCACCCAAATAATAACAGAAGTCGCGAATGAGGAAATCATGCCGCGCTTTCAAAAACTGGAACGTGGCGACATAATGGAAAAGTCGCCCGGTGATCTGGTCACGACCGCTGATATCGCAGCCGAAACAAAACTGATCGACCGATTATCTGCCTACCTCCCCAATTCCCTTGTGGTCGGGGAAGAAGGCGTGGCCAAGGACGAAAGAGTCCTTGCTGCCTTGGACAGCGATTATCCCGTCTGGATCATCGATCCTATTGACGGCACCCGCAATTTCGCCAACGGGGAAAGTATTTTCGGCTGTATGGTCGCCCTTGCCAAACGTGGCGAATTGATCGCAAGCTGGATTCATGATCCCGCGCGTGCGCGCACCGCCGTTGCTGAAAAAGGTGCAGGCGCGGAACTGGATGGTCAGAAGCTACACGTGCAGGACATTACCTCTATTGAAGAGATGACCGTCACCCTTGGCAACCGACACCGCGACTTCATTGAAAAGCGCCGCGACGATGATCTTGGTCCCATCCCCAACCTTGCGCCGCGCTATGGGTCTGTTGCCCATGATTATATGTCGCTGGCAGCAGGGGAATTTCATTGCGCACAATATCGCCGCCTCAATCCATGGGATCATGCCCCCGGCGTCCTGCTCCATCGTGAAGCGGGCGGTTACGATCAAATGATTGCCTCTCAAGCGCCATACACGCCAGTTGTTTATGAAGAAGACTGCTTACTGCTGACACCTAATGCCGATGTTTGGGAAGAGGCGCGCCAGTTTTTAAATCCGGGGTCTGACAGCTATCATGTCTAGGACACCCCTTGAAATCCTGCAAAAAACCTTTGGCTATACCGACTTCCGTGGCGTACAAGCTCAAGTAATTGAGCGTACCGTCAACGGCGGGGACTCTCTTGTCCTCATGCCAACCGGGGGCGGGAAGTCTCTTTGCTATCAAATTCCGGCCCTGTGTCGTGAGGGATGCGCCATCGTGGTTTCTCCGCTGATCGCCTTGATGCAGGATCAGGTGACGGCCCTTTGTCAGGTCGGCGTCAAAGCGGCAACCCTCAACTCCACCATTGACCCGCAGACAGCCTATGAAATTGAACGCGCTATGCGGGCAGGGGAACTGGATCTGGTTTATGTCGCCCCCGAACGGTTGCTGACCGATCGCTTCTTAACCTTGCTTAATCACTGCAAGATTTCTCTGTTTGCCATTGATGAAGCGCACTGCGTGTCGCAATGGGGGCATGATTTCCGGCCGGAATATCGCCAACTTGTCAGCCTGCACGATAATTTTCCCAACGTACCGCGCATTGCTCTAACGGCAACCGCTGACGGCCCGACCCGAAATGATATCATTGAACGGTTGAACTTGGGGGCCGGTGAAATCTTTATCACTGGATTTGATCGCCCCAATATTCGTTACAATATCGTACCGAAAAAGAATGCCAAGACCCAGCTTCTCAAATTCCTGGATGAATATGACGAACATGACAGCGGCATCATTTATTGCATGAGCCGCAAAAAGGTCGAGGAAATGGCCCAATGGTTACGCGACAAAGGCTATGATGCCTTGTCCTATCATGCCGGTATGGATCAACACATCCGCAAAATGAACCAGGACAAATTCGTGCGCGAAGAAGGCATGGTCATGGTCGCAACGGTCGCCTTTGGTATGGGGATCGATAAACCCGATGTGCGTTTTGTCGCCCATATGGACCCACCCAAAAGTCTGGAAGCCTATTATCAGGAAACCGGACGTGCGGGACGGGACGGGTTACCCTCCCAAGCGTGGATGGCCTATGGTCTACAAGATGTGACCAAACTGCGTCAGTTCACCGAAAGTTCTGAATTGCCGGAACGCCAAAAGCATGTGGAACGTCAAAAACTGGACGCACTGCTCGCCTATTGCGAAACCCATCGTTGCCGCCGACAGGTCTTGCTGGAATATTTTGGCGAAACCATGCCGGAACCGTGCGGCAATTGTGATACCTGCCTCAACCCGGTTGCTACATTTGACGGGACCGTCGCGGCGCAAAAGGTCCTGTCTTGCATCTATAGGACGGGCGAAACCTTTGGGGCAGGGCATATTATTGATGTTCTGCTGGGTGAAGAGAACGATAAGATCATTCGATTGCGCCATAACGAAATCAGCACCCACGGCATCGGCAAAGAACTCAAACGCGACACCTGGCGATCCATCATCCGCCAACTCGTCGCCCTTGGCCTTGTCCGCATGGATATGGAAGGATTTGGCGGCCTGAAGCTGGGTCCCGATGTGCGTGCTGTCTTACGCGGGGAACAAACCGTCCTGATGCGCCATGACCCGGATGGGCGCGGCGGATCACGCAAATCCCAACGCGCAAACCGCGCCACCATCGTGCTGGAACGCGAAGACGATAAAGCCCTGTTTGAGGCCTTACGCGCCAAACGCCGCACCCTTGCCGAAGAACAGGGCGTGCCGCCGTACGTCATTTTCGCCGATGCAACCCTGATCGAAATGGCAAAAAAACGCCCGCAAGATGCCGACAGCTTCCTCGATCTCTCCGGCGTAGGTCAAAGCAAACTAGAACGCTACAGCATCGACTTTATGAACGTGATTGCTGAATTCAGCTAAGTTTAGATACTTTGTCATGGTGACAAACTAAACTTTGCCTCCAGAAAAACGACCCCATATACTGCTGCAAAACAACCATGAACAGAGGAAGCAGTCTATGAAAGTTGCATTTTTAGGTCTCGGCGTGATGGGATATCCGATGGCACGCCATCTTCTCAACGCCGGTCATGACGTCACCGTCTACAACCGCACCACCGCCAAAGCTGAAAAGTGGGTAGGGGAACATGGCGGATCATTCGCTAAAACCCCTTCAGAAGCCGCAGCAGGCGCGCAAATTGTTTTCGCTTGCGTCGGTAACGATGACGACCTCAGAAGCATCTGCACGGGCGAAAATGGCGCTTTTAGCGCTATGGACGCCGGTGCCATCTTCATAGATCACACCACAGCGTCTGCAAATGTCGCGCGCGAAATGGCCAAGGTCGCAGAAGCAAAAGGCATCTCCTTTATGGACGCGCCCGTCTCTGGTGGGCAAGCCGGGGCTGAAAATGGCGTCTTGACCGTAATGGTCGGCGGCAGTGAAGAAGACTTCAAAATCACAGAACCTGTTATGCAGGCTTACGCCCAAGCTGTCACGCTGATGGGGCCGGTCGGGGCAGGGCAACTGACCAAGATGGTCAACCAGATTACATTAGTGTCCGCCGTACAGGGAATTGCAGAAGGTTTAGCCTTTGCCGAGACCGCTGGATTGGACGCCAAAAAAGTTGTTGATGTCATCTCAAAAGGCGCTGCCGGATCATGGCAACTTGAGAACCGCGGCTACACCATGATCGACGATAAATTCGACTTCGGTTTCGCCGTCGACCTGATGCGAAAAGACCTCGGAATTTGCCTTGATGAAGCCCGTCAAAATGGGGCGAGATTACCCGCCACAGCGCTTATTGATCAGTACTATTCTGAAGTTCAAAATCGCGGGGGCGGGCGTTGGGATACATCTGCTTTAATTAAGCTTGTTCGCGGATAAAAATAAACTTTAAGAAGTGAGAAAACTCATTAAAGTACAGATACTTAAAAGTTAAAGCTAATCTTTTTTCTCACTTCTTTTTGCCGCCTGCCAGAAGCTTTCCATCTCTTCAAGTGACGCTTCAGTCATCTCTTTTCCGGTGCTTCTAACACCGCTTTCCATCGCCTTAAATCGACGTTCAAATTTTGTGTTGCAAGCACGCAGCGCACTGTCCGGATCCACGTCTGCCCAGCGGGCCAAATTGACCACGGTAAACAGCAAATCGCCGACCTCATCTTTAATGCGATCTTGTGATAAATCGTCCCTCAAAACCTCCTCTTCGACCTCGGCTAATTCTTCACGAATTTTATCCAAAACACCGTTCACATCCGGCCAATCAAACCCGACCCGCACGGCACGTTTTTGCAATTTCAACGAACGGGTCAAGGCAGGCAAACCACCCGCAACGCCATCCAAGGCAGAAGGGGGTTCAGACCCTTTTTCTAGGGCCTTGGCTTTACGTTCTTCTTCTTTTTGCTGCTCCCACGCGATCGTTTGCGCATCCGAAGTCTCAATCACTTCATCCCCAAAAACATGCGGATGACGCTTTACCATTTTCTCTGCGATACCGTGCGCTACATCATTGAAATCAAACAAGTTGTCATCTTTTGCGATTTGCGCATGAAAGACGACTTGCAGCAATAGATCACCCAATTCCTCGCGCAGGTGAGGCCAATCTTTATGCTCAATCGCATCCGCGACCTCATAAGCTTCCTCAATTGTATGCGGGGCAATGGTTTCAAAGGATTGCTCGATATCCCAAGGGCAACCATCCTTTGGGTCACGCAATTTCTCCATAATCGCCAACAGGCGAGAGATTTCACTGTCAAAAGCATCACGATCAAACTGGGTCACTTTAGGCTCCACACATCTAAAAGAGGGTCAAATTTTGTGACTGCACCATGCCTGAGATTTTTTGAAGAAGAAAGACTCAATCCAGTTTTTCAACGCCACGAAGCGGCGTGATTTCGAGCCAGAGAAGTTTAACTAAGATCAAAAACATGCTCTTAAACAGCCCGCAACTGACAGGTGAACGCGCAAAGTTAAAGTAAATGAAAGTGAGGGGAGAAACTTAAACAGGCCAGAAACTCATTTTTACCGACATATCTAATGTCGCATAATGTATATTATGTATTATTTTAATACATAATATATTGCAATAGGATAACGGGTACCTGATTAGGAAAAGTGGCTGTTAATGTAATTTATTATGCGGAGGTTTTCTTGTGTTTTTGTGGCGCAGAGATGGTTTAAGGTTTCCACTTCTGCGAACTTAAAGTGCTTTTCGGGGTGGCCAGAAAGCACCCTTCATCCACCTGTGAGGCACTCTTTTTCCTCAGGCCACTTTTAAAACACTTAAGCAAATTGGATCAAAAAATTGAGTGCACGCTGAGGCGAAAAACAGACAAAAAAGGCCCCCTTTTTTCAAGGGAGCCATCTAAACTCAATTCACTGATTCTTATCAAATCGACATCATCAAAGTGATGTTAGCACGTGATCACCAGACCGTCAGAACATGGCCTGACATGGGACGGTAAAACCCGACAAAGGTCGTCATAATCCAACGCCGTGCCCAGATGCGTCAGAAACGCCCTATCCGGTTTAATGCGTTCAATCCATTTCAGCGCCTTTTCCACGTCTGCATGCGTCTGATGCGGAAAATCGACCAATGTACCGATCACCCACGTCTTGACGCCCTCCAGCAGCTTAAAACTCGCCTCAGGCATATCAACCACATCGGTCGAATAAGCAAAATCCCCGATCCGGTATCCGATTGTCTCGCAATAGCCATGATCCTGCACAATCGGCATGATGGCCTGACCTGCAACCTCAAAAGCCTGACCTGAGGCAATCAGGTTTGGAGTCAGCACCGGCTTGTAAAACACATCGGCACCTTCTGCCAAAGGCTCCAGCACATATCCAAAACGCTGCTGAATATGATCCAATGTTTCTTGATTGAGATAGATCGGCAGTGCCGCGTTTTGCATTCTATTGATGCTGCGCAGGTCATCAATCCCATGCAAATGATCCGCATGGCCATGAGTATAAAGCACCGCATCCAGCCGCTCGACATTCGCTTTTAAAAGCTGCTCTCGCACGTCAGGGCTAGTGTCTACTAGTAGAGATAGGGAGTCAGATTCTATAAAAACAGATGGTCTACTTCGTCGATTTTTTGGATTGTCGGGGTCGCACTTGCCCCAATAGTTCCCGATCCCGGGGACGCCACCTGACGGGCCGCAGCCCAGGATCGTAACTTTCATCGTCAAACTCGTTTCGCTTTAGTAAAGAGTGTAAAGAAGTTTTCGGTTGATTGCTTCGCCATAACCTCTTCACTCACACCTTTGACTTCCGCCAGTTTTGCCGATGTATAGGCTGTATAGGCTGGCTCATTGCGTTTACCCCGCTTGGGGATCGGGGCTAGATAAGGCGCATCGGTTTCCACCAACAGGCGATCCAGCGGCACATCCCTGATAGCCTCGCGCACGGCATCTGCTTTCTTAAACGTTACAATGCCGGAAATAGAGATATAAAGCCCCAACGCCACCATTTTATCCGCAAATTCCTTGGAGGCTGAGAAACAATGGATCAGCCCTTTAAAAGGGGCATACGCCATTTCTTCTTCAATGATCCGTAAGGTATCTTCTTCGGCCTCACGGGTATGGATGATCACTGGCAAGTCCAGTTCCCGCGCCGCCTGAATATGCGTGCGGAACTGATCTTGCTGGATTTGACGCGGGCTGTGTTCATAGAAATAATCCAGCCCGGTTTCCCCAAATCCAATGACTTTTTCTGACGCTGCCGGACCGGTTAAATCCGCCACGCTGACCACCGGTTCACTATCCGCATTATGGGGGTGAATACCGATGGTACAGTAGATATTGTCATATTTTTGAGCGATGGCATGTACCTGATCAAACTTTGTGACATAGGTACAAATGGTCATCATAGTTTTAACGCCCGCCTCGTGTGCGCGCGCTAAAACCTCATCAAAATCTTCCTCAAATTCCGGGAAGTCCAGATGGCAATGACTATCAACTAGCATGGTCAAACGGCTTAGACTTGCGTCAAAGCCCCCTTCTCTTTCGCCTTGTCCAGATCAGTGGACAGCAACTCTTCAACAGTGCCATTGTCGCGCAGGATTTCGAAAACGGTTTCTTTTGTTTTCGGGTTCTGACGCAAAGCACGCTTGATCATGAAAGACCCTTCATCGCCCGTATAGGACTTATCCAGTTCTTCATGATCGATAAAGCGCGGGAAAACCCCTTCCGGCTGCTCAAGCGCTGTGCCTGGTTTCAAGGCACCCGCTTCGCCACAGAAAGCAAAGCTGCGATCCCCTTCAGCAATCTCCAACAGGCCGAGCATCTTATCCATGCTTGTCGGCATCAAAGGTTGCAGTAACAGCGCGATATTACGGATCGTTTCTGCCAAGACATACAAGACCGTTGCCATACGGGCCGGATCTTCTTTCTTGAGTTTCCACGGGGCCTGCTGGTCCACATAAGCGTTGGACGCACGGACCACTTGCCAGATTGTTTCAATCGCATCGCTAAAAGACTGCACATCGATTTGTGCACGTACCTTGCCCAGCAGACCATAAGCCTGATCCAGCATCGCGCGGTCTTCTGCGGTATAATCACCCGGTGTCGGGATAACGCCGTCACAGTTTTTAACAACCATAGACAGGACGCGCTGCGACAGGTTGCCCAGATCGTTTGCCAGCTCGCTGTTCATGCGTGTCACCATCGCGGAATGGGCAAAATCCCCATCATTGCCAAACGGCACTTCGCGCAGCAGGAAGTAACGGACCTGATCCAGACCGTACTTGTTCACCAGATCAATCGGATCAATCACATTGCCCAAAGATTTGGAAATCTTCTGGCCTTCGTTTGTCCACCAACCATGGGCAAAGACCCGTTTCGGCGTCGGCAGGTCGGCTGCCATCAAGAAAGCGGGCCAGTAAACAGCATGGAAGCGCAGAATATCTTTGCCCACCATATGCACATCTGCTGGCCAATATTTTTGATACTGTTCGTTATTTGTATCCGGATAACCACAGGCCGTGATGTAGTTGGTCAAGGCATCCAGCCACACATACATAATATGTGCATCGTCATTCGGGACAGGCACGCCCCATTTGAACGTCGTTCTGGAGACGGAAAGGTCTTGCAAACCGCCTTTTACAAAGCTCAGTACTTCATTGCGGCGTGATTTCGGCAAGATAAAGTCAGGGTTGGCTTCGTAAAACGCCAACAGCTTGTCTTGCCATGCCGATAATCGGAAAAAGTAGCTTGGTTCTTCCATCCATGCCACTTCCGCACCGCTTGCTTTGGCAACGCGGGTGCCATCCGGCTTTTTCTCGGTTTCATCTTCAGTGTAGAAAGCTTCGTCACGGACCGCGTACCAACCTTCGTAAGCCCCCAAATAAATGTCGCCATTCTCCAGCAGTTTTTGCCAAAGCGCCTGACAGGAAACCATGTGACGTTCTTCAGTTGTGCGGATAAAGTCATCGTTGGTGTAGCCCATGAAGGCCGCGAGGTCTCGGAAGTTCTGCGACACACCATCGGTGAAACTTTGCGGGTCCACACCTTTTGCGTTGGCGGAATTTTCAACCTTCTGACCATGTTCGTCTGTACCCGTCAAAAACTTGACGTCATATCCGTCCAAACGCTTAAAGCGGGCCATCACATCACAGGCCAAAGACGTGTAGGCATGACCGATATGAGGTTTATCGTTCACATAATAAATGGGCGTTGTGATGTAAAAAGGTGTCGATCCCGTCATGGGTCTCTCCGCACTGAAAAAGAATTAAAATTATTTGTTCTAGCGCTTCACCGCCCCTTCAAGGGCGAGAAACGAATTAAGTAAAGCTTGCTTGCGATCAAGGTTGCCGCTTTGTGCCTGATCGAACAAGGAGCCGATTTTGCCCCAAACGTCCATCAGCTTGTTCATATCACTGCCGTGCAGGATACGCAGCATCAAAGCATCTTCCGCTTCGCTTAAGCCAAGCCCTGAGGTCTTAGCGCGTGCGCCTTGTGAGATCAAGCGTCCTAACCACCACCTCAGCAAATCGCCAAGGGTGCGAAAAGCGTCGTCAGCCCCCGCACGAGCCATCTTATCCCCTAGCTTATGCAAGGCTTCCACGTCCAATTGCGGCAAGGTGGCCAGCAATGACACCAGCTCTTTATGCAGGTCCAAGCCGCCTTCTTCATAGAGAGAAAGCGCTCTCCCAAAGCTGCCTTCAGCCAGCTTTGCAAGCCCCAAGGCCTCATCCGGTGACGAATCGGGGGCATGTTTTGCCATCAAATCCACGATAATATCATCACTCAGGCTATTCAGGGTCAAGGTCCGGCATCGGGACCGGATCGTCGGGAGCAATCGCCCCGGATTGTGAGCCAACAACAAAAGCACCGCCTGCTGTGGCGGCTCTTCCAACACTTTTAAAACAGCGTTCGCGGAATTTCGGTTCATTTCATCAGCCGCATCGATCACAACGACACGCCACCCGCCTTCGGCAGAGGTTTTCCCAAGGAATGCCCCTACCCCGCGCACGCGGTCCACACCGATCTGACCTTTAAAACGGTTTTTCTTTTCGTCAAACTCGCGTTCAATGGTCATTAAATCCGCATGACCACCCGCTGCAAGGCGACGAAATACAGGGTCTTCGGGGGAGACATACAGGCTATCGGGTTCTGCGGCGGGTAAGGCTTCACCAAACAGGCCGCCACCATCTTCCTGATGGTCTTTACCGTGCTTCAACAAAAAACGGGCAAAGCGATAGGCAAGCGTTGCTTTACCAATCCCGCGCGGTCCTGTGATTAACCACGCATGATGCATCCGGCCAGAATTATAGCTTTCCAGCAGCGTCTTTTCCGCCTCATCATGACCAATCAGGTCAGGCGTTGTTTTTGGTTCTAAACGCGTGGTGTCAGACATTAGATTCAAGCCCCAGACGCGCACGCAAATGTGTCATCAAGTCCTGCTGAATTTCTTCGATGGCACGATTGGCATCAATCACACAACACCGTTCAGGGTCGTTTTTCGCAATTTCAAGGAAGCCCGTTTGCAGGCTTTGGTGAAATTGCATCTGCATTTTTTCGTAGCGATCTTCCCCCGCCCCACGCCCCAAAGCGCGAGCAAGGCCTGTTGCCACGGGCAAATTCAACACGAACGTCAAATCCGGTTTAAACCCATCAACCGCCACGTCCCACAATTGGTAGAGTGATTTTAGATCAAGACCATGCCCATAACCTTGATAGGCAATAGTTGAGTCGGCAAATCGATCTGAGATCACCCATTTGCCTGCCTCAAGCGCAGGCCAGACCGTCTTGACCAGATGATCACGACGTGCGGCAAAATTCAACAAAGCCTCCGTCATGCCATCCCAACGCGCCACATCGCCATTGACCAAAAGATTGCGAATTTCCTCCGCCCCTTGGCTGCCACCGGGTTCGCGCGTCAGGACTACGTCCAGACCTTGTTTTTCAAGCTGTTCTTTTAACAAGCGGGTCTGGGTGCTTTTGCCTGACCCTTCCCCGCCTTCAAGGGTAATAAAACGCCCTTTGACCATTATCCGGTTACGCCCCAGATAATGGATTTAAGGGCAGCCCCTAAACGCCCGACAAAGCCAAGGCGCCCTGCTTCTTCTGCTGCATACAGCGGAATGGTGATGCTTTCCACATCCGGTGCACTGATCACAACTTTTGCCAATTCCTGACCTTTGGTAATCGGTGCGGGGATCGGACCATCATATTGAACGGTGACTTTCATATCGCGGCGGCTTTTGCGTGGCAGGGTGATTTCAACATCCTGATCGATCACAAGACCGACACTCTGTCTATCGGACAACCATAGTTCCGCCGAAGAAACTTCCTGCCCCTTTTTAAAGAGCGAATAGTTGTTAAACTCGCGGAAGCCCCACTCGATCAGACGTTCTGACTCAGCTGAGCGCGCACGCACACTGTTCAAACCATTCACCACCAAAATCAAGCGGCGACCATCACGGATTGCCGAAGATGTCAGACCGTAGCCCGCCTCAGACGTATGACCTGTTTTCAGGCCATCTGCACCCATGGTTTTGAACAACAACGGGTTACGGTTGCTTTGTCGAATGCCATTATATTCAAAGTTTTTCTCTGCGAAAAATTTGTAATATTCCGGAAATTCAGAAATCAAGGACTTAGCCAAAATCGCCAGATCATGCGCGGTCATACGTTGACCCGGATCGGGCCAGCCTGTTGCGTTGGCAAAGGTAGAATTTTCCATCCCCAGTTCACGGGCTTTTTCCGTCATTTCAATAGCGAAGTTCTTTTCAGAACCAGCAAGTGCTTCAGCAACAACGATACACGCATCATTCCCGGACTGGATAATGATCCCTTTGATCAAATCCTCAACACGGACCTTCTGACGCGGTTCCAAAAACATCGTCGAACTGCCGGATGCTGCCCCACCTTCACGCCAGGCTCTTTCAGAGACGGTAAATTCATCATCCAATGACAAACGACCATCTTTCAGTCGATCAAACACCAGATATAATGTCATCAGTTTGCTCATAGATGCGGGTGGCATAGATACTTCCGCGTCCTTTTCCAACAGGATATGTCCTGTTTTCATGTCCACCATATAGGCTTCGCGGGCGGTTGTATCGATTGCGTACGCCTGCGTTGTTACAATTGAAGCTGCAAAAGCGGTTGCCAGTAAAGTCTTACGCAAACCCATTTTAGCCTTTTCCTTTTTCTACGATAATTTTTGCTGCTGGATACCCAGCCTGAATGACATTTTCTAAGATTTGGTCAGCTCGTGCGACATCTTGCACCGGCCCGACCCGGACACGAAAAAAATCCTGCCCATTCACCAAAACTTGCGAAACTTCTACATCACCACCGACCGCAGCCAGCGATGCTTTTACACGGTTGGCATTTTCAAACTTTGAAAATGCGCCTGCCTGAACAAACATTTGTGTTTCAGACACGGGAAACGTGCGCACAGTGTTTGACATCGCCTGAACCTGTGGCTCACGCGTCGGTGTCTGCACCATCGGCTCTGGAGATGCCATCACCTGCCTTTGAACGGGGGCTGGTTGCGCTGCCGCTTTCCCCCCATCAGGCACGGACAAACTCTGCGCACTCACCTGCGGCTTTGCCATCCCCGCTGATTTAATCGGAGAATCTTTCGCCGCAATCTGGTTCACCATCGAATTTTTCAACGCGAGGCTCTGATCTTTCAAGATCTCCACCTTCACACGGGCCGTCCCCTGCTTTTCAAACCCAAGCAGCTGCGCCCCCCGGCGCGACATATCCAAAATACGCCCATGCGCAAACGGTCCACGGTCATTGACGCGCACTTCCAGCGAACGACCATTTTCAAGGTTGGTGACCCGTACCCAAGACGGTAACGGCAGCGTACGATGTGCTGCGCTGACCTGGTTCATGTCAAAGACTTCACCATTCGCCGTCGGTTTACCGTGGAATTGAGGGCCATACCACGAAGCAATGCCGGTTTCCACATATTCAAAGTCTTCTGCAGGGTAATACCACACACCCTGAATCTGATAAGGGTTGCCCACTTTATAATGTCCGGCAACGGGCTTGTCGCTGCCCGCATGCTTAATGGAACTGGATAAAAAGGTCGTTTCCGCACACCCGCTTAAAAAGACCGCCGCCATCAGGCCCATAGCACAATGTGCAGGTTTAAATATTTTCTTCATCTTCAAGGAACCTTTTTTCCATCCACGTGGCTGAATGATTTGCCCAGCATACTGCCCCAAGCTCATTGCTTCAACCCCACCTTACTTCAATAATTTTAAAAGATCGACGCTTGGATATCCATCAGCGGGAACACCGACTTTCTTCTGAAACGCCTTGATTGCTTTTCGGGTACGTGATCCGGCAATGCCATCGGGCTTGCCCACATCAAACCCTTCTTTGTTCAAACGGTCTTGAATCATTAAGACTTGCGCGCGGCTCAGCGGCGTTTCTTTGATCTGTGGTGTTTGCAACGGCCCTTTCCAGACCAGACGATCTGCCAGATGCCCGACGGCGATGGCATAAAAGTTTGATCGGTTCCAATCCAGAATCGTGCGGAAGTTTTCATAAACCAAAAATGCCGGACCTTTGTATCCTGCCGGCAAGATCAGCGAGGCTTGCATATCTGCCGTCGGCAGGCCTTTACCGTCGATATTCTTAACCCCAAGCTTTGCCCATTCAGTCAGGTTCTTTTTCGTCCCCAGACCGGTCAGGTCCAGATTAAACCCTTTAGGTAACTTGACTTCACGCCCCCAAGTTTCCCCCGCTTGCCACCCGGATTGCGACAGGAAGTTGGCAGCAGAATGGAAAACGTCGGGCAAACTTTCCCACATATTACGCTTGCCATCCCCATCCCCATCAACCGCATAGGCTTTGTAGGTGGTCGGCATAAACTGACAATACCCCATAGCTCCAGCCCAAGATGCCTTGACATCATAAGGAATGTCGCCCCGATCCATGATTTCAAGCGCCGTCATCAACTGTCTTGTAAAGAACTCGCGGCGGCGTTCATCATGCGCCAATGTCGTCAAAGACTGAATAAGAGGAAAGACACCTGTATAGTCCCCAAAATTAGTTTCCAGCCCCCAAAAAGCCACAAGAAAACGCGGCTGAACACCGTATTTTTGATGCACTTCATTAAAGAGTGCAGCATGTTCTTTCAACAGTTCACGCCCCCGCTGAATACGGGTTTCTGAGATGCTGTTATTTAGATATTTCCAAAACGTCAGCGAAAATTCCGGCTGACGGCGATCCAGTTCCAAAACACGTTTGTTTGGCTCCAACCCGGTCAGGGTCGCATCGAGGGTTTTTTCAGAAATTCCGGCTTTTGCAGCGGATTGACGAAATCCATCCAACCAGGACTGATATGTTTCTTGAGCGTAACCGGGGAGACTACTACTAAAAGCTAAAGTGCCTGCCAGCGTCGTTACCTTCAAAAGTTTTTTCATATCAATCATTTAAGCCTCATTTACTAGGGTGACGGAAAGAACTCCGATGTCTTACCCGTAAGATAGTAAGCCAAAAGCCCTAACCATTCGTGAAGAGCTTGCTGGAAAAAGGTCATTCCACTACCCACATTTATAAACAAGCTAAAATGCTGATCTGGCCCCGTTCTAAAGTCCACAGGATAGGGTAAAACAGAAATCCCTTGCTTGCGAAAAACAGCCACAGATCGCGGCATATGACGGGCCGATGTCACCAAAAGCCATGGCCCTGTCCCGCCCCGTGGCAACATCGCTTTTGTATAAACGCCATTTTCATAGGTATTGCGCGATTGATCTTCAAAAATCAAACGATCAGGATTGGGGACAAGCTCTTTCAAAAGAGGTTTGATCATTTGTGCTTCACGCAGGTTATCATGCCCCAAAAGTCCTGAACCGCCCGTAAAGATTAAAGGCACGTTCTGATATTTCTTCCCTAAATCATAGAGTGACAAGATACGTTCAGCGTTACCGTTCACGGTGAGCATACCACGCTGAGCAGTCATATAGACATCCACAGCCCCGCCCAGCACGATAATGCCAGAGATATTCTGTGGCATTGCTTGCGGGACAGGGAACCTGTTTTCCAACAGGCTTTTAAGATAAACCCCTGTAGGCAAAGCGCCGACCACGACATAAAACAGAACTGCACTGGCACATAGGACTTTAGCCGCTTTTAGCTGTTTCAAGAATAAAGCGGCGGTTACGGCTAAAAGTAGAACAAAAAGGATATTCCCCGGCGCGACAAACCACCACAATATCTTTGACAGATAAAAAAACAAAACCTCAGCCTCTAATAAAATCCACCATAAACGACATGATTTCACGACCTTGGGCCAGCTTGACTTCCAGACTTTTCAAAGCCTGATCGGCTTGCACTGTAGAAATAATTCCGCCTTTATTTCGTATAATCAGGTCCGTTTCCATCTCCCTGGAAAATTCCGGATGGGGCTGGAAAGACACCGCGCGTTTTTTATAGCGCAACCCCGCATTTGGGCAATGATCGGTCTTCGCAAAGACGCGGGCTTCATCCGGGAGCGTCACAACCTGATCCTGATGAATGGCATATAAATCCATTACCCCCTCAAGGCCAGCGATGGGTTCCAACAGTTCATAGGACTGCAGACCAAGCCCCCACCCCTTCTCAGACTTCTCGACCTTGCCACCCAAGCTATGGGCAAGGATTTGATGGCCAAAGCAGACACCGATAATCGGCGCGTCTGCTTCATAGGCCTCTTTCAAAAAAGCCTCAAGCGTTTGCATCCAAGGAAGCTGTTCGTAAACACCTGCTTTTGAACCGGTAATTAACCAGCCATCACATTCCTGCACACTGGAGGGTAGAATACCGCGGTACACATGATAAGCGACAAAGGATAAATCTTTATCCACATCCAACAAAGCGTCTATAAATAAGTCTTCATAGTCACATTTATATTTTGCTCTGAGGTCATCGGTAAACGTATCGCAAACAAGCAAGCCGATCGTTGTCATTTTATTTAATACCGATCAAACCGGACGTGGGGGAACTCGGGTCAGCATACTGACGTTTAGGCATACGACCTGCCTTAAACGCTAAACGACCGGATTCGACAGCCAGCTTCATTGCTTTTGCCATCATGATCGGGTCTTGCGCCCCCGCAATGGCCGAGTTCATCAAGACGCCATCACAGCCCAATTCCATCGCATAGGATGCTTCAGACGCAGTCCCAACACCCGCATCCACAAGGACCGGCACTTTTGCATTATGTTTAATGATCTGGATGTTCACCGGATTCAGGATACCAAGGCCGGAGCCGATCAAAGACCCCAACGGCATAATTGCCACACAGCCCATATCTTCCAGCGTCTTAGCCGCAATCGGGTCGTCGGAACAATAAACCATAACCTTGAAGCCTTCTTTGATCAGCAGTTCTGCTGCCTTGAACGTTTCCGGCATATTGGGATAAAGCGTTGCCTGATCGCCCAAAACTTCCAGCTTAACAAGATCCCAGCCGCCCGCTTCGCGCGCCAGTCGCAAAGTGCGTACCGCATCATCAGCCGTAAAACAGCCCGCTGTATTTGGCAGGTAGGTATATTTTTTCGGATCAACATAATCGACCAACATGGGCTGATTTGGATCGGTTACGTTTACGCGACGCACAGCAACGGTTACGATCTCCGCCCCACTGGCTTCAATCGCCAATTTGGTTTCTTCGAAATCCTTATATTTGCCTGTGCCGACCAGCAAACGGGAATTGAATTTCTGTCCGGCAATATCAAATGTGTCGCTCACGTCCTGAGACCCTCCACCAATAAAATGTACGATTTCCAGCTTGTCGCCATCGCCAAGCATAATTTCTGCAAACTGAGACTTTGGAACGATTTCAAGGTTCCGTTCAACCGCTACTTTTTTAGGGTCAATCCCGATTTCGCATAAAAACGCCTCAACGGATTTAGATTGATCCAAAGCGCGCTCTTCACCATTTACGATAACATTCATTTCTTACTCTCTGGCTGGAATTTGCCGCGGAGTATGGACGAGGCAAACTTTATGTGCAAGAGCGCGATTAAAGAAAGATTGCATGCTGCGAAAGGCATGGTATAAAGCATGCTAATGCTTCGCAAGATAACGTAAATGCGGAAACTGATAAGTAATATGTCCCACAAAGTTCTCATTCTAAATGGTCCCAACCTAAATCTTCTGGGGAAACGTGAACCTGAAATCTATGGTTCCCAGACTCTCAAAGATGTGGAAGACCTCTGTGCGTCCCTTGCACGGGAATTGGGCGTGGACATTGATTTTCGTCAAACAAACTCTGAAGGCACTCTCGTGGACTGGATCCAAGAAGCGCGCGAATTGTTTGACGCAATCATTATCAATCCCGCAGCCTACACACACACATCCGTTGCAATTCTGGATGCCCTGCAGGCTGCAGACAAACCCGTTATCGAAGTACATCTATCCAACATTCACAAGCGTGAAGAATTCCGGCACACGTCCTATGTCTCCAAAACGGCGACAGGTGTGATTTGCGGTCTTGGGGTCCAAGGCTACGAACTGGCGTTGCAGGCAATCTCACGCATCCTCTCAAGTCGCTGATATAAGAGAATCCTTTATAATGGCTAACGACAAATTCAATAGCGAACTGGTTCGCGAACTGGCAGAATTACTGAACGACACAGGTCTGAGTGAAATCGAATATGGTCAGGACGACTGGCATGTTCGTGTTGCTAAAAACGTGACGGTAAACGCCGCGGCCGCAGTTGCACCTGCTGCTGTATCAGCCGCCCCTGCTGCTGCACCGACCGCTGGTGACGACGCAAACCACCCGGGCGCTGTACCGTCCCCGATGGTTGGTGTGGCTTACCTGTCCCCGGATCCGGACTCTCCACAGTTTGTAAATGTTGGCGACAGCGTCGCTGAAGGTGCAACACTCTGCCTGATCGAAGCAATGAAAGTCTTCAACCCGATCCATGCACCAAAAGCCGGTAAGGTTACACGCATCCTCGTCAATTCCGGTTCACCCGTTGAATTTGGCGACCCCCTGTTCATCATTGAATAATCGGATACTCCATGTTTGAAAAAGTCCTGATTGCCAACCGTGGTGAGATTGCCCTTCGCATCCACCGTGCCTGTAAGGAAATGGGCATTTCGACGGTGGCAGTACACTCGACGGCTGATACTGATGCGATGCACGTTCGCTTGGCTGACGAAGCTGTTTGTATCGGGCCAGCCCCATCCAAAGACAGCTATCTGAACATTCAGTCCATTCTGTCTGCGGCAACCATCACCGGTGCGGATGCCATCCACCCCGGCTACGGCTTCCTGTCTGAAAATGCCCAGTTCGCCGAAATGGTTGAAGAACACGGCTTTACCTTTATCGGTCCAACACCGGAACATATCCGCATGATGGGCGATAAAATCACCGCCAAACGCATTGCGGAAGAAACAGGCATGCCTGTTGTTCCCGGCTCCAAGGGTTCGGTTGACTCGGTCGCGGAAGCCCTGGAAATCGGCGAAGAGTTCGGCTATCCGGTTATCGTAAAAGCGACAGCCGGCGGCGGCGGTCGCGGTATGCAGCTGGTCCGCCATGCTGGTGAAATGGAAGTGAACTGGAAAACAGCCCGTACCGAAGCTCTGGCAGCTTTCGGCAACGCGGATGTTTACATTGAAAAATTCCTGACCAACCCGCGCCACATTGAAATTCAGGTTTTGTGTGATACCCACGGCAATGCTGTCCATGTGGGTGAGCGCGATTGCTCCTTACAGCGTCGTAACCAAAAGGTCCTTGAAGAAGCTCCATCTCCGGCCCTGAACGACTCTCAGCGCAAACAAATCGGTGAAACTGTTGCCGATGCCATGCGTAAGATGAAGTATCGTGGTGTCGGGACCGTAGAATTCCTCTACGAACATGGCGAATTCTTCTTCATTGAAATGAACACTCGTTTGCAGGTGGAACACCCGATCACGGAAATGATTTCCGGTCTGGATCTGGCACGCGAACAAATCCGTGTTGCCTCCGGTGCGCCGCTTGGCATGACACAGGATGACATCAAGTTTAACGGTCACTCCATCGAATGTCGTATCAATGCCGAAGACCCGGAAAACTTTATGCCTTGTCCCGGCCAGATCACCGATTATCATGCCCCTGGCGGCCTGAGCGTTCGTGTCGATTCTGCGCTCTATGCGGGCTACAAAGTCCCGCCGCATTACGACAGCATGATTGCCAAACTGATCGTCCACGGCAGCAACCGGAATGAATGTTTGATGCGTCTCAGACGCGCCCTTGGCGAATACGTCATCGGCGGCATCAAAACCTCCATTCCGCTGCACCAAAAGCTGTTGGATAACCCCGACTTTATCAACGGGGATTACGATATCAAATGGCTGGAAAAATTCGTCGGCATAGATAACTAAACAAAAAGAGCCTCCATGAAAATGGGGGCTTTTTTCTGCCTTCCCTTCTGATCTTCTTCTCCTTATATTTGAAATATGGATAGAAGCGAAAGATATGTCATTACAGCTGAAACCCTGCTGCGCGCCTACGCTGCAGGTGTGTTTCCCATGGCTGAAACCCGTGACTCGAACGACCTTTTCTGGGTAGACCCGGAAGAGCGCGGTATTTTTCCTTTAAACGGATTTAAATTCTCCAAATCCCTCTATAAAACCGTGCGGCAAAACAAGTTTGAAATCCGCGTTGATCAAAACTTCAATGCCGTGATGGAAAAATGTGCGGAAAGCACGCAAGACCGCCCAGATACATGGATGAACGAAGACGTCTTTCGCCTCTATAATGAATTGTTTGAAATGGGATGCGCCCATTGTATTGAATGCTGGCAGAACGACGAACTTGTCGGTGGCCTATATGGCGTTTCTTTAGGTGCCGCTTTCTTTGGGGAAAGTATGTTCTCTCGGCGATCCAATGCGTCCAAAGTTGCCCTTGCCCATCTGATCGCCCGTCTACGCCTGTCTGGCTATTGCTTGCTCGATACCCAATTTGTGACGGACCACCTTGCCAGCCTTGGGGCCATTGAAGTCCCCAGACGGACCTATCATCTTTTGTTGGACGAAGCCTTGCAGGTCGTCACAGCGGCTTTCTATTCAGACCCAACCGAAGAAGAACTTTCTTCAGAGTTGGAAGCCATGTTTATACAATCCAGAACCCAAACATCGTAAACCGGATGTTCCATCGGGTTTAGGGCCGGACTGGAAGCAAACATCCAGCCGCGAAAAACTTCAGTTGGTGGATCACCGGGTTTTGACTCGGTGATATCCAGAAAAGCCGCACTCTCCGGTGTTTCGGTCGGGGGGCGCTTATCACAGGTCCGCGCCACAATCTCAAGCGTACCAAACCGAATAAACTCACCAACCGGCGCTTCCAGACGAGACACCCGCGCCGTGACTTTGTCCAAGCCTTGCAACACAACCATGTCGTAAGGGTCAGCCTGACCAGTCGTTGGCAGCATCATCAAAGCACCGACGAACAAAGCCGCTTTAGTGCGCATCATCAGTTCCCTTCCCCGCCTGTCGCCAAGAAGATAATTTCACCGACTTGATCTTCTAGGGATTTAAAGTCTTTGGTGACTTCAATACGGCCACCTGCTGCGAGGAAGTTTTCACGATCCGCCCCCGGTTCCAGTCGTACATATTTGCCACCGATCAGGCCACCACTCACAATGGAGGCAACCGTGTCAGATGGCAATTTCAAGTCAGGACGAATAGTCATGGACACAACGGCATCATAAGTCACAGGATCCAGGCGACTGTCCTGAACTGTCCCAATCTTGATACCGTTCATACGCACGTCACTGCCTTTTTGCAGCCCGCCGACCTTGAGAAAGGCCGCTTCGACTTCATAGCCTTGCACCGCAGAAATCTGCGCTGTGTTGACCGCTGTAAACAAGAAACCAATCGCTACAATAAGGACCACAAGTCCCATCACGGTTTCCAGTAAGCTTTTTCCCATCATCCGACTCTACCTCACCTATTGCGCCGCGTCGGCACGTTTGGATTTACCTTGTGAAATGATTAATTCCAGCAACTCTTCAACAATGACAGAACTTTGCGTCATATCAATGACGCTGCCATTCGTCATCATCACTTCATCCCCGCCGGGTTCCAGTTCAATAAACTTGGTGCCAAACAGGCCATCTGTATGAATCGCTGCAGATGTGTCCACCGGCAATCCCACATCCGGGGAAATGCGCATCGTCACCACCGCACGGTAATTGTCATTCAGTCGAGCACCGATCACCTGCCCGATGGGAACCCCCCCCATGCGGACCTCGGCATCTTCATCCAATCCATCAACGCGACTGAATGTGGCTTCTATTTTGTAAGAGCCATCATCATTCAGGTCCGTTTCAGGCTGTCCATAGGACAGAAAAATAGCGAGAATTAAACCACTAAAGGTCAATCCTCCCACAATCTTTTCCCGGCGTGATGAATACACGGCTGACAACTCCATTATCTACAGAAACGGGCGCCAAAGGGCGCCCGACCGATTTTAGAGGCGAACCTCTGAAAATTCAATTGCTTATTCAGGCTGCCACGCCTGATAGTCACCTGTTGCGCGCGGACGCTCGTTCCCGTGGCGCGCATCCCCTTTGGGGTAATAGGCATAAGCCGTGCCCGTCAGGTTAGGCAGATGTTCTTTTTGCCAGTCTTTCGCTTGGGTCGCTTCTTCCGTCAACGGGTCAGCAACCGTATGATGCAGCCAAGCGTGCCATTCTGCCGGAACTTTAGAAGCTTCAGCGATCCCTCTGTAAAGGACCCAACGGCGCTCACGTCCCTGAAGTTTTTTCTTGTTGCGATAGTATTTGTTTCCAAACTCATCGGTGCCGACCAATGTGCCGTTCAACCAAGTATAAACGCGCGTGCCAATCGTCATAACAAAACTCCAGAGCCCTAAGGCAATAACAGTAAAATGGATGCACAGATCATGTGCTGGACCATTTATAAGGAAGTCTTTTTAAAAAGACAAAGATTTCTTCATTCATCCAACAGCGAAAGACGGTTTTGCTCCAGCAGTTTTTCCATTTCATGAGCAGGGAGAGGTTTACTAAAATAAAAACCTTGCGCCAAATCACAGCCTTGTTCACGAATATACGCCAGCTGCTCCGGCGTTTCGATCCCTTCCGCAACCGTCTTCAACCCCAAGGCACGGGCCAGCCTGATGATAGCATCGACGATTGCCGCATCACGCTCATTCTCGTTCACCTCATGGATAAAGGCACGATCAATCTTGAGCTTGGAAATCGGCAAGCGCTTTAAATAAGACAGGGAAGAATACCCCGTCCCAAAATCATCAATTGAGGCCATCACCCCAAAGTCACGTAGATCATTCAACGTTCGAATGGCAGAATCGGGTTCTTCCATAACCGAGCTTTCCGTCAATTCCAGCTCCAGCATTTCTGGCGGTAACCCCGTTTCTTTTAAAACTTCGCTCATCAGCATCATCAACCGTTCAGGTTGGGCAAACTGCCGCCATGAAATATTGACCGCCAAAGGCACCGGATCAAATCCTGCGTCAAGCCACCTTTTCGCAGTCAAACAGGTCTCCATCAACACCTGATGACAAAGTTCCCCGATCAAGCCAGCCTCTTCCGCAACGGGAATAAACTCCGCGGGGCTAACCAACCCTAATCTGGGGTGCTGCCAACGAACAAGAGCTTCCATACCTGCAATTTTGCCGGATTTGACATCAATAAGGGGTTGAAAAAAGGGCAGAAATTCTTTGTTTTTGATGCCTTTGCGCAAGCGATTTTCATACGCTAACACCCGCAACGCACGGGTATTCATTTCCTCAACATAAAAGCGATAGCCGCCGGGCGTGGTCTGCAACGCCCGCCGTAAAGCCGCATCCGCATTCATCAACAGACTTTCCGGGCAATCCCCATCCCGGTAAGACAAGCTGATCCCCATACTAACGCTCACATCCAAACGACGCGTCCCCACGGCGAACGGAATTTTCATCGTCTTTAACAAACCTTCAGCCAGGGCCGCAACGTCGCGGTCATCTTCAGCCTGTGGCATGACAATACAAAAGACATCGGCACGTAAATGCGCCAGAAATACATTTTCACAGGATAAGGCGTCTTTTAAGTGATTGGCGATGGTTTCCAGCAAATGATTGGCGGTCTCACCCCCCAACGTCTCATTTACCAATTCAAGGCGGTCCACAGCCAATGCCATCACCGCAAACGTAGAGTCCTTCTTCTCGGCAAATAAAGCCGCGAGATGCTCCTCCAAAGCCAAACGGTTTGGCATTTGCGTGGTTTCATCGTGATAGGCAAGATAGTGCAACCGTTCATCCAACAGGTGCTGCCCCGTAATATCAATGACCGCGCCATCCCAAATGGTCGAACCCGTCGTATCTTTTCGAATATTCGCAAAAAGTCGCAGCCAAAGCGTCACAGAGTCGGACAGTTTCAGACACAATTCTTCGTCAAGAGAGATGCCTTTTCGGGCCGCCTTTTTCAACTTCCGCCAAAGCTGCACCTGATCGGACGGGCGCATCATAGAAAACAGCTTATCCGGATTATCCCGAAAGCCATCACGATCCACACCTGTCAGGTTAGCGATCTCTTTACTGATGTAAGGAAACTTAAGAATACCATTTGGCTTAAGTTCCATCTGAAAAAGTGTAACGGGTAAATTCCCCATCATGTCATCAAGCCGGTTTTCAGCTTTTTCCAGACGGTCTTTCAACTGACGCACCAACGTTACGTCCTGCATGACGCCAACATAAAAATCCCCCTGCTGAGTTTGAAACTTGCTCAAAAACAGCTCGGCCTCTTTCAAAGGCTGATCATTGGTTTGAAGGGTAACAAGATGTTTCTGTTGAGCAGCACAGGGCCAACCTGCACTCGCTTTATTTAGAAACTGTCCGACATCCTGATCTCTGAGCGCCTGTTCGTCAGCCACAGACAAAAAGTCCAAAGCCTGCTGATTAGCCGCCAATACCTTGTGTGCCCCATCGGTCAGGATTGCCGCTTCGTGCAACCCATAGACCATTCCCTCAAACACACTTTTTTGGCTATGCGTTTTATTTGTCACTTTGTTTTATAACACGATCACCCCTGCTCGCCTTCCTTTCTTAAGGTTAAAGCAAACTGGTCCAATCGGCTCCCGGCTTAAATGCTTATATTTATACCTATTTTTACACCATCCGGTGACCGTATCCCAAGAGCAATTTAAAATTAATTAACACCTATCCTAAAGACATATAACGCACTGCCGATTCTTAACCCAAAAAAATATGTGTCCTGCCTAATTTTTATGCATTTTTTAGCCCTCAGCCGGATTCTCTTTAGGTTTTTCCTAGACTTAACAAGATCGACAAAAGACACACTAAACTTGGTAGGCACAAGATCAAGGCAACACAAAGGGTTGCGGCATCATCGGCAAACAAAGACCGTTTCAAGCGTTTTTTTAATATAAATTTTTTTCAGCATCTGCATCGTTATGGAATCGGCAGAGTCGCTTACTTTCCCATTCTGTCTGTTTCCCAAAGAAACAAAATTATACTTTGGTAGTAGTTGCAAAGATCGATCGAAAATGCTCTACATCTTGTGCCCTTGAGGTTCTTGCGCCCCCTTTATATAGCTGTGCGCGTGATCAAAGGTGAGGGCCATAATAAAAAAAACTATTCGTTGTTTGTATCTCTAATTATTTAAGTAAGAGGCATGTAGGGGCACTATGCGTATTCATCGTCATTTCACGCAGGCAGATCAATCTCCATACGCGACTATCGTATTCAGAAAAGCAATCAGTGAAATCCGCAACCCGGATGGGTCTATCGTCTTTCAAGCCAACAACATTGACGTGCCGGAAAGCTGGTCACAGGTCGCATGTGATGTCTTGGCACAAAAATATTTCCGCAAAGCTGGTGTTCCCGCCAAATTGAAGGCCGTTAAAGAAAAAGACGTGCCAGAATGGTTGTGGCGCAGCGTCCCCGATGAAGACGCGATGAGCCAGATCCCAAAAGAGGAGCGTTTCGGTGGTGAAACGTCAGCCACACAAGTCTTTGACCGCTTGGCGGGCACATGGACCTATTGGGGCTGGAAAGGCGGCTACTTCGACAGTGAAGAAGACGCACGCGCCTATCATGACGAGATGCGTTACCAATTGTGTACCCAGATGGGCGCTCCAAACTCCCCGCAATGGTTTAACACAGGCCTGCACTGGGCCTATGGCATTGATGGACCGGCCCAAGGCCACCACTATGTTGACTTTAAAACCGGCAAACTTGTTCGCTCCAAATCCTCTTACGAGCATCCGCAACCACACGCCTGCTTCATTCAGTCCATTCAAGATGACCTGGTCAACGAAGGCGGCATTATGGACCTTTGGGTGCGCGAAGCCCGTCTGTTTAAATATGGCTCCGGTACCGGGTCCAACTTCTCCAACCTGCGTGCATCGGGCGAGCCATTGTCCGGCGGCGGTAAATCTTCCGGTCTGATGAGCTTCCTGAAAATCGGGGATCGTGCAGCCGGTGCAATCAAGTCTGGTGGCACGACTCGTCGCGCTGCCAAAATGGTCGTTGTAGACGTAGATCACCCTGATGTTGAAGAGTTCATCTCCTGGAAGGTGAAAGAGGAACAGAAAGTCGCAGCCCTTGTTGCCGGTTCCAAACTCGCTAAAAAACATCTGGGCGACGTCATGCGCGCCTGCACCGAAGCCGGTGACAGCGAAGACGCCTTTGACGCCAAGAAAAATAAGCCCCTCAAAAAAGCGATCCTTGCTGCCCGCAAAGTCCTGATCCCTGAAAACTACATTCAACGCGTCATCGAATTTGCCAAACAAGGCTACACGGATATTGAATTCCCGTCCTACGATACAGATTGGGATTCAGAAGCCTATATGACCGTTGCGGGTCAAAACTCCAACAACACCGTGCGTGTCTCCAATGACTTCCTGAACAAGGTTCTGGCAGACGGCGAATGGGAACTGATCAACCGTAAAGACGGCAGCGTTGCCAAGCGCATTAAAGCCAAAGATCTGTGGGAAGATATCGGCTATGCAGCATGGGCCTGCGCCGATCCGGGTATCCAGTTTGATACCACCATCAACGAATGGCACACCTGCCCTGCAGATGGTCGCATCAACGCCTCCAACCCCTGTTCTGAATATATGTTCCTTGACGACACGGCCTGTAACCTTGCGTCCCTGAACCTGCTTCAGTTCACGAAAGAAGATGGCTCCTTTGACGTTGCGGCTTTCTCTCATGCTGTTCGCATCTGGACCGTGACGCTGGAAATCGCCGTTCTGATGGCCCAATTCCCGTCCAAGGAAATTGCACAACTGTCTTACGACTACCGTACACTCGGCCTTGGCTATGCCAACATCGGTGGCCTATTGATGTCAGCGGGTCTGCCTTACGATAGCCCGGAAGGGCGCGCTTTGTGTGGCTCTATCACCGCCCTGATGACAGGGGAAGCGTATGCGACTTCTGCTGAGATGGCTGGCGAACTGGGCGCTTTCCCCGGCTATGCCAATAACGCGGACCATATGCTACGCGTAATCCGCAACCATCGCCGTGCCGCCCAAGGCTTGAAGGACGATTACGAAGGCCTGTCCGTCTTGCCTGTACCGCTAGATGCAGCAAATTGCCCAGAGGGCGAGCTGATCGAAGCTGCGCGCAAATCTTGGGATCGCGCCCTAGAGTTAGGGAAAGAACACGGGTTCCGTAACGCGCAAGTCTCTGTTATTGCGCCAACCGGTACCATTGGTCTGGTCATGGATTGTGACACCACCGGGATCGAGCCGGACTTTGCCCTTGTGAAGTTCAAGAAACTTGCGGGTGGCGGTTACTTCAAGATCATCAACCGTATTGTACCGCAGTCCCTGACCAAGCTGGGCTACAACAAAGAACAAGTCAACGACATGATCCGTTATGCGGTCGGTCACGGCACCCTTAAAGGGACCTCTTACATCACTCATGATGCCCTGCGTCAAAAGGGTTTTGATGATGAAACCATCGACAAGCTGGAAAAATCACTGGCAGACGCTTTTGACATCAAGTTTGTCTTCAACAAGTACAACCTTGGGGAAGAGTTCTGCCAGAAAAAGCTTGGCCTTGATCTCGCAAAAATGGATGTACCGGGCTACGACATGCTGGCAGAACTGGGCTTCACCAAAGACCAGATCGAAAGTGCCAACACCTATGTCTGTGGCTCCATGACCCTTGAAGGGGCACCGCACCTGAAAGATGAGCACCTGCCCGTCTTTGATTGCGCCAACCCATGTGGTCGTAAAGGAAAACGCTTCCTGTCCGTTGAAAGCCACATCCGCATGATGGCGGCGGCACAGTCCTTTATCTCCGGTGCGATCTCCAAGACAATCAATATGGCAAACAATGCCACGGTGAAAAATTGTAAGGAGGCCTACCACCTCTCTTGGACATTGGGTCTGAAAGCCAACGCACTCTACCGTGATGGCTCCAAACTGTCACAACCGTTGCAGGCGCAAGTTCTGGATGATGACGAAGCTGAAGAGTCATTGGCAGATGCCGTTGCCGATCAAGCAACCGCCAAGAAAGCCGAAATCGTTGCCGAACGCATCGTCGAACGCATTGTCGCACAGCGTCGTAAACTGCCAAACCGTCGTAAAGGCTACACGCAAAAAGCGTCCGTTGGCGGTCACAAAGTGTACCTGCGGACAGGCGAATATGAAGACGGTCAATTGGGTGAACTGTTCATCGATATGCACAAAGAGGGCGCGGCCTTCCGTTCCTTGATGAACAACTTTGCAATTGCGATTTCCCTTGGCCTGCAATACGGCGTGCCGCTGGATGAATTTGTTGAAGCCTTTACCTTCACCCGCTTTGAACCAAGCGGCATGGTAGAAGGTAACGACACTATCAAGATGGCCTCTTCCGTACTGGATTATATCTTCCGTGAATTGGCTGTGTCTTACATGGACCGCAATGACTTGGCCCACATCAAGCCGGAAGATCTGCATCATGATGCGGTCGGTCATGGCGAAGCCCAGTCCGAACTACCTCAAGAAGATAAAGAGAAAGCTAATCAGATGATTGAACGCGTTGCCTCTCAGGGCTATATGCGCGGTCGCTTCCTCGTCTTTAAAGGGGACAGCGGCGAAAGCAGCGGTTCCACGGGCGGTTCCGGCGGCGCGGTCAGCGGATCAACTGCCGGTGGCACGACCGATCTGGCAGCGGCAGCGACCATTGATGGCGAACCGGATATCTTCACGGAAACAGATCAAAAGCTGGAACAAATCCGTGAAGCCCGTATGAAAGGTTATGAAGGCGATGCCTGCCCGGAATGCGGTAACTTCACACTGGTGAGAAACGGCACTTGCCTGAAATGTGTAACCTGTGGGTCCACATCAGGGTGTTCGTAAACCATTTACGCGCCTAAAAGCGAAGACGGACAAAGGGGAAGTCGTTTTTTTCGACTTCCCCTTTGTTTTGCAGCCATTTAGGGCTTGTTCTTTCCTGCACGTCACCTAAATTGGTAAAAGTAATTATCAATCAGGAGCCTGATATGTCAGGAAAAATCGAACAAAGACTGGCTGAACTCGGGATCGAACTGCCAGAAGCAACCCGCGCTGTTGGCAACTACGTCCCTACACTTATCACCGGCAACTATCTGTACCTGTCCGGTCAGATCACCATCTTAAACGGTGAGCTTAAATATATCGGTCGTCTTGGCGAAAACCTGAGCGTAGAAGACGGTATGGCCGCAGCGCGCCTATGCGGTCTGAATATGATTGCCCAAGTCAAAGCAGCCCTTGATGGCGACCTTGATCGTGTGAAGCAAGTCATTAAACTGGGTGGCTTTGTAAACGGCACGCCCGAATTTACCGATCAACCAAAGGTATTGAACGGTGCTTCCGACCTGATGGTCGAAGTCTTTGGTGATGCAGGTAAACACACACGCTCGGCTGTTGGCGTTGCCTCCCTCCCCCTTGGTATTTCTGTAGAAGTCGATGGCATCTTCGAAATCGCTTAACATCGATATACTAGAATCAATCAAGAGCATCAGCCCTGACGTCTGGAACAACTGTGTCGGGGCTGATGAACCTTTTGCCAAGCACGAATTTTTAAGTGCTTTGGAAGATAGCGGCTGTACCGCTGCAAAAGCCGGCTGGATGCCCCAACATTTTGTCCTCTACGATGAACAAGGCACCCTGCTTGCATGCTCCCCCGCGTACCTGAAAGGACATTCCTATGGGGAATATGTCTTTGACTGGTCATGGGCCGATGCCTATGAACGCGCGGGCGGGCGCTATTATCCAAAATTACAATGCGCAATCCCGTTTACACCCGTTTCCGGTCACAGATTGTTACTTGCACCCAATGCTCCCCAAGACTGTCAGACTCTGCTTTTAGAAGCCATGGTTGCACGCGCAAAAGAACTTCACCTATCCTCCCTTCACATAACCTTTACAACTGAACAGGAATGGAAAGTCGCGCAAAATAATGGTTTTCTCGGTCGTATCGGGCACCAGTATCACTGGGACAATGACGGATATAACAGCTTTGATGATTTTCTAGATCGGTTGTCCTCGCGCAAGCGGAAATCCATCCGTAAAGAACGCCAAGCCGTTAAAGATAGTGGAATTGCCCTTCGCTGCCTAAGTGGAGCTGACATTACAGAAAACCACTGGGATGCATTTTACAGCTTCTATCTGGACACATCAGGTCGCAAATGGGGGCATCCTTATCTAAACCCGGATTTTTTCAGCCTGCTCGGGCAACGCATGGGCGATGATGTTGTCCTTGTCCTCGCCTATCAAGATGACACAATCGTTGCAGGCGCCCTCAACTTAAAAGGGGATAAAACCATTTACGGTCGCTATTGGGGGTGCCGCGAAGACTTTCGTTTCCTGCATTTTGAGGCCTGTTATTATCAGGCCATCGACTATGCGATCACACACCGACTCGCACGGGTGGAAGCCGGCGCGCAGGGGCAACATAAAATTCAGCGAGGATATCTGCCGCAAAAAACCTATAGTAGCCATTGGATTGCAGATCGCGGTTTTCAACGCGCAGTCGAAGATTTCCTTAAACATGACCAAAAGGTCAATGAACTTGAAATGAAAGAGCTTTCAAGCTTGTCACCTTATAAAAGATCATAGCATACTATCTCCCCCAAATGAGTGACGCAACTTTTGCGCATTGTCGTATACTACGACCTTTCGAGACGGACAGAGGTAGATAAATGACATTTTTAATAGATGAAATTTTACCCACCGGCATTCCTTTTATAGATGAAGGGCATCCCCTTATTGCCGAAACCGTAGACACCATCTGTGAAGACCTTGCCTGCAAAAAGCCTTTGGAAGACATATTGGCTCAACTAGATGGGCTGATCGAAAATATAGAGCCTTACCTGTCCGCAAAAGGACAGTGCCGCAGCCGTCATGCGTGCGAAGCCCAGATCCACGTCAATGATATCATTTCGCGCTTACGCGAATTGCGCGAGACACTTGAAAGCTTCGGCGCAGCGATGCCCCCCAGTGTCGCAATCCTTGAATTGAGACAATGGGCGGCACTGCATGTCTTTAGAGATGACGCATCTTGCAAAAGTTGTGCGAAAGTCCTCACCAAACAATAAGTTAAATCTTATCTAATAATGCTATAGCATCCATCTGCACCATAGGCTTACGCCCTGCAGGTGGATTGCCATCGACCCATGCCGGAAAACGGATTTCGTCACCAAACGCGATTTGACGTTCTTTAACATGTGGATGATCCAACACCTCGTCCGGTCGATGGATTGGCTCCATACAACACTCCGCATCCAATAAAAGGGCGCTCCATTCAGATAAGGTCTTGGATTTAAATAGATCCTGTAGATCTTCAATCAGTTTATCCTGTGGCAAAGGCTCATTCTGGCGCGCAATCAAATCTTCCCGCCCAATTGCCTTGCAGAAATTCAGCCAAAATTTCGGCTCGATCGGGGCAAAGGCGAAATAGCGCTCATCGGATGTCTTATAAATATTGTACCACGCCGCAGCCCCGGTCAGCTCTCCCCGTCCACATTCTTCCACACGTCCATGGGTGGCGGCAGTCAAACCTAAATAGTTCCAGCTTAAGGCAGCTTCAAATAACGAGACATCGATAAACGCGCCCTTGCCCGTTCTCTCCCGCCTAAACAGCGCCGCCAAGATCGAATTGACCGCCTGCATTGCCCCACTATGATCCGCCATAGGTGGAAAGATCGGCACAGGCCCTTGCTCTGCATGTCCAGTCTGGGACAAGCCGCCAGTCAAAGCGACATAGGTCATATCATGACCTGCGATTTGGGCATAAGGCCCAGTTTGACCAAAGCCGGATAACGCACAATGGACCAGCTTGGGATTTAACGCCTTCAACTCCTCCGGGCCAAATCCAAGACGCCCCATCACGCCGGGGCGAAAAGATTCTAAAATCACGTCAGATTTCTGAACCAACTGAGTAAAGGCCGCTTTGCCTTCCTCACTTTTAAGATCAAGATTGATGACCGTTTTGCCAGCATTCAGTTGCTTGTAAAAAGGGGAAATTCCGTCTTCGCCCGTCAAAAAAGCCGTGCGCATGGGATCACCAAAGGGGGGCTCAATCTTAATGACTTCCGCGCCTAAATCACCCAAGGTCATGGTCGCAAAGGGTCCCGGAATATACTGCGACAGGTCGAGAACGCGAATACCGTCCAAACAATCATTAAACATAGAAAAGGCCCCATTAAATTAAATGAGGCCTACTCTACTCATATGATTGTTCGCTTGGCAAACATTATTTATCGACAGTCGCCGGCACCTTACTTTTCGACGATTTTTCACCGTCTTTTTCATGAACCTCAACTTCAGGAAATTCAAATGCCAAACTCCCATCGTCGACTTTGACCTTCACCAAACCACCGCTAATCAACTTCCCAAACAGCAGTTCTTCTGCCAGCGGCTTCTTGATATATTCCTGAATGACACGCCCTAATGGACGCGCGCCATAATTTTTGTCATAGCCTTTCTTGGCGAGCCATTTACGCGCCGCCGGTGTGAGCTGGAATTCCACGCCACGATCGGCAAGCTGGCCTTCAAGTTCCATGATAAATTTATCAACGACCTTACCGACGACATCCTGTTCCAGATTCGCAAACGGAACAATCGCATCCAGACGGTTTCGAAATTCCGGAGAGAAGAGTTTTTCGATTGCCTCTTTATCCTCCCCTTCTCGACTTTCCCGCCCGAAACCGATGGCGTTTTTCGCAAGATCAGCCGCCCCCGCATTTGTCGTCATGATTAAAATGACATTGCGGAAATCAATCGTCTTGCCGTTATTGTCCGTCAGCTTGCCATGATCCATCACCTGCAACAGGATATTAAACAGATCCGGATGCGCTTTTTCGATCTCATCCAGCAAGACCACGCAATGGGGGTGCTGATCCACGCCATCTGTCAACAGACCGCCCTGATCAAACCCGACATATCCCGGGGGGGCACCGATCAAACGGGACACGCTGTGACGTTCCATATATTCCGACATATCAAAACGCAGCATCTCCACCCCAAGGGTCATGGACAATTGACGTGCAACTTCCGTCTTCCCTACCCCTGTTGGACCAGAGAAGAGATAAGACCCAATCGGCTTATCCGCCTCACGCAATCCTGCGCGAGACAATTTGATCGCGGTTGAAATTTTCTCGATCGCGCTGTCCTGACCAAAGACCATACGTTTCAGATCACCTTCCAAGCTACGCAGGGCTTCTTTGTCATCTGTTGAGACAGACTTCGGCGGGATGCGCGCAATTTTCGCAATGGTATCTTCCACATCCTTGACCGTCACCGTCTTACGGCGCTTGCTTTCCGGCAACAGCATACGTGACGCGCCCACTTCGTCGATCACGTCAATTGCCTTATCCGGCAATTTACGATCACCAATATAGCGCGAAGATAATTCAACCGCAGCCACAATGGCATCCGCTGTGTAGCGCACATTGTGATGTTCTTCGTAGTACGGTTTCAGGCCACGTAGAATTTTGATGGCATCATCAATGGAAGGCTCCTTCACATCGATTTTTTGGAAACGACGTACAAGGGCACGATCCTTTTCAAAATGACTACGATATTCCTTGTAGGTCGTCGACCCAATACAGCGCAAAGACCCATTGGCAAGGGATGGCTTGAGCAAATTGGACGCATCCATCGCGCCCCCACTCGTCGCCCCTGCCCCAATCACCGTATGGATTTCATCAATAAACAGCACTGCATGGGGGCGGGCTTCCAGTTCTTTGACAACGGCCTTTAAGCGTTCTTCAAAGTCGCCACGATAACGGGTTCCGGCCAATAAGCTGCCCATATCCAAGGCGTAAATCACCGCTTCGTCCAGTACTTCCGGCACCTGTTTTTTTACGATGCGCAGGGCCAGACCTTCAGCAATTGCGGTTTTCCCGACACCGGGATCACCAACATACAGCGGGTTATTTTTGCTACGACGACACAAGACCTGAATGGTCCGATCCAATTCTTCCTGACGACCGATCAGAGGATCAATCTTACCTTCAAGCGCTTTTTCATTCAGGTTTACGCAATAATTTTCAAGCGCTTTTGCACCGTCCGAGGCACCTTCGCCCTCATCTTCCAGATCATCATCAACGCCATGGACCGCACGATCTTCAGACAGACCCGGGACTTTTGCAATCCCGTGGGAGATATAATTGACCGCATCCAGACGAGTCATCTCCTGAATTTGCAGGAAGTAGACTGCATGTGATTCCCGCTCAGAGAACAAGGCAACAAGGACGTTGGCGCCCGTGACCTCTTCCCGACCGGAAGATTGCACGTGAATGGCCGCACGCTGAATAACACGCTGAAAGCCACTTGTCGGTGTTGGTTCCACCGGCACTTCACTGCGCAATTCGTTCAGTTCTTCTTCCAAAAACTCACGGAGGTCCTGACGCAATTGGTCAACAGACACATCACAGGCGCGCAATACAGCAACCGCATCTGAATCTTCCACCAATGACAGCAGCAAATGTTCCAGCGTTGCCATTTCATGGCGGCGTTCCGTTGCAAGGGCAAGGGCGCGATGAAGGGTTTGTTCTAAATTTCGTGACAGCATGGGTCGTCCCTTCTTTCTCGTTAATCTTTCTCCACCGAACACTGAAGCGGGTGTTGGTGCTGGCGGGCAAGGTCCATCACTTGCGAGGCTTTGGTTTCCGCCACCTCGTACGTAAAGACCCCACAAAGGCCCACCCCTTTGGTATGAACATGCAACATGATCTGGGTTGCTTCTTCCTGATTTTTACCAAAGAAACGTTCCAGAATGTGAACGACAAATTCCATTGGGGTGTAGTCATCGTTCAACAATAACACCTTATACATCGACGGCTTTTTCGTTTTACTGCGCGTCTTTACCGCAATACCGATGTCGCCGTCATCATCATGTCGATTGTCTTTGTTACTCATTATTCTCAAGTCGCTAAGTGGATGTGTTTCTATAATAGTAGTCTGTTTTGACGGTGATGTAAGGGGCAAAATAAAAAAAGCGTGCAAGGTCACATCCCCTGCACGCTTTTTTAAAAGAAGTAAAACTTCAAACTCGCGTTAAGCTACTTTTTCGCTTGCTTTTTCAACGCCAGCTTCGAAACGTTCTTTCAACGGCTTTGTTGCTTCTTCAGCGATCTTTGTAGATGCTTCTTGGATGCGTGACGCATCAGCAACAAATTTGTCGTACCCAGTCTTCAGCAATTCTTGTTGCAAAGCCGCGATTTCCTGCGGGTTTTTGCATTCAAAAATTTTCTTGGTAACTTCAACGTTGCCTTCCAAGTTTGCTTTTGCAATCTCAGAAACCAGAGTCGTTACGTCCTGAACGCCTTTAGCAGCGATAGAAGAAGACTTAACGAAAGCGTCTACGTTTTCTTTAGAGAAAGCCATGATATCTTCGTAAGATTTGAATGCATCCATGTTTTTGAAAGCGTCCATACCTTCAAATTTAAAGATTTTTTCCATTTGCTCTTTACCGAATTGCATCATGTCGTTGTAACCTTCTTGAAGTTGAGATGAAAAATGTTCGATCTGGACTTCCAGATCAGATGCCGGAAGAAGTTCCTCTTTCGGCGCAGGCTCGGCCTTGGGCTGAGCAGGTGTCTTTGGTGCAGCAGCTTTCGGTGCTGCTTTAGCCACAGGAGCTTTAACTTCTGTCTTTGGTGCTGCTTCAGATGTCGGCGCAGCTTTTTCAGAAGCGGAAACTGTTTCTGTTTTTGCAGGTGCTTTCTGTGCTGCTGCCTTTGACGCCGCAGCCCGATGACGGGCTGGCGTGCGTTTTGCAGGTTCTGCTTTTGTTGGGTTGGTAGCCGTGGTTTTGTTAGCAGGGGTAGTCATTATCAACCTCACCAGCGAATATCAAATATCCATGCCTTCACAGCGCCTATCGCACTGCAGCATAGAACACAACTTACCATGGATTTAAAAATCGTCAAACATTATTTTTGCATCGCAGCAAAACTGTCATACAATTTAGCTTCCCTCAAGACCGACCAGACCGTTTTCGCCGACCTCAATCATAAACGGCTTAAAGTATTCGGCTAAATTAAAACGATCCGCCTGCCCCAATCGTTTTGGCTGGGCAACCTCAACTCCTGATTTATCAAAGAGAATTAGTGTTTCATCAAATACCATATCGTCCCAATGAGGTGTATCCCATTTATAGGCTTCATAGTGGAACTGACCATCAACACAAGCCGCAACCGTCCAATAGAAATCATCTGAAGAAAGGCGTAACCCATTCTGCTTATTGTGCATTGCAGCGCTCTTTAGAAGAGAATTACGGATTGCTGACAGGTCGGAATCGCTCAATGCAACCTGCTGCACGTTCCCTCGCCAAGGGGCCAAAAGGTCATCCAATGTCAGGTCGCGCAAATTCGCATCACCGCGAACTTGCACGGTCATTTTTTTAGAATGGAAAAAGACGTCATACGCGCGGGTCTGTTCCTGATAAATACCGTTATAGACAAACCGGTATCGGTCTGCCCCTAAATCGGCACAAACTTTGCGTATGTCATCACCATTCAAATAGCTAAACCAAGCAAACTTGCGGTGAATCGGGTCAGTTGAGCCACCCTGATATGTACAGGAGGCGGCAAAAATGGCCACACACAAGGCAAAAACTGAACGAATATAAGACATTTTTATAAAACTCCACCGTCTTGTTTACACTTTATTATCAAACTCAAGGCACACTGATAGTAAGTTTAACTCGACCCAAAGCTCAAGATGAAATAGGCTGCAAACCCATGATGCATAAAAAACTCATAAGCAAGTTTCGCACTGCCCGCCTGCCCCTGACCACTTTTGGGGCCGCTTTCCTGCTGGTTATGACACTGGCTGTTTCATCGCCGGCTTTTGCAAAATATGCTTCATTTGTTATGGATGCGGAAACGGGGAAAGTCCTTCATTCTGTCAATGCGGATACCAAAAACTATCCAGCGTCACTGACAAAGATGATGACTCTGTTTATGCTATTTGAAGCAATTGAACAGAAAAAAGTTAGCCTCAAGACCAGAATGCATGTGTCCAGACGCGCCACATGGCAACCGCCGTCACGTCTTGGGTTAAAGCGCGGCTCTACCATCACGGTAGAAGATGCCATCTATGCTCTGGTCACAAAATCTGCCAACGATGTTGCCACCGTGGTTGCCGAAGCACTGGGCGGAACCGAGTGGGAATTCGCGAAAGAAATGACCAACCGCGCCCGACAGATCGGCATGAAAAACACCACCTTCAAAAATGCCTCTGGCCTGCCAAACCGCGGCCAGCTTAGTACTGCGCGCGACATGGCTCACTTAGGCAACGAACTTTGGAAGCGCTTCCCACAGTATTACGGTTATTTCAAAACACAGAAATGGCAATATAATGGTCGCACCTACGGCAACCACAACAAATTGATGAAAGACTATGACGGGATGGACGGGATTAAAACCGGCTATATCCGTGCATCAGGCTTCAACCTTGTGAGCTCCGTGCGACGGGGCGACCATCGCCTGATCGGTGTTGTCTTTGGCGGTAAAACCTCTAAGCACCGCAATGGCGTAATGGAGAAAATTCTGGATCAAGCCTTCTACAAAGTCGATCCACAAATGATGGCGGAGTACAAAAAGAACAAAGCGAGCGAACAGGCTCAAGTGGCCCAAGCCGTTGCCTCCAAACGCACCTCTACAGCTTGGGGCGTTCAGGTCGGGGCTTATGCTTCTATCAAGACAGCACGTGTGCAAGCAAAAGCGGCTATCAAACGCGCCCCCAGCTATCTGACCGGTGCGCAAACCAAGGTCGTACCGCTTAAAAACGGCAACAAAAAAGTCTATCGCGCCCGTGTCGTAGGTGTGGAAAAACGCGAAGCCTATCGCGCATGCAAGGCTTTAAAACGTTTACATCAGCCTTGCATGGTCTTTCGCGACAAAACTCAGGTTGCGATGAACCGTTCTTAAAAATCCGGTGCTTCGATTTGACTAAGGGCAAGCTGTTCAACAAGGCTTGCCTTTAGTCGTTTTAAGCCCTCTTCATCCTTGGCCTCACAACGCGCGACCAGTACGGGCTGCGTGTTTGAGGCACGTAACAGCCACCAGCCATCAGTGCTGACAACGCGCACACCATCCACGGCGATCACATCAACATCGTCCCGCCCCGCCAAACGTGCCTTGACCTCTTCCGCAACATCAAATTTGCGCTCTTCGTCACAGTCAAAGCGTATTTCAGGCGTGTTGACCATCTTAGGCATGGCATCCAGCATATCGTCCAGTTTCTCATCTGTTTGCGTCAGGATAGAGATCAAACGGATCGCGGCATAAAGGGCATCATCAAAACCGTGGTAGCCGTCTTTGAAGAAGATATGGCCACTCATTTCCCCCGCGAAGGGCGAGTCCAGTTCTTTCATTTTTGACTTGATCAGGGAGTGACCGGTTTTCCACATCATCGGCTGCCCGCCCATACGTGCAACTTCGTCAAACAAAACTTGTGAGGCTTTCACATCCGCAATGATCGTAGAACCAGGCTTGCGCGACAAAATTTCTTTTGCCCAGATCACCATCAGCTGATCACCCCATAGGACGCGGCCTTGGCTATCCACAACACCGATCCGGTCGCCATCGCCATCAAAGGCAATCCCCAGATCACAGCCTTTGTCCACAACGGCCTGTTTTAAATCCGCAAGGTTCTTCTCCACCGTCGGATCAGGATGGTGGTTCGGGAAAGTGCCATCAATGTCAGCGAACAACAACGTGTGTTCCCCCGGCAGTTTGTTACACATCATGGTCATCGCTTCCCCAGCGACACCATTGCCTGCATCCCAGGCAATCTTTAAATCTTTGCCCGGTTTAAAATCACTCAGGATACGTTCCACATAACGGTCCAGCATGGGATGTTGTTCAACCTTCCCCTCACCGCTTTCATAGTCCGCGGCAGCCGCAAGCTTGCCCAAGTCCTGAATATCCGCACCAAAGAAAGACAGGCCGGACATCATCATCTTCATGCCGTTATAGTCTGGCGGGTTGTGGGAACCGGTAATCATCAGGCCCGCATCACTTTCCAAGGCATATGTGGCATAATACAACATCGGAGTTGGACCACGCCCGACCTCAAAGACCGTCAAACCACAGTCGCTCAATCCTTTTACAGCAGCCGCAGCCAACGATGGCGAACTTAGGCGACCGTCATAGCCTACGCAGACAGACTGACCGCCTGCACGCTTGATACGCGTCCCAAAGGCGCGCCCCAAGGCTTCCACGGCTTCTTCAGTAAAGGTATCACCTACAATGCCGCGAATATCATATTCGCGCAGGATGGTCGGATTGATTGCAACTGTCATAAATCGGTCCTCACAGAAAAAAGGGCTCCTGCGTCAACAGAAGCCCGGATAGTCATTGTTTTGTTATTTAGTCAGCCAGTTTCGGGCGACCGATGCAGGTGTAATCAAACCCTGCATCCTTCATTTCCTGACGGTTGTAGATGTTTCTCAAATCAACCATCACCGGCGCCTTCAACAAGGACTTCATACGATCCTTGTCCAGCATACGGAACTCGTTCCATTCGGTGATGATGACCAAGGCATCGGCACCTTCCATGGTTTCGTAGGAGTTTTTCTTCCACTCAACACCCGGCAGCATCTCCTTGGCTTCACCCATCGCTTCTGGATCAAAAGCGGCAATACTCGCACCCGCTTCCTGCAAAGCAGGGATGATGTCAAGACTTGGTGAATCACGCATATCATCCGTGTTGGGCTTGAAGGCAACACCAAGAACCGCAATCTTTTTACCGTCAACAGAACCATTGCACGCTTCGATAACTTTTTGTGCCATCTGTTTTTTACGGCTCGCGTTTACGTCAACCACTGTCTCGATAATCTTAAGCGGGCTGCCATACTGCTGCGCCGTCTTGACCAAGGCCAGCGTATCTTTCGGGAAGCAAGACCCCCCGTACCCCGGACCTGCATGCAAAAACTTTTTGCCGATACGCCCATCAAGGCCAATCCCTTTAGAGACTTGCTGCACGTCCGCGCCCACTTTCTCACACAGATCAGCGATCTCGTTAATGAAGGTGATTTTTGCTGCCAAGAACGTGTTGGCTGCATACTTAATCAGTTCTGATGTGCGGCGTTCTGTGAACAAAATCGGCGTTTCGATCAAGAACAACGGACGATAGAGTTGACGCATCACTTCTTGTGCGCGTGCGCTTTCTGTCCCAATGACCACACGATCAGGACGCATAAAGTCTTCAATCGCGGAGCCTTCACGCAGAAATTCCGGGTTGGACACCACATCAAAGTCTGCATCGGGGCGGGTTTCGCGGATGATCTTTTCAACTTCATCGCCTGTGCCAACTGGCACAGTGGATTTTGTCACTACAACCGTGTAACCGTCCATCGCTTCCGCAATTTCTTTTGCCGCTGCATAAACATAGGACAGGTCGGCATGACCATCACCGCGACGTGTTGGTGTACCAACCGCAATAAAGACGGCATCCGCGCCTTTTACCGCTTCCTTCAAGTCCGTTGTAAATTCCAGACGTCCGCCAGACACATTATTTTCAACCAGCTTATCAAGACCGGGTTCAAAAATCGGCATGATATTATCATGCAATTTTTCAATTTTCGTTACATCTTTATCGACGCAAACGACGTTCGTACCAAATTCTGAAAAACATGCACCGGAAACTAATCCAACATAGCCGGTACCGATCATTGCAATACGCATGGTTTTTCCTTAACGCGTTAAAATAAAAACTATTGTGAAAATGTCTTGAGAAGCTCCTGCACACCGTCGCGTAAGTCATCGCGCTCCAGTGCAAAGGCCAGATTTGCTTCAATGAAGCCTAGTTTAGAACCACAATCATATCGGCGGCCGTCAAATCGCAAGCCCCGAAATTCTACGCGGTCCATGGTTTTCGCCATCGCATCCGTCAACTGAATTTCATTACCGGCCCCACGTTCCTGCTTCGCCAGTTCCTTAAACACTTCAGGCTCAAGAATATAGCGCCCAATGATGGACAGGTTACTCGGGGCATCTTCGGGATTTGGTTTTTCAACAAGACCATTCGCTTGGGCAATACGACCATCGTCACTCATCACACTCAAGACACCATACTTGTTCGTCTCTTCGCGCGGGACTTCTTCGATCGCAACCACGTTGCCGCCGGTTTCATTGTAAACATCAATCATCTGGCGAAGGCAGCATTTGCCTTTTGCCATGACCAGATCATCCGCCAACAAAACCGCAAACGGCTCGTCGCCGATGAGTTCTTTGGCACACCAGACCGCGTGACCCAGCCCGTTGGGTTTCATCTGACGGGTATAAAAAACAGACCCTGGTTCCGGCAAAATGTCCAACACGATCTTGTGGGTGTCGATTTTACCTTTTTCCAGCAGCATGTCTTCAAGTTCATGGGAATGATCAAAATGGTCTTCCAGCGCTGTCTTGCCACGACCGGTCACAAAAATAAACTGTTCGATACCGGCTTCGATGGCTTCTTCCACCGCGTACTGGATAAGCGGCTTATCTACAACAGGCAGCATCTCTTTAGGCATTGCTTTTGTTGCAGGTAGGAAACGCGTGCCTAATCCCCCAACCGGGAAGACTGCTTTCCTGACAGGCTTGGTCATCTTTATCCCCTAGACATCAATTAGAACACGGCTTTTTGCCATAGAGAATTGTTTAGCACAAGTGAAGGGTTTGTGAAACGTCAACTAATTTTATTTGCCGATTTTATTTCTATATTCACTCCAAAGGGTACGCGCTTTTTTACAACCGTTAAAATTGACATTTCGCGTCACTCGAATGGGCGACATTTCCATCAAAACGGCGGCCTTGGCCTGCCAAAAAACCGACTCACAATAAAACTCGTCAATCCCGTCCGGTCCTTTTTCGTCCCAGTCACGCACCAACGCCTGTTGATCTTCACTGGTTTTGCCAAATGCATCTTGTGCGGCAGACAGATCGCCTTGCAAGGCACGCAAGATCGCATCTTCGCGCTTTTTACTATCCGCTTTCCCGCGCATGCCCTCAATCATCGTATGCTGTTGAATTTGCGTGCCGATGCGCACCAATTCCAATAACAGATCGTTTGGTTCTTCAAAAGATACCTTTTTGACGATCATCATCCGGCGCAAATCCGGTTTGCTGCGCTGATAATCATATACCGAAAGACGTTTGTTCTGCGTCAAACGGGTGCTGTGATAACGCGATGGCAACATGTAGTGAATTTCATCCACCAGATTGACTTTATCACGCATCACCACAGGTAAATCACGGGCGGTCTTGATGGCTTCCTGAAACAACGAGATAAATCGATCATTCTTGGCGTCCCCGTAAAGCGCACCAAAAATCTTAATCGCCCCATAATTGCCCGCGATCGGGTCGACAAAATTCGCATCCTCAATCTCATCAAAGATGTGTCGTTGCATCGCAAGGACCAATGCGTAACTCAGTTGTCTGGCCGTTCTGTCACCAACGTAACCAGAAGACACTTGCAGCCAGCCCTGTTCGTCAGACCATTGGATCAAACGGTCCGTTTCCTCCCCCCTAATCACTTCAATGGCGGGGATCAGCTCTACAAGGGGATAAAAATAGGGGGCCACTTGCTCGGCGATTAAAAAGGCTTCTTCAAGGCGCAGGCCCATCTTTACAAAATCATCTTCAGCCACCTCCTCCTCGCGGACCACAGGGTAACGCCCGACAACTGTAAAGCCGTCCTTGACCTCTTTTGAAGGGGGAGAAACTGCACACTCGGGTTTACGCGCGCGCCAGTCTTTCGACCACGCCATCGCTGTATCCACAACTGCATAGCGTGAGGACTGCACAACGCTTTTTAAAATCCGTGATGCTTCTTCATCCCCACCCCATGTGGCAAGCTGTGCCCAGAGGATACCATTTTCAATCGCCATGTCTTCGCGGGATTCTTCAAGGTAATATTGGGCGACATGACGTTGGGCTGGCGCCAACCCCATTTTTGCCAAGGCCATAAACTGTTTAAACGCAATCTCTTCATCCCCAAGCTTTTTACGCTTGAGGGCAGAATTATAACCAGCCAGCGCAGTGTCCATATCGCAAAAGCCATCTGCGACGGCTTTGGTCTGCGGCAACATCCACACAGCAAAAACAGACAGAAAAAATAATATCGGCGCCTTGATCATCACGTCTTCGTCACTGCCCTTTTAACAGTACTTCTTTCGCCCGATTGATCCGGGCCGCCAGCTCATCGCTTCCGCCAAGGTCGGGATGAACTTCCTTGATCTTGCGATAATAAGCTGCCTTGATTTCCGCCTCGCACGCATCAGGCTCCAAGCCCAAAATATCCAACGCCTCTTGTCGGGTCATGGGGGCGTTGGGATCCGTTTTCCCTGCTGCGCCTTGTGCCTTGCCATTCATAAAACGCTTAAAAGCCCGCAAGCCCTGCATAATGGTGCGGTAGCGTTGAAACCAGACCAGTAAAACAGGGAAGCCCGCAAAAGCGAGAACCGCCTTCCCCGTCACCGCCAGCCCAATCATAACCAACAGCAGAAGCACCACCACGGCCCATTTTAACAGGCGCACAATCTCCTTCGGGTCCGCTTTCGAGAACCAATAAAGAAGTGTGTAAGCCGCCAGCACGCCGACAGCGATCATGATCAGATAAAAGATCATTCTAATCCAGACAAGGTAAGTTTATGGATTCAATTAAGGTACGCACCTCTTGTCGTGCTGCCAAGTGGGACATGGAAAGTTCTTCTGCCGATAAATCCATCATGGTCAGCCCTTTTAAAAACAGCTCCCGATAGATGACACGCTCCCCAAAGCCCGCGACAATGCGACAGCCCAATCGTTTGGACATGGCATCCAGCAGCTTTTCCATATCTCTTTTGTTGCGGGCATCCAGATGGCTTAAGCGATTGCGCATGACAATCCAGTCAATATGCCCGCCTTTCTGGTTCAACATTTTTTGCTGACGCTGCTTCCAGACGGTTTCCGCATAGTGGCTGGGATGTTCAATCGTCAAACTCTCCCCGTTCACCCGCGCCAGTACATCCAAGTCAATAAAACTGTCGTTTAAAGGCGTGATCAACGTATCGGCATAGCTATGAGCCAATTGCCCCAGAGGCGTATCATGACCGGGCGTATCAATCACCACCACATCTTCCGCATCACTTAAGCGCGCAAAAGCGTCCTGAAAATGCCCATTGTCTTCCACAATACGGATATGATCAGGGGCGCGCAGTAAACGATCAGATTTACTGCGGTTTTCAATATAGCGTGACAAGGTCCCCTGTCTTAAGTCCAAATCCAAACTGCCAACCCGCAGGCCTTGTCCCAACAGCGCAGCAATGACGTGCATCGCTGCTGTAGACTTTCCTGTACCGCCTTTTTCATTTCCAAGGACAATAACGTGTGCGCCCATCTTACAGGTCAACCTTCATCCAAACCGATGTATCGTGATAAACCGCTCCGTTGTTTGGATACCCCGGCTGACTAGATGTCAGACTGTTAATGCCCCGCCCTTCCACAAAAGATGAACTCGGCCAAATGCCTTCAACAACCAGTGTGTCTTCATGCTGGCCATTCACACCAACCGCATTCAGGACAACACTTGCGCGGTCATTGCCGATACGTACAAGGTCCCCATCCGACAGGCCTAACTTTCGCATGATACGGTTGTTCACCAACACTTCGGGACATCGTTCTTTCAAACGCGACGTTCTGGTTTCCGTAAAGGACGAGTTTAAAAAATTCTGTGATGGCGGCGTGATTAAACGGAACGGTCTTTCCACCGTCTTCTCATCAATGACATCCCAATGATCCGGGAAGGCAGGCATATCTTTCGCGTTGGGACCAAGGGCTGACCAGTCCGGCTTAAAGTGGAATTTTTTATCCGCCGTTCCGAACCCGTTGATAAAGTGTGCCTCGTCAAAATCAACATACAAGTCTTCACCGGTTTTGTTGACCAGTTCGTTTGCTGTGGGATAGCCCGACGCTTTGAGCGTTTCTTCAATCAACTCCAGCGCGGTTTTCTCAAACCCTTCATGCGTCGCCCCAAGGCGCTTTGCCAACAAGCTCAGTACCTCATGGTTCGACTTACATTCGCCGGTGGTTTCAATGACCTTTTTCCCAACCTGCAAGGTCCCGTGACCGCTGGCCGTATACAGATCATCATGTTCCAGAAACATGGTTGCAGGTAGGACGATGTCTGCATATTGCGCGGTTTCTGTCATAAACTGCTCATGCACACAGGTGAACAGGTCTTCGCGCGCAAACCCTTTGCGCACCGCTTCAGAATCTGGGGCAACGCTTAGTGGGTTGGTGTTTTGGATAAACAGGGCTTTTACCGGCGGGCCGTTTTTCAACGCTTCTTTTGATCCACAGAGGATCTCGCCGATGCGGGATTGATCAAGCGTGCGCGCGCTTTCATCAATCACGTCGCGCCCTTCAATCAGGGTCTTGTCCAGCGATGCCAGATTGCCTTGACTATAAAGTGCCCCACCCCCTTCAACGCGCCACGCCCCTGTGACCGCTGGCAGACAGGTCACCGCATGCATATTATGGGCACCGTTACGTGATCGCGTCATGCCATGCCCAATACGCAGGAAGCTTTTTTTGGTGCTGCCGTATAGGCGGGCGAAGGCTTCAATCGTATGGGCGGGTATGCCGGTAATTTCTTCTGCCCATTCAGGTGTCTTGCTTTTTAAATGCTCTTCAAACTCAGTGGGGACATCGGTATATTCCGCCAGATAATCGCGATCAGCAAAACCTTCTTTAAACAACACATGCATCACCGCACAGGCTAACGCCCCATCGGTCCCCGGTCTTGGTGCCAAATGTAGATGAGCTTTTTCTGCTGTCTTGTTTTTGTACGGATCAACCACGATCAGTTTCGCGCCGTTCTTTACACCCTTTAAAGCATGGGTCATCAAATGGATCTGGCTGGAAACCGCATTCAGCCCCCAAATCACAATCACATCGGATTTTTCCATTTCCAGCACGTTTGGTCCGCGTTGCGTGCCAACCCCGGCATTCCATCCCGGTGACGACAAGGCAACACAGTAAGTCCCCTGCATTTTGGAATAACGCTTTTCATGGGTCAGACGTTTAATTCCATCGCGCATCACATGCCCCATGGTCCCGGCGTAAAAGAACGGCCAGATGGCCTCGCTCCCCAATGCTTTCTCAACCGTCAGCAGTCGTTCTGCAATTTCATCCAGTGCTTCATCCCATGTGATCCGCGCAAACTTGCCTTCACCCTTTTTGCCAACCCGTTTCATCGGATAAAGCAAGCGATCAGGATGATGCAGACGTTCTGCATAGCGCGCGACCTTCCCGCAGACCAAGCCATTGGTAAACGGGTTTTCACGGCTACCGTTCACTTTACCGATTTGGCTGGTAGATAGTTTCTGGACCTCCAGCGCGCAAACACTGGGGCAGTCATGGGGGCAGACGGACTTTACGATTTCAGAGCACATGGAATAGAATCTCTTGTTAAGACTTTTTTAAGTTCCCAATGTAGTGCCATCCCTTGCCTTTTGGCAAGGATGACAGTAGGGTCAGGAAAACTTTCAACTTGGACTTTCCATCATGAAAAAAGCCTTTCTGTTTACAATCGTCTTTATCGCCGTTTTTGCCTCCATCGCTTCCATCATTATTTACATGAGCGAAGAAGTGAATAAAGAAGAAGGCTTCCTCTATAGCACGATCGGCTGCATTAGCGTTTTCAAAAAACTGGACAGACAAGATAAAGCCGAAACAGTCCTCAACCTCGTCCACTCGTTCAGTGAGAAACAGAACATTGACGAAATCAAGCCGGGCTACCTGACCCGCTTCATCAAAATGGTTGAGAGAAAATGGGAAAAAGAAAATGACGTTGCCAAGAGAAATTGTGACGGCATTTATAACATGGCCCTGAAAGAAGAAAAGCCCGCAGAATATAACAAGGTCACCAAAAGCGTTATTGAATATCTCAATGACCTGCACAGTAAGAAAAAAGAAACCGCGACCGAAAAAGCGATGCGCGTGATCAAAGAAAACAACTTGTCGCAAGACTAATTTAAACAGACCTTTCCTTTCAAAAGGCAAAACCCAAGCGTTCGCAAAATTGGGTTTTGCCTTTTTTATTGCGCGAATTTTACCAAGGCTCCATAGTGCGCCTTCACTCACCTAATCAGCAGACTATCGGACAGAGAAGAACATGAGCGAACGCGTTGACGCGATTGTAATCGGTGCTGGTGTCGTCGGCCTAGCCATCGCCAGAAGCCTTGCCCAATCAGGCAAAGAAGTCATCATTATTGAAGCCGACAAAGCCATCGGCATGGGCACCAGCTCGCGCAATAGCGAAGTCATCCACGCAGGCATTTACTACCCAAAAGACAGCCTGAAAGCCAAGCTGTGCGTCCAAGGCAAAGAGATGCTCTATGACTTCTGCGATAGTCACGGCGTGCCTTATAAAAAGCTGGGTAAACTGATCGTTGCGACATCGCCCGATCAACTCGATGCCCTCAAGGCCGTGCAAGTAAAAGCCGCTGAAAATGGGGTGAACGACCTCGTCTGGCTATCAAAAGATGAAGCCCGGAGTCGCGAACCTAATCTGTCTTGCGAAGCTGCCCTTTTATCGCCGTCAACAGGCATCGTTGATACACATGCCTTCATGCTTGCCCTGCAAGGCGACGCGGAAGAACAAGGCGCCATGCTGGCCTTAAACAGCCCCGTCCTGTCGGGTAAGATTGAGGAAAGCGGCATTACCCTAGAAGTCGGCGGCGACATGCCCATGACGATCAGCGCTGATATCGTTGTCAACGCTGCCGGTCTTTATGCCATTGAACTGGCGCGCACCTTGGATGGCTTTGATCAAAAGCTCATTCCCGATGATTATTTCTGTAAGGGGAACTACTTCTCCCTTGGGACCAAAGCCCCCTTTTCTCACCTGATCTATCCGGTGCCGGAAAAAGCCGGGCTTGGCGTCCACCTGACCTTGGATATGGGCGGGCAGGCCCGCTTTGGCCCTGATGTGGAATGGCTGGACGATGGCAAAGATATTGACTATGCGGTTGACCCCAAACGCGGCGAGATCTTTTATGAGGCCATTCGCCGCTATTGGCCTGCCCTGAAAGACGGTGATCTGCATGCGGATTATTCCGGTGTGCGCCCCAAAATTCAGGCCCCCGGTGAAGAAGCGCGTGATTTCATGATCCAAGGACCCAAGGACCATGGTATTTTAGGGTTTGTAAACTTGTTTGGGATAGAATCGCCGGGACTAACCTCTAGTCTGGCGATTGCCCAAGAGGTCATGGAGCAACTGGAAGCGAAATAGATTTGTGATGTTGAAAAGAAAACTCGTTGGATTTTGTAGCGCCCTCATTCTCGGCTTGTCAGTCTCAAGCCCGATTGCGGATGCCCAGACCACCTCGCAAGGCAAACCGCTGATGTTTGACGAGAATGGCAATCAACTTTATCAAGATGTCTCCCCCTTCATAGATTACGCCGAAGAAATGCGCACACTTGTGCAGAACATCGCCAAGTATGGACGCAAGTTTAAACCGGATTTTCTCGTCTTGGTGCGTGATGCCAAGGGGCTGATGACACAAATCGTTGATGTGGATTTGTTGGTCTCAGCCCCCAGCTCCGTCTATTTGCGTTCATTAGATGGATTGGTAGAAAGTGGCTTATCCTATGGCCGTGTTGAAATTGGTCAGCGCACGACGGAAAAAGAACAAAAAAAGACGTTAGAAGAATTAAAGATCGCGCGTGATGTAGGGCTTAAAATCTTTACCGTGGATTATGCTCAAAAACCCAAAGATATTGATACGGCCATCCGTTTTTCCTTAAAAAACAAATTCATCCCCTATGTGGCACCGGACAAAGGGATTTTTAACAACCGTCTACCCAACTGGCCACGTCGCCCGATCAACGAAAATTCACATACGGTCAGCAATATCAATCTGATCAAAAACTTTGCCCTCATCGAAGATTCTTCACGTATGGGCAGCCGTGAAGAATATGCGATGAAAATGCACAACACCAATTACGATATGATCGCCACACCGGTTTTCCATCTTCGCTCCCAGACCTTGGGGCCGGATAATGTGCGCACCATGCAGTATAAAAAGCTCGGCTCACGCCGCCCTGTGTTAGCAATCATGGATATTGGGGCTGCCTATCGCGGCGCTTACTACTGGAAAGACGACTGGAGCCAAGGCAACCCGTCTTTTATCCTAAACCCGTCTGAAACCACTTCTGACAAACATATGGTGCAATATTGGAACCCCGGTTGGCACCAGATCATGTATGGCAACAACATGTCCTATCTCTATGGCATCATTCGCGAAGGCTATGACGGAATTGTCCTTGATGGCGTCAATGTCTATGAAGCCTTTTTAAACCCCGAATAATGTCCCCTACGCAGTAATTGCGATTGCCATTCTGTTCCCTCCCCCTACAATCACTAAAAAGTGGGAGGCAGAACAATGCTAAAACAAAGTGATAACTACGACGACATCTTCACGTCCTTTTCGTGGGATGTACCAGAAAATTTTAATATGGGCGTATCGGTCTGCGATGTTCATGCCGACAAAACGCCAACAAAAACAGCCCTGATCGTTGAACAGGCACACGGCGATATCCAGCGCTATAGCTTTGAAGACGTCAAACGCTTCACCAACAAGCTGGCAAACCTGTTTAACCGCATAGGCCTCCAGCGCGAAGATCGCGTCGGTGTGCTGCTTACCCAGTCGCTGGAAACCGCCGCAACTCATGTCGCGGCTTGGAAAGCTGGCTTTATCTCCATCCCGCTTTTTACCCTCTTTCGGGAAGAAGCGTTGGAATTCCGCCTACAAAATAGCGCGGCCCGCGTACTTGTCACCGATAAAGAGAATTATCAAAAAATCAAACCGCTGCGTGACAAACTGCCCGCACTGGAATTTGTCTTTCTCGTTGACGGTGCCGATGACGGCGCCATCAGCCTCTATCAGGAACTGGACGGGATCAGCGAAGAGTTCACCCCCGTCAATACCAAAGCCGAAGATCGCGCCCTGATCATCTACACCTCCGGCACCACAGGCAACCCCAAAGGCGCCTTACACGCCCACCGCACGATTCTAGGGCATATCCCTTGCGTGCAAATGTCCCACGAATTTGCCCCCCAAGAAAATGACCTGTTCTGGACACCCGCAGAATGGGCATGGATTGGCGGTTTGATGAACATCTTGATGGGGGCATGGTATCTTGGCATCCCCGTTCTGGCCTATCGGGCCCGTAAGTTTGACCCGGAAGCCGCGCTGGATTTGATGGCGCGCCACAAAGTACGCAATATCTTTATGCCGCCAACCGCCCTTAAAATCATGCGACAGGTCGATAATATCGCTGATCGGTTTGACCTGTCTTTACGCACCGTCACCGTTGCGGGCGAACCTATGGGCGAAGAACTCCTTGATTGGGGGCGCAAAGCCTTTGGCCTGACTCTCAATGAATATTACGGTCAAACCGAATGTAACATCGTGGTCTCCAACTGCGCCAAAATCATGCCAGTCAAACCCGGTTCTATGGGACGGCCTGTGCCCGGACATGACATCCGCATCATTGATGAAAATGCGGCTGAAGTCCCACGGGGTGAGATCGGTGACATTGCGGTACGCGAAGGTGATCCGGTTCAGCTGCTGGAATATTGGGATAACCCGGAAGCCACAAAAAAGAAGTATCGCGACGGCTGGCTGATCATGGGCGATCAAGGCTATATGGATGAAGAGGGCTATATCTTCTTTGTCGGGCGTGATGATGATCTTATCACCTCCGCCGGATATCGCATCGGCCCGTCAGAGATTGAAGATTGCCTGACCAAACACGAAGCCGTGGCGCTGGCGGCTGTCATCGGCGTGCCGGACCCTATACGTACAGAAGCCATCAAAGCCTTTATCACCTTGCGCGATGGCTTTGATGGCACCCCTGAACTTAAAACCCAGCTTCGTGATTTCGTTAAAAACAAACTCTCTCCCCACGAATATCCAAGGCATATCGAGTTTGTTGATCAACTTCCCCTGACCGCAACCGGCAAAATCCGTCGGAAAAATTTACGCGATCATGAAATTGAAAAAATGAAGCAGGATTAACGCAGCACGTCGATCAACTTTTTTCTGAAATCGACTCGAGAATGAAGCCCCGTTCTGCCGGATAACGTTCGGCAACCATGGAACGGGCTTCTTCTTCCGTATCTGCGATAATATTCTGATAATGTACATCTGCCCACTGGTCACCATAATCAAGATGGCTGTCGTTCTCTTTCACGCAGCTACGGACCTCTTGATTATAAATACCAACTTCAAATGTTTTCTGATTTCCTGTTGCGACGGCAAACATACCGCTCACTCCCTAGTCGTGTTGTACTAAAGGTTGATGGTAGTACCAATTCATTAAGAAAGGCTTAGCCTGTCACACATCCGCCTTACGCTGGTGAAATACCTTTAATGATAAACCCTTTGTCTTTCGGGTATTTGCTCAGAATACGACGACGTGCATCCATTTCGTCACGCGCAGAAACTTCGACATACCGTGTATCCGCCCATTCATCACTATACTGTGTCGATTCACCAGCTTGAACCGCTTGTTTAACAAGCTCGTTATATATTTCGACTTCAAAGAGAGCCATTGTAGTACCTCAAGATTTTAACGCCTGATTATCTAAATCAAACAATCTAAACTGTAAGTGACTTTAATCACACCTAAGTGTTTTTAACGAATTTTCAAGACGAATCCATTCACTCTCATTGCCCGGAAGGCCAACCCGCAGGTGGTCGGGCAACTCTGCAAATGGACGCACGAGTATCCCGTGACGTCCCAGCGCCTGATAGATTTCCTGAGCCTGCATCGATCGACAAAATCTAAAAAGAGATGTTCCCCCTTCGACGTGCAATCCCGCAGCGCTCAATACTCCGTCCAGGCGCTGTGCCTGCTCTAACAAATGTGATTGCGTCTGTCCAATCCATTTATCATCCAAAAAAGCCTGACGCCCGATTTCCAAGGCAGGACCATTCACCGCCCAAGGGCCGATCCCTTCTTTCAGACGGTCCGCCAAAGGCCCCTGTGCGAGGACAAATCCCAACCGAATCCCCGCCAACCCAAAAAACTTACCAAATGACCGCAGGATCAACAGCCCCGGCTTGCCCGCATGGGCAGAAATATCGGCCTGTTGCGTACAATCACTAAAGGCACCATCGACAATCAACAAGCCACCTTTGGCAAACATACGCGCCGCCAAAGCCGCCAGCGCCGCCCCGTCATAAATGGCCCCGGTTGGGTTATTGGGATTAACCACAATAATAATGTCAGCCTGCGCTTCGGCCTCTTCCAAGGTCTTAACACCCGCCACGTCATGTCCGGCAAGCGCCCAGCAATGGGCATGCTCCTTGTAGGTTGGCTCCAAGATGCGAACCTTGCTTGGCTTAACAAACAAATGGGGCAAAATCTGCAAGAGTGTCTGTGTCCCCGATACCGGAATGACACAGCTTTCATCCCCAACCCCATAATAGTGAGCTGCCGCCTTTTTAAGCGCGACCACCAAATCATGATCGGGCAGACGCCCCCAAACGTCGTTAGACAAAGTCGGTACCGGATAAGGATTCGGGTTAATGCCCGTCGATAAATCCAGCCACCCGTCCTTCGGTTGACCGAATTTCTCTGTTGCACCCGCTAAATTGCCACCGTGAAAGACCGACAAGGCCCAAACTCCGTGTAATAATATTTCGTGATAAAGGTCATTTTAAGCAATGGGTAACACGCCTTAAAAAATGCCTCAAGCCCCAGTTGGCACGAAACGTAATAAAATTACAAATGAAACTGTTCTTGTGAGTGAAATAAAAAAACAACTCGCCTTTACAGCAACTTTCAGAACGTTTATTGCATTGCAAAATATTACCTTAAAAACAAGGGATTAGCTCACTTTTTAGCTTGTAATCATCACGAAAATTCACAGATAAATAGGACGACAACATCCATATAACAGGAGAGGATTATGTCTGTCTTTGAAGCAGCCGATTTTGATAACCACGAAAATGTGGTTTTGGGTCATGATGAACAAACCGGCTTGAAATGCATTATCGGGATTCACAACACCAACCGTGGCCCTGCGCTTGGTGGTTCGCGTTTCTGGAACTACAACAACGAGCAGGAAGCCATCACCGACGTTCTGCGCCTCTCCAAAGGGATGACTTATAAAGCAGCCATCACCGGACTGGACCTTGGTGGCGGTAAATCCGTCATCTTGGGTGATCCCAAAAAAATCAAAACACCCGATTTGATGCGCGCCTTTGGTCGTGTCATTGAACGATTGAACGGCGCTTACATCACCGCCGAAGACGTGGGGACGACCGTTCAGGATATGGACTATATCCGCGAAAGCACCGAACATGTGCGCGGCAAATCCACCGGAACCGGCAACCCGTCCCCTGTGACAGCTTACGGCACTTTCCTCGGTTTAAAAGCCGCCGTTAAGCACAAACTGAAAACGGACGACCTGACAGGCCTGCGCGTTATGGTGCAGGGGGTCGGCAACGTTGGCTACTATCTCTGCAAAGACCTGCATGAGGCAGGGGCGCACCTGTTTGTCAGCGACATTAACCAAGACAGTCTCAAGCGCACCGTCGAAGAATTTGGCGCAACCGTCGTCGGGCTGGATGAGGTTTATGCCCAAGAGGTCGATATCTACGCGCCTTGCGCTTTGGGTGCCACCATCAATGACAAAACACTGGACCAGTTAAAAGTCCAGATTGTCTCCGGCGCAGCCAACAACCAGCTTGCCGAAGCCCGTCACGGACAGGCTCTGAAAGATCTGGGCATTCTCTATGCTCCTGATTACGTCATCAATGCTGGCGGTCTGGTTAATGTTGCCAGCGAAACCGATGACTATGATCCTGCGGTGGTCAAAGCCAAAGTCGAAGGCATCTATGATACTTTGCTGGAAATTTTTACGCGCGCAGAAAAAGAAAACAAGCCAACATCCATCATCGCCGATGTTATGGCCGAAGAACGTTTCATGCACCCGATCCATGCAGCAGCTGAATAACCTTAAATCAAATTCTACCCACTGGAAAAACCGTTCCCATTTCGGGAGCGGTTTTTTTATGCGTTTTTAGATCGATTCAAAAGGTGATAACTATTCTTATTTTCACTTGCAACTCCGTACCAATTCAGATATCAAAGTTTTGACACGTCGATTATCGACAAACGCCAAATTGGAAATAGGTCTGATCCATGCATACAAAAATGTTTCGTAAAAGCTTCCTTTCCCTTCTCGCAGGTGCCTGCGCGCTGACAGGTCTGTCTGCTGCCACTGCGTCCGCGGAAGAAGTAAATGTTTACTCCTACCGTCAGGAAATTCTGATCCGCCCGTTGCTGGATCGTTTTACGGCGCAAACCGGCATTGACGTAAACCTCGTCAACGGTAAAGCAGATGTTCTACTGGAACGTTTGAAAAGCGAAGGCATGAACAGCCCTGCCGACATCCTATTGACTGCGGATGTGGGTCGTCTGATCCGCGCGCAAAAAGCAGACGTCCTTCAGCCTGTTTCTTCTGACACTCTGTCATCCTTGATCCCGACAAAATACCGTGACCCGGAAGGCAACTGGTTTGGCCTGTCCCTGCGTTCACGCGTTATCTTTGCAGCAAAGGATCGAGTTAAAGAAGGCGAGATCAAGACATACGAAGACCTGACCGATCCGAAATGGAAAGGCCGTATCTGCATCCGTTCTTCCACCAACGTGTACAACCAGTCCCTGCTTGGCGCCATGATTGCGCATAAAGGCGCAGAAGAAGCTGCTAAATGGGCAGAAGGCATCGTTGCAAACCTCGCCCGTAAACCACAGGGCGGCGACCGCGACCAGATCAAAGCTGTTGCATCCGGTCAATGCGATGTGGCCATCGGTAACACCTACTACCTCGGCAAAATGCTGGCCGGTAGCGACGAGAAACAAAAAGAAGCCGCTTCTAAAGTATTTGTCGTCTGGCCGAACCAGGATGGTCGCGGCTCTCACGTCAACATCTCCGGCGCGGGTGTCACCAAATCTGCAAAACATAAAGAAGCTGCAATTAAGTTGATTGAGTTCCTCGCTTCTGATGAAGCACAAAAAGTCTACACGGAAGAAGTTTTCGAATATCCGCTGCGCGACGGGATCGAAGTTTCCGAAACAGTGGCCTCTTGGGGTAAATTCAAAGCTGATGATATCGAACTTGCAAAAATCGCCGAACATCAGGCAGAAGCTGTTCGCATCTTCGACAAGGCTGGCTGGCGCTAAGCCCCCTGCCCTTTACTAAAAGACAAAACCCCGTATCGCAGGATGCGGGGTTTTCTTTTTGGTCGCCCCTGTCTTTATAATACGTTAGTATTAAAAAAAGTCGGGAGGTTCAGATGTTTCACGCCACACAAATAGAACAACGAAAAAGCAAGCGCCATACCATCAATGTCCCGGTTGACCTTCTCTATGAAAACAAGCGCTATCCCGCGCAGGTGATGGATATTTCCGCGGGCGGGGCCAAGGTCGTGTTTGAACGCAAAACCTTGCCCGAACACTGCGCTATCACCATCGACCTCCCCTTTTTAAATCAGCTGCCTGCCACTGTTGTATGGGTCAATGGCAAACACTGCGGCATTAAATTTAAAGACGAACAAAATCGCGTAAACGAGTTTCTCTATAATCTTGCGACCTACGGCACAGATTAATCCTTAATACGTTTCATCACAAAGCTGGTTCGAAAGCGGATCACATTTTTGTCGTTATTAAACAGACGTTCACAGACCTGCTCATACTCTTGCATATCAACTAAGCTGAGAAACAAAAGCGCATCACTTTCCCCCGTGATCCCATAAGCTTTTGTCACCGAAATTTCATTCTTCACCCGTTCATTAAACGGAGCTGATGAACTTGTGCCATGACGATCAAAATCCACTTCAACGATGGCCTGCAAATTCCTGCCCAGCACCTTCTCATCAATGATCGCCACAGTCTTTTTGATGACACCCTGACTTTTTAATTTCTGGACACGACGCAGGCAGCTGCTCGGCGATAGATAAACTTTATCCGCCAGCGCCGCATTGGTAATATCCGCGTCTTCTTTCAGAAAGTTCAGTATTTTATAATCAATCTTGTCCATGCAATATTATTGCATAAAAGAACAATATTTGACCACATATTCTTTTCAATCTGATTTATGGTCCTTTCAACATCAATAAGGATTCCCCCCATGAACAGACTCTATAACTGGATCAAAAAACCCGTCCTCGATACCATCACCCTTTATTGGGAACTGCTGAAAGTCATGGTGCCGATTATGATCGTCGTGCGCTTGGGGGTCGAGTTTGGTTTAATCGAACATGTCAGCCTGATCTTCACGCCTTTTATGGATATGGTCGGCCTGCCGCCAGAAGCCGGAATCATCTGGACCACCGCCATGCTGGTCAACATCTACGCCGGCATGGTCACGTTGGTTGCCTTGCTGCCAGAAGCCCCGATGAACGTTGCGCAAATCACCGTTCTTGGCTCCATGATCCTGATTGCACATAGCCTGCCCATTGAACAACGTATCGTCCAGAAAGCGGGGCCGGGCCTTATCGCAACCACCTTACTACGCATAGTGGGGGCATTGGTCTATGGCGCGATCCTGCATCAGATTTATACCGCCTTTAACATGCTACAGGAAAATGCCACCATCGACTGGTTGCCCAGTACCGATGCCAATGCCGGCTGGTTGCAGTGGACCCAAGATAGCGTGATTTCCCTATTCTCTATCTTCTGGATCATCCTGATCCTTATTCTCGCGCTCAAGATTTTGGAGCTACTGAAAGTCACGGATCTTATCTCAAAGGCCCTCTCCCCGATTCTGGGCTTAATGGGAATTTCAGACAAAGCGATCCCGGTTACCATGATCGGCGTTATGCTGGGCTTGGGCTATGGCGGCGCACTCATCCTAAGAGAAGCCCGCGAGGGAAAAATGTCACCACAAGATATTTTCCTCTCTCTCAGTTTTATGTGCCTGTTCCACAGTATGATCGAAGACACCCTCTTAATCTTTGCCTTGGGTGCTGATTTAAGTGGCATTCTACTGGGGCGTTTCCTGTTTGCTTTTGCTGTTCTGTTCGTTCTAGGCCAGATGGTAAAACGCTTGCCGGATCAAGTCTTTAATCGCCTATTATTTAGGCAGGCTTGACCCTTTTTTGTGCAGCGCACAAACAGCTTTACACAACCAGAAATCCCTGCTTAGAATAATTTAAAGTTCTTAAGTAAGAGGATTAGAATGGATACGGAACTGCTCTCCCCCCATGTGGCCTGGGTCTTGATCGCCGCCTTTTTGGTGGCGGTCATGCAGGCGGGGTTCACCTGTCTTGAAAGCGGTTTTGTACGGGCAAAAAATTCAATCCATGTGGCGGTCAAAAACCTCATGGATTTTTGCATTTCCAGCCTCCTCTTTACCTTGTTCGGCTTCGGCATCATGTTCGGCCCGTCCTACGGTGGGATCATTGGCCTCCCCACACTTGCAACTTACGAAAACCTCTCCCCCCACGACATTAGCTTTTTCATCTTTCAAATTATGTTCTGCGGGACGGCTGCGACCATCATTTCAGGGGCCGTCTCTGAACGGATGCGCTTTGTCGGCTATATCTTTGTTACAGTTGTCATTGCAGGCCTCATCTACCCGATCGTCGGGCATTGGGTCTGGAACGGCGCACACATCGGACAGGCCAACGGCTGGCTGGGCAAACTTGGATTTGTCGATTTTGCAGGGTCTACGGTCGTGCATGGTGTCGGCGGATGGATCGCCCTATCCGCAATCCTTGTAATCGGGCCACGTATTGGCCGATTTGGGGAACATGGACACCGTATTGAAGGGCATAATCTGCCCATGGCCGTCCTTGGCGTATTTCTTCTTCTGTTCGGTTTTTTCGGGTTCAACGGCGGGTCCACACTTGCCATCAACAACCATGTGCCGCTCATTATCGCCAATACTGCCCTTGCTGGCGCCCTTGGCGGCTTGGGTGGTATTTCGTTCAGCTGGCTTGTCAACAAGCATCCAACCGTTGAAGGTATTGTCAACGGTACCGTATCCGGCCTTGTTGCAAGCTGTGCAGGCGCCCACTTAATCGGGTCCATTGACGCCATGATCATCGGCTTTATCGCAGGTGTCCTCGCCCTTTGGGGGATGATGGGACTGGAGAAATGGGAAATCGATGATGTCATCGGTGCCGTCCCTGCCCACCTATTTGCAGGTGCGTGGGGAACTGTCGCCGTTGCCCTGTTTGTCGCACCAGACCAACTACCGACCGGAAACACATGGTCACAATTGGGCGTGCAGCTTCTTGGGGTCGGCGTAATCGGTCTTTTCTCCATGCCAAGCAGTTATTTGATCTTTCGACTTGCCGATAAATTTATCCCGTTCCGGGTCACACCAGAAGCAGAACGCCTCGGACTCAACATTGCGGAACATAACGCGTCCTCTTCCCTCTTGGATCTCATCTCCCAAATGGACTTTCAGGCACGGACAGGCAAGTTTGATCGCAATGTTGAGGTGGAACCGGAAACCGAAGCCTCTGAGATTGCGACCTTCTACAATGCCGTTCTCCACAAGGTCCGCACGGAAACCCATCGCCGACAAGAAGCGATGAACCAGCTCACCAAGCTTGCCAGCACCGATGCTTTGACCGGCCTGCCCAATCGCCGCAGCTTTTTTGACAATGTGCATCGCGCGCTTTCGGCTTCCCAACGTAACCTGCGCCAAGGAGCGATTCTGTTTATGGATTTGGACGGGTTTAAAGCCGTCAATGACCGTATGGGTCATGAAGCAGGTGATGCCTTGCTCAAAATGGTTGCCCATCGCCTAAGTGATGTGGTGCGCGACAATGACCTGCCCGCCCGCCTTGGCGGTGACGAGTTTGCCTTGCTGGTAAACGAACTCGAAAGTCTTGAAGGTTTAAAAATATTGGCGAACCGACTAATCGAAACTCTCTGCGACCGCTTTGAGTTACCGCAGGGCAATGCAGACATCGGTGCCTCCATCGGGATTGCCGTCTTCGGAGGCACAAAAGCCATGAAAGAACAACCCGAAGAGGTCATCCACCGCGCCGATGAAGCCATGTATAAAGCCAAACTGGCTGGCAAAGGGACATGGCGCTTAAACGAAGCCCCCGTTGCCTGATTATTGCTATCGACCTTTCCATGCAATCGGGATACATATGCCCCATGAAACCTGAAACTGATCTAGAAATTTTCCTCGTCTGCGCCCCCGGCTTTGAACAGGTCTTGCGTGCGGAGACAATCGAGAAAGGCTTTAAAAAGCCCAAAGCCAGCCACGGCGGCGTCACCATATGGGGCGGCTGGTCCGTTGCGTGGCGTGCCAACCTTGACCTGCGCGGGGCCAGTAAAGTGCTCGTGCGCTTAGGCATCTTCAAAGTCACCCATTTGTCCCAACTGGAAAAACGCGCAAGCGAACTCCCATGGTCAGAGTTGCTGAATGATCAGGTATCTGTGCGCCTAGAGGCAAGCTGCACAAAATCCAAAATTTACCATCAAAAAGCCGCCGCAGAACGGATCGGCAGGGCAATCACTCGTGCCGCGGGCTGTCGTCTGGATGACGAGGGCGATATCACCATCAAAGCCCGTCTGTTTGAAGACCGTTGCACCATCAGCATTGATATATCGGGCGATGGCCTTCACAAACGCGGGCATAAAGAAGCGTTGAACAAAGCCCCCCTACGCGAAACCCTCGCCGCCCTGATCCTGCGCCAATGTGGCTATGACGGCACAGAACCTGTCCTTGACCCCATGTGCGGGTCCGGCACATTTGTTTTGGAAGCCGCCGACATCGCCACCTGCCAAAAGCCGGGGCGCAGCCGCAGCTTTGCCTTTGAAAAGCTCATGAATTTTGATCCCGAACTCTGGGAAAAAATGAAGTCTAAGGACACCCGTATATCGCCGGCTGCACACTTCTACGGATTTGATCGTGATAAAGGCGCGATTGAACGCAGCCAAGCAAATGCGCAGCGCGCAAACCTTGGCGATCAATGTACCTTCACCCACGCACCGATTAGTACCCTCAAAAGACCCGATGGTCCTGCAGGCCTTGTCATCATCAACCCGCCATATGGTGTGCGCCTTGGGGATGTAAAAAAACTAAGCGCGCTCTATAAATCCCTCGGGACGGTTTTGATGCGTGAATTTAGTGGTTGGCGGGTCGGCATTGTCACCAATACGGACAAACTCGCAAAAGCAACCGGACTTCCCTTTGTGGAAAATCCGACGCGTTTCGACCATGGGGGCATCAAGGTCAGCCTGTATCAGACCGACCCCTTAGCCTAAAATCAGAGAAGTTTTTGGGGGAAGCGGGCGAACCCTTCCCCCAACCATACTTTGCCCCAACGCACACAGTCGCTGTAGGATTGCCCTGTGTCGTTGCGTGTCCACGGCCAGTCACTGCCCCAAAGTAAGTTATCGCGGCCCAACAATTCCACCAGTTGGCCAGCGTAAGCGGTGCATTTTTCCGCACTTTCGTCAAAGCTATCTTGAGAGAAGACACGATAGGCACCGGACAGTTTGACAAAAATATCGGTGAACTTCTCCAACGCCAAAAGCTGTTGCAAATTCTCGGACAACTGTTCTGGTGATGTTGGCAAACTGAAATGATCCACCACCAGATTACCGGCAAAGGGGACCATTTGTGCAAACTCAGGCAGACGGGCCGCTTCAATATAGACTTCCAGATGCCAGTTCAGCTCCAGAAAGGCCGCCAAAAACGACTGCCATAGAGGTTGCGAAAACTCTGGCAAAGGACGTTCTACCAAGTTCAAGCGCACGCCGATCACCCCTTGAGCCTTCATAGCGCGCATTTCATCCATGCTGATATCCGGATCAACGACAACCACCCCATAAAAGGTTGGTGCACCTTGCGTTTCTTTCGCCTTTGTCATCACATCCAGCATGTAGGAATTGTCCGTTCCAAAGAAACTTGGTTGGACCAACAACGCCCCGTCTAATGCGCTGTCTTTGAGATAGGAAAAATAGGTTTCCGGCACCGCCTCTTCTTTGGGGGAATACAAACGGTCCCCCTTCATCGGCACATCATGGGTATAGACATGCGCATGGGCATCCAAATTTAAAATCTTGTCTTTCTTATCATCCTGAATCTTAACGTTCATTTTCCTATCCAACGTTGTGCTGACCAAAAATGCCAAGAAACGCTCTTGACTCATATACTCTTATATAAGACTATAAGACTAACAAATCAAGGAGGTTTAACGTTGAATGTGAAAAACATAAACATTCCCGGTGACGATAGAATGCCAAGATATCTGCGCCTTGCAGAAGTCTTGAAGGCTGAAATCATCGACAAGAAATGGCACCCCGGCGATCGCATCCCCTCAGAAAGCGAGTTAGCGAAGCTGTATAATGTTGCGCACGGCACCACCCGTCAGGCCATCACCCATCTGGTGGACCAAGGATTGCTGGAACGTAAACATGGCGCTGGCACCTTTGTGCGCAAAGCCTCCTTTGATTCGTCACTCTTTCGCTTTTTCAGATTTACAGGCAAAGGGGGCCAGCAGCGTATCCCCGAAAGCCGTATCCTCAAGCGTGAAATCGTGCCCGCCTGCACTGAAGTTGCAAACGCCCTCAAGATCGACGAAGGCACGCCCGTTATCGCCATGTCCCGTCTGCGTCTCATTGATAACGAGCCTGTCTTGGCAGAAGAAATTTTCTTGGATGCCACCCGCTTCAAAGGCTTTGAAACCAAGCCTGAGAGTGAGATCGGGCCTTTGCTCTATCCCATCTATGACACGGAATATGATCAAGTCATTGCGCGCGCAACCGAAGAACTATCCGTCGAAATAGCCGATGCCGCCTATGAGCGCATCTTGCGTGTGGTCCCCAACACGCCCGTCATTGTGATCGAACGCGTGGCCCTAGGATATGACGACCTGCCGATTGAATGGCGTCGCTCCAGAGGACGAGCAGATCGCTTTAAATATCAAGTAAATATTACATAAAACCCACAGGGAGCCTAAAACCTATGTTAAAAAAAATCACCCTCGCAACCTTACTTGCGACTTCTACTTTCTTCAGCGCAACGGTTGCAGAGGCAGAACCACGTGAAGTGCGTATTGCAAGCCATGTATCGGCGCTGTCGCCGCTGCACCAACAATCCACTATGTTTGCTGAAGAAATCGAAAAACGTCTACCCGGCCAATTTGAATTTAAACTTTACCCGGGCGGCCAATTGGGCAAAGAAAAAGCACTGGTCACAAACGTTAAAGCCGGTTCCATCGAAATGATCAACGTCGCCTCCGGCGTGATGAAACTCGACAAAAAGCTCGGCCTGTTTGACTTGCCGTGGCTATTTACCGACCGCGAACATGTTCAACGCGCCATGTCCGGCCCGTTGGGTCAACAAGTAAAAGCCCACGTTGAAGAAAAAGCGAACGTCGTTGTTTTGGGTATCTACGAAAACGGCTTCCGCCATGTGCTCAACAAAGTCCGCGCAGTTTCAAACCCAGAAGATTTTAAAGGGTTGAAAATCCGTGTTTCCGGCGGTAAATTCCGCCAAAACGTCTTCCAACATATGGGCGCAACACCGCAGAAAGTCGCGTGGACAGAAACATTCACCGCCCTGCAAACAGGCGTAGTTGATGGGGCGGAAGCGGCGACATATGGCTTCTATGAACAAAAACAGTATGAAGCTGCAAAATTCCTCAGCCTGACCAGCCACGTTTACACACCTAGCTTCCTGATTTCTTCCACTGCTTTCTGGAACTCTTTAACGGATGAGCAGAAAAAAGTTTTTGCTGAAGTCGGTCAAGAAATCACCCAGAAAGCCTATGATGGCGCAGCCGAACTGGAAGCAAAATACTTTCAGGACATGAAGCAGTTTGTTGAAATCAACGATGTAGACCTGAACGCTTTCCAAGAAGCGACACGTTCTTCTTATGATGATTACATCAAAAGTCAGGGCGACGACTGGCTGAAGCTGGTTGAAGACGTAAAATGAAAACCGCAATCTGGCTCATAGATCAGACTGTAAAGGCTGTGGCCGCCCTGACATTGGCGGCCTCAACCCTTATGATCCTCGTCAATGTGTTCAATCGCTACGTTGTTCTGGGCTGGCTGCGTGACGCGGGGACCACATCAGACATCTTCCAAAGCATCTTTGACTTTGCCGATGGCATATTGGCACCGTTTAGTGCCACTGCCGACGAAGTACCGGGCTTGCTTTTGGTCTGGATTTCCTTTTTGGGGGCTTACCTAGCCTATCGAAAAGGCGGCCATATCGCGTTTGAACTGATTGTTGAACATTTGCCGGCTAACGTTGGCAAAGCCGTCACCGCGCTGACAGACCTCAGCATCATCACCTTTTTGGCGCTCCTCTTTTATCAATCCGTTCGCATGATCATCATTGATGGCAGCACGGAGATTGAAACAGCAGAAATCGCGCAAGGCTGGTTCATGGCGATCCTGCCCATTGCGTCCGTTCTACTCATTTTCGCGCTCATCCTCGACATTTTGGGCCGTACATCACAGGAGGAAACAGAATGATCTGGGTTGTACTCGGCCTACTGTTCGGCTTGATCTTTTTGGGTTTCCCTGTTGGTTTTGCCCTGATGATCTCTGCGGCTATCGCCATGGCTATTCAGGGGATCGACCTGATCATGGTGCCTATTCAAATGTTTTCCGGCACCAACTCTGTCGTTCTTCTGGCGATCCCGTTCTTCATCCTGATGGGGGAATTGATGGGGGCAACCTCCATCTCTGAAAGGATCATCAACCTGGCCTCCGCCCTTGTCGGCTGGATCAGAGGCGGGCTGAGCCACGTCAACGTCGTGACCTCCATGTTCATGGCGGAAATGTCCGGCTCTGCCGTTGCGGACGCTGCGGTGATGAGCAAGATTTTCGTCCCTAACATGGAAAAAAAGGGCTACCCGAAAACCTTTGCTGCCGCCATCACAGCAACCAGCGCCACACTGGGGATCATTATCCCGCCATCCATCCCGATGGTACTTTATGGGGTGACGACAAACACCTCGATTAAAGACCTGTTCCTTGCCGGGATTGTACCGGGCATTTTGCTGGGTGGGGCTTTTATGGTCACCAGCTATATATTCGCACGTAAGGAAGGCCATCCGGTCGATCAAAAATTTGATGTGCCGCGTCTTGGTCACGCCCTAAAAGGCGCTGCTATTCCCTTGCTGATCCCGATCGTGGTTGTTGGCGGCTTGTTGGCTGGTCTGGTAACCCCGACAGAAGCGGCAGCCGTTGGCGCACTCGCGGCCTTTGTCTTTGGTGTGATCTTACAAAGAGACCTCAGCGCAAAGAAAGTTTATGGCCTGTTTTCCACAACGGTTCGTCAAACTTCTGTTGTTATGATGATCATCGCCGGATCTGCCGTCCTTGGACAGTTTCTCGCAAACGAACAAATCCCACAAAAAGTGGCAACTGGCCTGCTTAGCATTTCAGATGATCCGATTATCCTGACCTTGCTGATCAACCTGTTCCTTCTCTTTCTCGGGATGTTTTTGCATGCGTCAGCCGCCATTATCGTGGTTGTACCGATCCTGCTGCCGATTGCGACACAGATCGGAATTGATCCGATACACTTTGGCGTCATCGTTTGTTTGAACCTTGGGATCGGACAACAAACACCGCCTGTAGCCTCGGTTCTGCTGACCGTCTGCTCAACAACAGGGCTGCGGATTGACCACGTTATGCGATACTGCAAATGGTTTATCCTTGCGATGTTTGTGACCTTGATGATCGTTACCTTCATCCCCCAAACTGCCCTTTGGCCGCAATAATCCACTCCCCCCAAGACACCCGCTTCAAACAAGAAGCGGGTGTTTTATTTTGAAACTTTGTGCAGTTGCGCTAAAAAGAAGCAGTTTTCTGTTTTTGGCTCACGCAAGGTTTTGAACAAGTGTTACCTTCACGCACCTTTTTGCTGCTCATTTTCGTCATCTGCGGCGGATGTACGGCACTTTACCTTGCCTTCTTCTCCTACTATAAAGCAGAAGAACTTCAGGCTGCAAAAGGTCGCCTTGCGCTTTATAAAAGTACGCTGGAAAGTGAGATCGAACGGATTTCCTACTTCCCCTATGTGCTGTCCAAAGATGCGCATGTGATTGCAGGGACCCTGCGTAAAGACCGTCATTCCCTGAACCTGCGCTTAAAAGACTTCGCCGAACGTTCCCAACTGGATGCCATCTATCTCATGGATGTGACAGGCCTCACGCTCGCCAGTTCAAACTATGATCAGGAAAATTCCTACGTCGGCAGCAATTACAGTTTCCGCCCCTATTACCAGCAGGCGATGCAAGGACAAATGGGGGAGTTTTATGGCATCGGGGTCACCACCTCCCTGCCCGGCCTGTTCATCTCCGCCCCCGTCTATGCCCCCAACGGTACCATTGCCGGGGTCATTGCCATGAAGCTTAACTTAGGTAGATTGGAAGAAGCCTGGATGAAGGCAGGCGAGAGTGTTTTGCTCAGCAATGAAGACGGCATTGTCCTGCTGTCATCCAACCCCGACTGGCGATATAAGGTGCTGTTTGACCTTTCAGCGGAGCGCCGTTCAGAAATCAAGGCCATGCGTCAGTTTGACAAGACCCCCTTGGTCAAACTCAACTGGTCCAACACAAACGAATATCAAGCAACCGTCAACAATGTACCCTACCTGCTGGTCACACAAGACATGCCGACGCGCAACTGGACCCTCTACTTCTTTGCCAATGAACGTTCCATTCAGGTGCGCACGTGGTCCATGTTAATTACATTGATTGTGATCATCAGCCTGTTATTTGCGGCGTGGCAATTCAAGAAGACCCGGCGCATCGGTGCAGCCTTGCGGGAATCGCAAGCAGATTCTGCGGACCTGCGCGAAGCCAACCGCTTGCTCGCCATTGAGATTGAAGATCGCAAACATGCCGAACGCCGCCTACAACGCACACAGGATGAACTGGCACGTACCAGCCGCCTTGCCGCCCTTGGGCAACTTTCCGTCTCCGTCACCCATGAGCTGGGCCAGCCCATTGCGGCGATGAAAAATTATTTAACAGCAGCCGAAATCTCCCAGCAACCGCCAAAAGTGACGTTAATCAGCCAGATGTCCGGCCTTGTGGCGCGTATGGAAAATATAACAAGGCAGCTACGCTTTTTCTCCCGTCCCGGCTCAAAGGAGTTTGAAGCCGTTAATCTTCAGGATGTCTTGAAAGGCAGCGAAGAACTGCTGATCCCGAACCTGACTGCAGGGCGCATTCAATATGGCTTCCACCTTCCCGATCATCCGGTGATCGTTCGAGGTAACAAATTACGTCTGGAACAAGTCCTGACAAACCTGATGCGCAATGCCGTGGATGCCATGCTGGATGAGGAAGAACGCTTGTTACAAGTCACGATCTCACACACAAAAACCCACGGGATCGTGCGCATCACCGATACCGGCTCCGGTATTGGTCAATCCACCATCCGTGATCTGGAAGAGCCATTTTATACCACGCGCGCGTCCGGTGAAGGCATGGGACTGGGGCTTGCCATCTCCACAGAAATCGTCAAAGAACATGGCGGCATGATCCATGCCGAAAACAGGGAGCCCAAAGGGGCTATCTTTATCATTGAAATCCCGTTAGAGGAAGAAACTGAAAATGCCTGATAGTCTTGCCAAAAACAAAATCGTTGTGATCGATGATGACCGCGAAATGCGCGACTCCCTCTCTCACCTGCTGGAAGCCGCAGACTGGCATGTGGACCTTTTCTCCCGCGCAGAAGCTGCCCTTGAACAACTCGACGTCCTGCAACCTCATGTCGTCCTGAGCGATGTACGCATGCCCGGCATGGATGGGATGGAACTGCTGGACCATGTCACCCAACCGTCTTCCCCACCCGTTGTCCTCATCACCGCCCACGGTGATATCCCTATGGCCGTCGAAGCCATCCAGAAAGGGGCTTACGGCTTTATTGAAAAGCCATTTGAGCCGCGCCGCCTGTTAATGGTGTTAAAACACGCTGCCGACCAGCACCGCATGAGCGCGGATACCGAACGCTTAAAAGCCCGCCTTGCCCGACTGTCCGGTCTGGACCGTGTCTTGATCGGTCAAAGTGAGGTGCTGACAGCCTTGCGCGAAGAGATCCTGAACCTGATTGATACAAACGCACCCGTCATGATTTTAGGGGAAACCGGCACAGGCAAGGAACTTGTCGCCCACGCCCTGCATGATCTGAGCGCACGTGCAAACGGACCTTTCAAGGCCGTCAATTGCGCAACCATCCCGCCCGATCATTTTGAAACCACCATGTTTGGCGAGATCAATCAACAGCGCGGGCTTTTAGATCAAGCCGATGGCGGCACCCTGTTTCTGGATGAAATCGGCACCTGTCCTCTGCAAATCCAAGCCAAACTATTACGCATGATAGAAACCCAGGAATATACCCCCGTCGGCTCTGATCGCACCATTCCGGTGGATATCCGCATCCTTTCGGCCTCCAACGAAGATTTAAGGACGGCCGTGCAGGAAAACAGTTTCCGCGCAGATTTGCTCTATCGCCTCAATACGCTGGTCGTAAACCTGCCGACCTTGCGCGAACGGAAAAACGATATCGTCATGCTGTTTTCCCACTTCATGGAAGAGTATGCGCAGGTCTATGAAGTCGATGCCCCAGAACTGACAACAGAAGACATGAGCGCCTTAATGGGACATGAATGGCCCGGCAACGTGCGCGAGTTACGCCATGTGGCAGAAAGACGGATTCTATCCTCCAGATGTGGGCGCGGCACTGTTGGGGAAGCCATCTATCCGACCCAATCCATCCCGCAGGAAGTCCCGGATACTCTGCGCGAAGCCGTTGCCGCCTTTGAGCGTGAAATCATCGCAAAGGCCATTAAAAACCATGAAGGCCGTATGGATGCCGTGGCAAAAACACTGGGAATTGGCAGAAGAACCTTGAATGACAAAATTGTCAAATTAGGTTTAGATAAAAGTGCTATTCTATAAGCACGCGGATTTCCGCACACACGAAGGATAACAGCGCGCGGTTTTCTTCATAGGCTGCAAATTGTATTTCTGTATCTTACGTGGAAGACATCTTAAAGGATGTTTTTAATTAATCAGGGAGTTTAATTATGAAATCACTTTTCGGTAAAGTTGCTTGTACAGCACTGGCATTGACATTTGCGGGTGAAGCGCTTGCAACAGACTGGAACGTATCCGTGTGGGGCAAACGCCGCGCATTTACAGAACACGTTGAAAAACTAGCTGAACTGGTAGAACAGAAATCCGGCGGTTCTTTCAAACTGAACATTTCCTACGGCGGCCTGTCCAAAAACAAAGAGAACCTTGACGGTATCTCCATTGGCGCGTTTGAAATGGCACAATTCTGCGCGGGTTACCACCGCGACAAAAACCCGTCACTGACAGTGGCTGAACTGCCGTTCCTCGGCGTTTCCACACTGCAACAGGAACGTGAACTGTCCCAAGAACTTTACAAGCACCCGGCTGTTGTAAAAGACCTTGCACGCTGGAACGCAACGTTGTTGATGCCGTCTCCGATGCCGCAATATAACGTTGTGGGTGTGGGCGAAACACCAAAAGAACTATCTGGCTTTAAAGGTATGTCTGTTCGTGCAACAGGTGGCATCGGTGAAGCGATGAAAGCTCTTGGCGCCATCCCGACATCCATGTCTGCAACAGAAGTCCGTCAAGCGATGGATAGCGGCGTTGTAACCGGCGTTACTTTTGCACAACACGCACACATGGCTTTCGGTACACTTGAAAACGCCAAATGGTGGACAAGCAACCTGAACCCGGGCACCATTAACTGCCCAATCGTTGTCAACACAGACGCCCTGAACAGCCTGTCTGACAAAGAAAAAGAAATCCTGTTGGGTTCTGTTGAAGAATCGCTTGATCACTACATCAACAACTATGAAAACAAAACCATGAAAAAATGGGGCCCGGAACTTGAAACCCGTGGCATTGAGACGATCACATACTCCGACGAAGCAATCGCTGATTTGAAAAAAGCAGTTGCGGGTCCGGCAGCACAACAATGGATCGAAGAAAACAAGGCAAAAGGTCTTCCTGCGCAAGAACTCTATGATTTCTTCACAGGCATGATCAAGTAACACGCCCTTGTCACAAAAAAGAGGATGCCTGGCTTAACCATCAGGCATCCTTTTTAGTAGGAGTATAACAATGGCAGGATCAGCAAACGTCCTTACCGACGACAGCCTTTTGAGCCGCATTGACCAAAAACTGAATTCCTTCGGTCAATTTCTCGCCCTCATTAGCGGATTGGCTGTATTTTCCCTTATGATTCTCGCAGTCCTCTCAGTTGGGGGACGCAACTTTTTTGACCACCCGCTACCCGGTTATATTGACTGGATCGAACAAGCCATGCCGCTCATCGCATTTATGGGGGTATCATACACCCAGCGTAACGGCGGCCACATCCGTATGGATATGCTTGTCGGCAGATTAAGCGGGCGCACACTTTATTTTGTCGAATTAATCACCACGCTCGCTATTCTTTTTTTAATGGTTCTCATCGTTTGGGGCAGTTGGGCACACTTTGAGCGCAGCTTCGATTTTGGTTCCCCTCTCTGGAGCCGTGACAGTTCCATGGATATCAGCCTTCCTTTGTGGCCGGCAAAACTTCTTGCACCTATTGCTTTCTCTGTTTTATGTCTGCAACTGTTGGTGCAAATCTGGGGCTATATTGCCGCCCTGATCTCCGGTACAGACCAACCTATCGCTGTGCCCTTGATTGAAGATGTTGCCGCACAAGCGGCCCATGAAGCCGAACATGTCACCGGTCACGATAGTTAAGGAATAAGTTAATGGAACCTATTGATATTGGAATGATCGTCTCTGGGGGGATGCTGCTTCTCGTCGTTTTGGGAATGCGCGTCGCCTTTGCAGCCGGTCTTGCTGGCATGGTTGGCCTGATCTGGATTTTCTGGGCCAAGAAAGGGTACGACCCTGAAGCCTTTTTCTGGGCAATGACCATCTCTGCAAAAATTGCGGGGCAAGTTCCCCACTCTAAAGTCGCAAGTCAGGCTCTATCCCTGATCCCGACCTTTATCCTGATCGGCTATCTTGCTTATTACGCAGGCCTTACCAAAGCCCTGTTTGACGCGGCCAAGAAATGGATTGCCTGGGTGCCGGGTGGTCTTGCCGTTTCCACCGTCTTTGCAACAGCTGGTTTTGCTGCTGTATCCGGTGCCTCATCGCAACGTCGGCTGTCTTCGCCCGTATTGCGATCCCTGAGATGTTAAAGATTGGCTACAACAAACAGTTTGCCGCTGGTGTTGTCGCGGCTGGGGGGACATTGGCGTCCCTGATCCCGCCGTCTGCGATCTTGGTTATTTACGCCATTATCGTTGAACAAGATGTCGGTAAACTGCTGCTTGCTGGCTTTATCCCCGGTATTTTCTCTGCATTGGTTTATGGTGCCCTGATCATTGGTATGGCGCTGACGTTTAAAAACTTCGGCCCTCCGGTTTCCGGCTTTAGCTGGAAAGACCGCTTTAAAGCCTTGCCGCCTGCCCTGCCGATTTTCTTCGTTGTCTTCATCATCGTTGTCTTTATCTACAACCCGTTTGGTGGCGAAGCATGGGGGACACCGACAGAAGGTGGTGCATTGGGTGCCTTTGTGGTCTTCTGTATGGCCGCTTACAAAGGCATGCGTTGGGCTGAGTTTAAGGATGCCCTTCTGGAAACAGCGAAACTATCCGTCATGATCTTTACGATCATCTGGGGGGTTTTGATTTACGTTCGCTTCCTTGGGTTTGCCGATCTGCCGGGCTTCTTCGCTGACTGGGTAACGTCGCTTGAACAAGACCCGATGTTGACCCTCATCTTTATCTTGCTCGCCTATGCCGTCCTTGGGATGTTCATGGATGCGATCGGCATGCTGTTGCTGACCCTGCCAGTGGTTTACCCTGCTGTCATGGCCCTTAACGGTGGTGAAGCGGTTTCTGCCGCCGACAGTGCCTTTGGTATGTCCGGCCCGATGTGTGCGGTCTGGTTTGGTATCTTGGTTGTGAAGATGGCTGAGTTCTGTCTGATCACCCCGCCGATTGGTCTCAACTGCTTTGTTGTTGCCGGTGTGCGTGATGACCTGACGGTTCAAGACGTTTTCCGCGGCGTAACACCCTTCTTTATCGCTGATGCGGTCACGATTGCGCTGTTAATCGCCTTCCCGTGGATCGTACTTTGGCTGCCAAGTCTGGCCTAAGCCGAGAAACGGATACGAAAAAGAAAAAGGACGGAGAGTTCAAACTTTCCGTCCTTTTTTTATGTTGATTATAAAAGCCCGAGATCGCGCAATTCCGATTGCATCTCTTCAGGCAGGTCATCCCCCTTTACGGCATTTTCATCCAGATCAGGCGGGGCATCCTTTTCCTCAAAATAGCGCCAGCCCTGAAACGGCTTTTGTGCACGAGGTTCCACCTTGATCAAGCCGGGCTTTAACTGGATCAGGCAAAACTTACGCCCTTCCTCATCCACGCCATTTTCAAAGCCAATAATTTCCTGACGGCAACGAAACTGGCCTTTAATCACCCAGTACATACAGCCGCCGTCCAGCACTTCGTCTTTTCGTTTTGGGGTGTTGCGGGTGTAGGCATAAAGCACCGCCGGGCCACCACTGGCTTTGGCTTGGGCCAAACGATGGGCGTGGACCTCTTCCAGATGTTCCACGCTTTCAATACCGACACAAAGTTTTCTTAGATGTACCGTCATACCAGACCTACCAGCAGGCCGATCAGACCGCCAAAGACACCGCCCCAGACAACCAGCCAGCCCAGATGCTGACGGATCATATCCTGGACGATTTCTTTCACATTTTGCGGGGTCAGCTCATCGAGACGACGATCAATAATCTCTTCAATTTTGGCAATCAGGACAGAGGTATAATCGGCCTCGCCTTTTTCTTTGACTTGTTCCGCCGCCAGTTCGGTGACAATGCCTTGCAGTTTTTGTGTGACAGGTTCGCGCAAAGGTTCCAGCACCTTTTTACCGCCGACCATAGACAACATACCGCCCAGACTGGACTCTTCAATCGCATCGCGCAAGCCGTCAAAGACACGGTCGAAATCGACTTTATCGGCAATATTACCGCCCATGCCTTGGGTCTGTTCCATGAAGAAGCGTTCAATATGTTCGCGGGAAAAAAATTCCTGCACGATCAACTGTTTGATCCCTGCCTTAAATTCTTCAAAACGATTGGGCACCACGCCGGAGCCATATAAAAACGGTACTTTCTCAAACAACATATGGATGGCTAACCAGTTGGTCACGGCACCGGATAAGGCGAAGACGCCTACCATCATGATCAATTCCCCATAATGGTTTTCTGGCAGCACATAACCAACCACCGTCACGACAGCGGCAACTAAGTTTGTCAAAAACGACTTATTCATTTTTCCCTCTAAATTGGGCTGAACTTTGCTAAACAATCCTGTGTAGGTATATAGCTTGCCCCGATATTGCAAGTCTTTCAAAAGAAAACGGACCGGCAAGCCAAGCTGTGCCGATCCGTCTTTCATCGTTCGTCAAAAAGCGTGTGACTAACAAGCCACCGCCATCGCAAGGGAAACTTTAGACGCGGGCGCACGCCCCAAGACGTTGCTGATAAAGCGGCCCGCCTCACACAGCTTGTCCAGATCGACGCCAGTATCAATCCCAAGACCGTTTAGCATATAGACCACATCTTCAGTTGCCACGTTGCCCGATGCACCTTTGGCATAGGGACAGCCACCAAGACCTGCAACAGACGAGTCAACCGTTGCCACGCCCATTTCAAGGGCAGCATAGATATTGGCAAGTGCCTGACCATAAGTGTCGTGAAAGTGCACCGCCAGCTTCTCCATCGGGACTTTTGCCGATACTGCTGCCAACATGTCTTTCACCTTACCCGGTGTACCGACACCGACCGTGTCCCCAAGGGAGATTTCATAACAGCCCATCTCATAGAGCTTTGCCGAAACGTCCGCGACTTTCTCAGGCGCGATCTCACCTTCATAGGGGCATCCAACCACGCAGGAGACATAACCGCGCACCAAAACGCCCAGCTCTTTCGCCGCTTCCACAACCGGGCGGAAACGCTCAAGGCTTTCTTCAATGGTGCAGTTAATGTTTTTCTGAGAGAAACTTTCAGAGGCCGCCCCGAAAATCGCAACTTCTTTCGCACCGACAGCCATCGCCCCTTCAAACCCTTTCAGGTTAGGGGTCAGGACCGGATAGGACACGCCGTCTTTACGGGTAATTTTTTCCATAATTTCGGCACTATCCGCCATTTGCGGCACCCATTTGGGCGATACAAAACTGCCAGCTTCCACCACTGGCAGACCTGCCTCTGCCAGACGATGGATCAGTTCAATTTTCGCCTCTGTCGGGACAATTTCCTTTTCGTTTTGGAGGCCGTCGCGCGGCCCCACATCAACGATTTTTACTTTCTTCGGGATCGACATTCTTTACTCACTCTGAATTTTTAACAGTTCGACACCTTCTTCAAGCTGATCACCTGCATTGAAGAAGATATCCTGAACCACACCATCCATGGGCGCATAAATCGTGTGCTCCATCTTCATGGCTTCCAGAATCATCAGCGCATCGCCTTCGCTAACCGCTTGGTCTTTTTCAACCATCACAGCCACCACTTTCCCCGGCATCGGGGAGGTCAAAGACCCGCTGGCCTCTGTCATACCGTCAGCCGCAGCCAGTGGGTCAAACAGTTTCAGCGCATGGGCACGACCATGAACCAAGATATCCAGAGTCTCCCCATGGCGCACCACGGTTGCTTTCATCCGGCGACCGCCCAGGTCTGCCAACAGATCACCGTTGGCGTCACGGACACCACGCACCAGCACGTCATCATTGGGCAATTCCATCAAGAAGCCATCGTCGCGATAATGACAGGTCACCGTGATAATGTCTTCATTATTAACGAAATAAAGTTCGTGATGGTTGTCATCATTCATGCGGAACCCACAGGTGGAGTTCCATGGGCTGAACGGATCACCCGACCAATCTGCCGCGGCCTGCGCCTCTTCCTCACGGCTGAGGAACACGTCCAGACAAGCCAAGGCAAGCGCATCATCCGTCACATTTTCACGATCCGGGAACAAGTCATTTTCATGACGCGCGATAAAGCCCGTATCCACATCAAAGTTCACAAAAGCGGGATGCGCGGCAACCGTCGCCAGAAACTCAATGTTGGTCGTCACACCGACAACCTGATATTCGTTCAAGGCTTTACGCAGGTGACGCAATGCCCCTTCACGGGTGTTGGCCCACACGATCAGTTTTGAGATCATCGGATCATAATGAATGGAGACTTCATCCCCTTCACGCACGCCCGTATCAATGCGCACATGGGCACTTTCCTGCGGCGGACGCAGATGGGTCAGTTTCCCCGTTGCCGGCAAGAAGTCATTGTCCGGATCTTCTGCGTACACACGCACTTCGATGGCGTGACCATTGATGCTCAGGTCATCCTGCTTGCGCGGCAAGGGCTGACCAGCCGCCACACGCAACTGCCATTCCACAAGGTCTTCACCGGTGATCATCTCCGTGACCGGATGTTCCACCTGCAAGCGGGTATTCATTTCCATGAAGTAGAAAGACCCGTCTTCATCCAGCAAGAATTCAACCGTCCCTGCACCTTCATACCCGATAGCACGCGCGGCGTTGCAGGCGGCTTCCCCCATTTTATGACGCAAATCATGGGTCATCAGCGGGGCGGGCGCTTCTTCAAAGACTTTCTGGTGACGACGTTGAACAGAACAATCACGTTCAAACAGATAGACCACATTGTCATGCTGATCGGCAAAAACCTGAATTTCCACGTGACGCGGTTTTGTCAGGTACTTTTCAATCAACATATGGTCATCGCCAAAGCCTTTCATGGCTTCGCGTTTTGCCGCATCATAGGCGCTTTCGATCTCTTCTGCTTTCCAAACGATCCGCATGCCTTTACCGCCGCCACCAGCAGCCGCTTTCAGGATCACCGGATAGCCCATCTTTTCGGCTTCCGCGCGCATCAGATCGATAGATTGTTCATCGCCATGATAGCCCGGCACCAATGGCACATCGGCTTTTTCCATAATCGCTTTGGCCGCAGATTTGGACCCCATGGCTTCAATTGCACCAACTGGCGGGCCGATGAAGATAATGTCATTTTCTGCCAACGCCTTACAAAAGGCCGCATTTTCCGACAAGAAACCATAGCCCGGATGGACCGCTTCGGCACCGGATTTTTTACAAACATCAATGATCTTATTGTAATCAAGGTAGCTCTCAGCCGCCGCAGCCCCACCGATGTGATAGGCCTCGTCCGCCATCGCCACATGCATGGCGCCTGCATCTGCATCAGAATAGACCGCCACGGTTTTAACGCCCAAGCGACGCGCCGTTTTAATCACGCGGCAAGCGATTTCGCCACGGTTGGCAATCAGGATTTTACTAAACATTATTCGTTCCCCTTAACCCAAGACGGTTTTCGTTTCTCCAGAAAAGCGCCAAGGCCTTCTTTCCCTTCCACGGATGCGCGTTGAGTGGCGATCCGTTCGGCAGTATCTTTGATCACATCCGCATCCACAGGACGGTTGTAGACCGCAAAGATTAAATCCTTACAGGCTGCGACAGACGCCGGACCATTGATCATCAAGTTCTCGATTAGCCGCTCAACAGCTGCGTCCAGTTCATCCGCACTCACGACCTCATGCAACAGGCCAAAGCGCAAGGCTTCATCTGCCTTGAACCGTTCCGCTGTCAGCATATAGCGGCGCGACGCGCGCTGCCCCATGGCATTGACCACGTAAGGTGAAATCACCGCCGGGATCAGCCCCAGCTTAACTTCCGACAGGCAGAAGCTGGCATATTCAGACCCCACAGCCATATCACAGGCCGCAACCAATCCAACACCGCCACCAAAGGCCGCGCCCTGGACTTTCGCAATCGTCGGCTTTTTGAGGAAGTTTAGCGTTTCCAGCAACCCGCCAAGGCCCATGGCATCGGCGAAGTTTTCCTCATAGGAATAAGCCGCCATGCGCTTCATCCAATTCAGGTCGGCACCGGCAGAAAAGCTTTTCCCTTCTGCTGCCAGCACGACGACGCGCACGGCCTCGTTACTTTCCAGTTGCTTTAACTTAGCCGTCAAATCCGCGATCATGGCGTCATCAAAGGCGTTGTGCATCTCCGCACGGGTCATGGTCAGGGTTGCGACACCGCGTGCATCAATATCAATTCTTGACGTTTCAGACATCCCTAGCCCCCTTACATTCTAAACACGCCGAACTTGGTCGGCTCGATTTGTTTGTTCAGGGCGGCAGACAAGGATAGACCCAGCATCATGCGGGTATCGACCGGATCAAAGATCCCGTCATCCCACAAACGGGCGGAGGCATAATACGGATGGCCTTCGACTTCATATTTCTCACGGATCGGGGCTTTGAAGGCTTCTTCCTCTTCAGCCGACCATTCCTGACCATTACGTTCCATCCCATCACGTTTGATGGTGGACAGAACGCCCGCGGCTTGTTCCCCCCCCATGACGGAGATACGGGAATTCGGCCACATGAACATAAAGTTCGGGGAATAACCGCGACCACACATGGCATAGTTACCCGCCCCAAAGGAGCCACCGATCACGCAGGTGATTTTCGGCACATTCGCGCAAGCTGTAGCCGTCACCATCTTGGCACCGTGTTTGGCGATCCCTTCCGACTCATACTTACGTCCGACCATAAAGCCGGTGATGTTCTGCAAATACAGCAGCGGAATACCGCGTTGGGCGCAAAGTTCAATAAAGTGCGCACCTTTTTGGGCACTTTCAGAGAATAAGATACCGTTATTCGCCACAATCCCGACCGGATAGCCATAAAGATGGGCAAAACCACAGACCAATGTCGTACCGTAAAGTGCTTTAAATTCATCAAAGCGCGATCCATCGACGATACGGGCAATCACTTCACGGATATCAAACGGCTTTTTCGTATCTGCCGGAATGATGCCATACAGTTCCTTAGCATCATACAGCGGCTCTTCCGGCTCGCGGATATCGAGGTTTGGATTTTTCACACGGTTGAGGTTACGCACAACCTGACGGGCCAAGGACAAGGCGTGACCATCATCTTGTGCATAATGATCTGCAACGCCAGAGACCTTACAATGCACATCCGCACCGCCCAAATCTTCGGCGGTGACAACTTCACCCGTTGCCGCTTTTACCAGCGGTGGACCACCCAAAAAGATGGTGCCTTGTTCTTTTACAATGATACTTTCATCAGACATGGCAGGCACGTAAGCGCCACCCGCCGTACAAGACCCGTGCACCACCGCGACCTGCGGGATGTTTTGAGCGGACATATTTGCCTGATTATAGAAGATGCGGCCAAAGTGATCACGATCAGGGAAGACGTCATCTTGACGCGGCAGGTTCGCCCCACCGGATTCAACCAGATACACACAGGGCAGATTGTTCTGCATCGCGATCTCTTGGGCGCGCAGATGCTTTTTAACCGTGATCGGATAGTAAGACCCGCCTTTAACGGTGGGGTCGTTTGCCACGATCATACATTCCTGACCTTCAATGCGCCCGATGCCAGTGATCACCCCACCAGCGGCGACCACGCCATCTTCCGGGTACAACTCCCACCCTGCAAGCTGGGATAGCTCAAGGAAAGGCGAGCCCACATCCAGCAAGCGACGGATCCGTTCGCGTGCCAGCAACTTGCCGCGGCGAATGTGACGTTCGTTCGCTGTTGTCCCGCCGCCTTTTTTGACAGTGGAAATTACTTCGCGCAGGTCGTCCACTTGTTTTTGCATGGCTTCTGCGTTGGTCTTGAACTCATCAGACCGGGTGTTGATCGACGTTTTTAAAATGCTCATGGTTTATGACCACTTCCCCTGTTGGAGCCAATCACGGATCATGGGCAAACGGTCCCACCCCCAAAAACGTTCACCATCAACGATGAAGTAGGGAGAACCGAAGACACCGCGATCAATCGCTTTTTGGCCTTCTTCAATTAATCTGGATTTAACGTGTGCATCCTGCACCGCTGTCAGGAATTCTTGTTTATCGATGCCGCATTCGCTGGCGACTTCCGCCGCTTCCTCTGCCAGCCAGACAGGTCTTTTATCGGCGAAATAAGCTTTATAGGCCGCTTTGGCATAAGTCTTGGCAAGGTCCGTCCTGCCTTGATCCATCAGCCAGTAAAACGCCCGTGGCGGCGCGAGAACAGCGGTCGGGAACTTATCCGGCACTGCCCACGGTGTTCCCGTGTAGGCGCTGATCCGTTCCCAGTCATACATGCAGTATTCGCCCTTTAAAGGGACTTCACGCAGCGGCACGGATCCGGTCTTGGCAAAGGCTGTACCCAGCATATAGGGCTTCCAAATGACCTCGCGATCAAATTCCTTGCCCAGTTCATCAATCTGGTTTGCCGCAAAATAGCCATACGGACTGCCAAATTCGAAATAAAATTCGATTATCTTCTCTGACATTTTTGCCGTTCCCTGCCTGTGCCGAATTGATTTCGACTTTATGGATCATTGCGCCAATTGCCTGTGGCTTCAACCGTTATGTTTAAAAACACAACACCAGCGCCTCATTTGGCGAAGGCTGGGAAAGGACAACGGAATTCCCCTCTCCCAGCACCTTTTTTAACTACATATGTAGACTATCGTTTTTATCGGGTCATTTGAACGTCAGGTAATATCCGTAGATCTAACTTTTAGGACGCTCAAACGTTAACGAATTACCTTAATAAAAACAAATCACTACATACCTAGCAGATGGTCAAATTAACCATTTAAGACCGCGCGGGAGATGACAATTTTTTGCACCTCGCTGGTCCCTTCATAGATTTGGCAAATCCGCACATCACGATAGTATTTTTCCACCGGAAACTCCGATGAATAGCCATACCCTCCAAAAATCTGGATGGCATCTGAACAGACCTTTTCCGCCATTTCAGACGCAAAGACTTTTGCCATGGACGCTTCCTTCAAACAGGGCATTTCCGCATCGCGCAAAGCGGCTGCGTGCATGACCATCTGACGGGCGGCATGGATTTGGGTGGCCATATCGGCTAATTTAAAGCCAATAGCCTGATGTTGCGCAATCGGCTTGCCAAAAGCTTCCCGATCTTTGGCATAATCCACAGCAGCATCCAGTGCCGCACGGGCCATGCCCACACATTGGGACGCAATCCCGATCCGACCACTCTCCAAATTGGACAGGGCGATCTTGTAGCCCATGCCTTCTTCGCCCAACAAATTTTCAACCGGAAGACGCATATCTTCAAAAACGATCTGCGCCGTATCCGATGCCTTTTGCCCCATCTTATGTTCAAGGCTGGAGACAATGTAGCCCGGTGTATCTGTCGGCACGATAAAGGCAGAAATGCCTTTCGCACCCGCATCCGGATCCGTTACGGCAAATGCAATGAGCGTATCGCCAATTTTGCCAGAGGTGATAAATTGCTTAGTGCCGTTGAGGACATAATGATCCCCATCACGCTTCGCGCGACACTTTAACGCAGACGCATCAGACCCGGTGTGTGGCTCAGTTAAAGCAAAACATCCAAGATGCTCACCTGAAGCCATTGGTTTAAGATATTTCTCTTTTTGCTCTTTCGTGCCAAACTTTAATATTGGACCATAACCTACTGAATTATGTACAGAAAGAACCGTACTTAAAGCACCGTCTCCAGCTGAAATTTCTTCAAGTGCCAGTGCAAGTCCAACGTAGCCGATGTCCGATCCGTCATACTCTGCCGGTGCGACCATCCCCATCAAACCCAGCTCTGCCATCTCGGCAAAAATCTCCTTTGGGAAGGCCTCATCGGCCTCCCACTGGCGAGCATTGGGAGCAATGCGATCTTGTGCAAAGTTACGCACCATATCGCGGATCAATGTTTGTTCTTCACTCAGAATCATCTGTTTGACTCTATTTCCATTTCGTCAGTACTGAATTATACGATACGCTCAAACGCCATTGCGGTCGCTTCACCACCCCCGATACAGAGGGAGGCAACGCCGTTTTTCTTGCCGTATTTTTCTAGTGCAGCGAGCAAAGTCACAATGATACGGGCACCACTTGCGCCAATCGGATGACCCAAGGCACAGGCCCCACCATGAACATTGACCTTCTCTGCATCCAGATCAAGATCACGGATTGCGGCCATGGTCACAACAGCAAAAGCTTCGTTGATCTCCCACAGGTCCACATCATCTTTGGACCAACCCACTTGATCCAACAATGCCTTCATGGCGAAGACAGGAGCTGTGGTAAACAGGTTTGGTTCTTGCGCATGGGTCGTGTGACCCAGGATACGTGCCAGCGGCTTAAGACCGCGTTTTTCAGCTTCACTTTCACGCATCAAAACCAAGGCCGCCGCCCCGTCAGAGATGGACGAAGAGTTCGCGGCCGTCACAGTCCCGTCCTTGGCAAAGGCTGGGCGCAATGTCGGGATTTTGTCCGGAAGCGCCTTGCCCGGCTGCTCATCCGTGTCCACAACCACCTCACCTTTACGCGACTTGACTGTCACAGGCGCAATCTCGCCTTTAAAAGACCCGTCTGCAATCGCGCCATTGGCACGTGCCAGGGAACGGATCGCAAATTCGTCCTGCTCTTCACGGGTAAACTGATAGACAGTTGCCGTTTCTTCCGCAAAAGTCCCCATCAAGCGGCCTTTATCATAAGCATCTTCCAGACCGTCAAGGAACATGTGATCTTTCACTTCCCCATGGCCTAGACGCATGCCGCCACGTGCTTTCTGCAACAGGTACGGTGCATTTGTCATGCTTTCCATCCCGCCGGAGATCATCACGTCATTGACGCCAGCCTTCAACAGATCGTGTGCCATCATAGTGGCCTTCATACCGGACCCACACATCTTGTTGATGGTGGTTGCACCCGTCTTGAGCTCCAGCCCCCCGCCAAGCGTGGCTTGACGTGCTGGCGCTTGACCTTGACCTGCGCCAAGGACGTTACCGAAGATGACTTCTTCCACGTCGCCCGGCTTTACGCCAGAACGCTCAACAGCCGCCTTAATTGCCTGCCCACCAAGCTCTGCCGCTGTCAGATCATTAAACGCGCCCTGCATACCGCCCATGGGCGTACGTGCAGAACCGACGATGACGATAGGATCGTTGTTAGACATATTCTTTTCCTCAATCATTCTTTTTTAAAAGGCCCCTGCCGAAACAGGGGCGCTATATTATTTCGTTTCAGCAAACAGCTCGCGACCGATCAACATACGGCGGATTTCAGATGTCCCCGCACCGATTTCATAGAGCTTTGCATCACGCAACAGGCGACCTGTCGGATATTCGTTGATGTAACCGTTGCCACCCAAAATCTGAATCGCATCCAAGGCCATCTGCGTTGCCTTTTCAGCCGCATACAGGATCACACCCGCTGCATCTTTACGCGTTGTCTCCCCACGTGAACAGGCTGCGCCCACCGCGTATACATAAGCTTTACAGGCGTTCATGGTCGAATACATATCGGCGATCTTGCCTTGGATCAGTTGAAACTCGCCGATGGACTGACCGAACTGCTTACGCTCATGGATATAGGGGACAACAACATCCATACAAGCCTGCATAATCCCGGTCGGCCCACCAGCAAGAACCGCACGTTCGTAATCCAGACCGGACATCAAGACACGAACGCCTTTGTTCAATTCACCCAGAATATTTTCTTCCGGCACTTCACAATCCTGGAAAACCAGCTCACAGGTGTTGGAGCCACGCATACCCAGCTTGTCCAGCTTTTGTGCGGTGGAGAACCCTTTGAAGCCTTTTTCAATGATAAAGGCGGTGATCCCTTTTGGGCCTGCTGCCAAATCTGTTTTGGCATAGACAACCAATGTGTCCGCGTCCGGTCCGTTGGTGATCCACATCTTGTTGCCATTCAGGATATAGTGATCACCCTTTTTCTCGGCTTTCAATTTCATGGAAACAACATCGGAGCCCGAGCCTGGTTCTGACATGGCAAGGGAGCCGATATGTTCACCGGAGATCAGCTTCGGCAGGTACTTCTCTTTTTGAGCTTGATTGCCGTTGCGATAGATCTGGTTTACGCACAGGTTGGAGTGTGCGCCATAAGATAAGCCGATGGAGGCAGAAGCGCGGCTGATTTCTTCCATGGCGATGATATGTTCCAGATAGGACATACCGGCACCACCAAATTCTTCAGAAACCGTGATCCCCAACAAACCCAGCTCACCAAAACGTGGCCACATCTCATTTGGGAAAGCGTTTTCCTCATCGGTTTTTGCCGCGATCGGTGCAATCTCCTCTTTTGCGAAGTTGCTAACCATATCGCGGATCATGTCCGCTGTTTCACCCAGATTAAAGTTCAAAGAAGGATATTCTACGAAGCTCATAACTCTTTCCCATTTCCCTATTCGGTGCATTGTGATGCGTTTTAAATTCTGTAGAAAACCTATTTTACGTTTACGTAAACGTCAACTTATAAATTGTAAAAAAAAGTGAGCCGGTTAAACCTAAGCTCACTTTTTCCGCCTAAATCCGTCTAGAACCTTATATTTCCGGAAGTTCCATCACGCACATCATCCAAGAAACCTTGCACCGAACTGCGCAGCTTTTGGCTCCCGTCTTTCAATAAATTGGCAGAATCAGAGACTTTATGCGCCAACTGATCAGTATCTTCTGCTGCCTCTGCCACACCGGAAATATTCTGGGACACTTCCTCATTTCCGCGTGCCGCCTCGTGGACATTGTGGGAGATTTCGCGGGTTGCTGAATTTTGCTGATCCACCGCCGCAGCAATAGAGGCGCCATAATCATCCAACCGCGAGATCGTTTGAGCAATGCCATCAATGGCACTGACTGCGCCTGATGTCTCCGACTGGATTTTAGCAATTTGCCCGCTAATTTGTTCGGTTGCTTTTGCCGTTTGCTGGGCAAGATTTTTCACTTCACTGGCAACAACCGCAAATCCTTTCCCAGCTTCCCCTGCACGCGCGGACTCAATTGTCGCGTTGAGGGCCAGGAGATTGGTTTGTTCGGCAATACCGGTAATCAGCTTTACAATATCGTCGATTTGAGCAACCTCGCTTGCCAAGGCCTCAATACGCCCGTTGGTGTCTTGCGCTTCCGCGACCGCCACTTTTGACAATTCAGAAGATTGCGACACCTGCCTTGAAATTTCGCTAATTGACGCCGACAACTCGGTTCCCGATGTCGAAACGGCTTCCATATTTGCCGTTGTTTGCTCAGACGCTGCGCAAACCGCCTGACTTTTGGTACTGGTTGTATCCGCAGCCCGTGACATTTGGACGGACATGTCTTCCAACTGGATCAAAATTGCCGTGATTTCTTTCATGCTGCCGACCACACGACTTTCCAATTCATCAGCCATCTTCATCATGGTATCTTGACGTTGTTGACGGGCGTTCTCGTCAAGGCGTTGCTTTTCTTCATGAAGATTTTTATTTTCAATGGCCTCTTCCTTAAAGATAGCAACCGCCCCCGCCATATGCCCTAACTCGTCTTTGCGCTCTGTCCCCGGAATGAGGACATCCAGATTCCCTTGCGACAGATCAGCCATGACATCCGTCATATCCGAAATATTACGACAAATACGCAACACCGCCAAAACGACCATCAAACCGACAAGAGCCGACAGGATGATCGGCACCAAGGCAACTTTTTGCAGTAAAGCGTTTTCTGCCTTTTTATCAGACAATAAGGCCTCACCCGCGCTTAGACGGTCGGCAACAAACTGCTTAACCTGTATGGCAACCTGATCCATACCACTTTGAATACGAGCTGCAACATCATCAAAGTCGCCCATCATCTTATTGCCGCCTTCGGGGCCTTCAGCAATATAGGCCTGTGCCATTTTTTTGCCGGTTTCGTAATATGGGTCGAAGGCTTGCCCCATGGCTTGCAACGCGGCTGTCAATTCCGGTTTATTTAAAGATTTGGTCAGGCGAATTGCAGCATCCAGATTGCCCCGAAATTCCTGTGCATTGGCTTGCGCTTCATCGAAGCCATCGTTCAGCCCGTCCAGTCCACGCGTTGCAGATATATCCGTCAGCCATTGCTGCACCTGCAAGACGTTCACTTTCAAATCCTGCGTCACCGTAATCAGTGGCAAGACCTGATCTGTAATCTGCTTGGAAGAGTCTGTAATTTCATCAAAGGAAGATGAGGTCGACTGAACGTTCACAAGCAACAATGTGCTGTTTACACTCAGGAAAACGAGGATCAACGCAAAGGCGCCGATCAATTTTGTACGAATAGTCATATATGCAACTCAATTGATATCTACGCCCCTCAAGTGCGAGGGATGCGCTGCTATACCAATTGTTTCTACATTTAGATAGTCTATTCCATAAAATTTTATTTAAATCATCAATCCGAAGACTCTAATTACGCCTTTACCGCCATCAGAGTCTGTATGGCCGTGGCGCAGTGCTTCTCGCCATCCGCAGTCACTCCATACACATCAATCTGTGTAATCGTCAACGTACGACCATGCTTGATCACCCGTCCAACCCCTTTCAGGTACTCCCCCGCACCGGGGGAAATAATGTTCAATTTATATTCCACCGTCAGCATGGCCTGACCTTCCGGCAACAGCGTAAACCCAGCAAACCCGCCAGACACATCTGCCAAAGCGCCGATGGCGCCCCCATGAAAATATCCATGGTGCTGATCCAATTCCGGCTTAAAGGGGAGATGCAATTCGCAATACCCCGGCTTAAGCTCCGCCAACTCCACGCCCAAATGCTGCATAAACCCCTGCTTGGCAAAGGCATCCTGCACAAGTTGAATGTAATTATCAGCTTTGGGTGTAAACTCTGCCATCGCGCCGTCCTCACTCATCTGTTGCCAGAAAAACCAGCGCCTTAGCTGTAATGTCTTCTGGAAAATCCGATGCCTTACGCGCAGACTGATCCATATGGACGGCAAACAATTCACATTCCGCCACCAGATCACCGCCAATCGCGTCATACATCTTGTGGATCATTTTGACCTTCTTGCCGCTAAAGATCGCAAAATGGCTGTGGATGGAGATACTATCACCTGCCAGCATCTCTTTTTTATAGACCACATGGTGATCAACAGCCGCAACACCACCGTTGCGTTCCTCAAAATACTTTTTGTTGATTCCCAGCTCTGCAAACATATTCCATGCCGCATCATCAAACTTCGCCATATAGTGACGCACATTCAGGTGGCCCATATGGTCACATTCCCACTGCTGAACAACACTGCGATGTGTCAAAATGGATTTTGGGTGCGCCTGTATCATCTTTAATTCCTGCCTGTATCTGAACTTACGTTTACGTAAACGTTAACATAAAACCCTAAGAAAAGGCAGGACCAAGCCTGCCCACTTCTAACCCTGCTTTTTTTCCAGCAATGTTGAACATTGATCTTCCAACGTTTCCAGCTCCCCCAACATGGCATTGATATCCTGTTGTTGCTGGGACAACGCATCACGTCTCTCGCGGATACGATCCAAAAAGACCTGAAGCTGCATCACTTCAGAACGATCCGTATCATAAAGATCGATCAATTCCTGAATTTCCGACAAGGCAAACCCAAGGCGTTTGCCACGCATAATCAAGCGCAAACGCACACGGTCACGTTGGGAATAAATACGACGCTGACCTTCCCGTTCAGGTGAGATCAGCCCTTTATCTTCGTAAAACCGGATCGTCCGCGTTGTTATATCAAACTCTTTGGAAAGATCTGTAATACTGAATGTGGTTTTCTTTTGTTCACTCATAACGCGGCCAGATTAATTTACCTTTACGTAAACGTAAAGCATTTTCTTTCCACACTCTGTCGCTTTTCTCAAAGCAGCAACAGTGCTGCTAGCCCCAAAAAGGCAAAGAAACCGACAACATCCGTCACAGTTGTCAAAAACACGGAGGATGAAATCGCAGGATCCGCCCCAAAACGGTCCAACGCAACCGGGATCAACGCCCCTGCAAGCCCGGCCACAATCATATTGACGACCATCGCTGCCGCGATCACACCAGCCAACGCTGGATCACTAAACCACGCCCAGGTTGCCAGACCAATAAGCACAGCGAAGATAATACCGTTCACCGTCCCCACCAACACTTCTTTGCCGACAACCCTGATGGCGTTGGCAGGTGTCAATTCGTTCATGGCAATGGCGCGCACGGCGATGGTCAGGGTTTGTGTCCCCGCATTCCCGCCCATGGACGCGACAATCGGCATCAAGACGGCAAGGGCGACCAACTGTTCAATCGTCGCACTAAACATGCCGATCACCAGTGACGCTAAAATCGCCGTCCCCAAATTAACGACCAGCCACCAGATCCGCGACTTGGCAGCATCCAGCGCAGAACTATAGAACTCTGCCTGCGTCACCCCGCCCATGCGCATAATGTCTTCTTCATGTTCTTCATCGATAACGTCCAAGACGTCATCGACGGTGATCACACCCAATAGGCGCGCATCTTCATCGACAACGGGGGCCGAAACCAAATCACGGTCCCTAAAGATGAAAGCCACTTCTTCCTGATCGGTTTCGACCGGAATAGTCGTCAATTGTTCTTCCATCAGATTACCGATGCGCACCGGACGCTTGCTGCGCATCAGTTTGCTAAGCTGCACCGTCCCCAACGGGTTGAACTTCGGGTCCACCACAAAAATTTCATAAAAATCATCGGGTAGATCCACGTCACTGCGCAGGTAATCCAGCGTCTCCCCAACCGTCCAGAAAGCCGGAACGGTCACCAGATCACGCTGCATCAAACGACCGGCGGAATCCTCAGGGAAGGATAGACCTTCAAGGATAATGGAACGTTCCCCTAACGGCAGGGCGTCCAGTACCTCTTTCTGATCTTCTTCATCCAGTTCTTCGATAACGGTCAGCGCGTCATCGCTGTCCATTTCGATGAGGGCCTGAGCCACCTGACTGGCGCCCATTTCCTCCACGACCTCTTCCAGAATATCACCATCCAGTTCGGAGATGATATCCGGGTCAAAGTCTTCACCGACGATTTGGTAGACCTGCGTGCGGTCCTCGGATTTCAGCTGTTGCAGAATATCCGCGGCATCCGCGTAATGCAGGTCACCAAACAGTTCTTTGACAGCAACCTCGTCGCCTTCACGCAAATGTTCTTGAAGCTGGGAGAGATGTTCTTCCCCCAGACCAAACGCGTCCCCTTCCTCGATTTCTACATCGGGCTGAACGGTGTTGTCTTCTTCCATTTGCGTTTCAGGCTTCTCAGTCACGTTTCTTTTACTCCGGTTGGCCAGCGTGAATTTGGGCGTCCACCACAGCCACGGCACTGACGTTCACAATCGCACGAACCGTCGCGGACGGCGTCAGGATATGCGCAGGCTTGGCAGCCCCTAACAACAATGGACCAACCGGTAGGCCGTCCGCTGTCATCTTCACAAGGTTATAAGCAATGTTTGCGGCATCAAGGTTCGGCATAATCAACAAGTTAGCCGATCCCCGCAAGCGTGAATTTGGGAAGATATTGTTACGAAGCTGTTCGGACAAAGCCGCATCAGAATGCATCTCACCTTCAATTTCCAGATCAGGCTCACGTTCCAACACCAGCTCACGCACGCGGCGCATCTTGAAGGATGAAACGCTATCACGGTTGCCAAAGTTGGAATGACACAACAAAGCAACCTTCGGCTTGATCCCGAAACGGCGCACTTCTTCCGCTGCCATCAAGGTGATCTCCGCCAACTGTTCCGCCGTTGGGTCGTAGTTGACATAAGTGTCACACATAAACAGGGTGTCTTTTTCCATGATCACAAGGTTCATGGCGGCCAGCACGGATTGCCCGTCGCGCAGACCGATCACACCTTCCAACTGTTCCAGATGTTTGCCGTAACGGCCCGATGTCCCGCAGACAACCGCATCAGCTTCCCCACGGCGTACCATCAGGGATGCCAGAATGGTCGCACGGGTGCGCACCAGACTTAACGCCGCTGTCGGGGAGACCCCGCGACGGCCCATCAAACGATGATAATAATCCGCATAGCTATGCAAGCGGTAATCACGCATGATCTCAACGATCTCGAAATCTTTATCCGCGACAAGGCGCAAGCCAAGGGTCTGGATTTTCCGTTCGATCACTTCACGACGACCGATCAGGATCGGGATGGCGATACCGTCATCCACAACGATTTGAACAGCACGCAGGACGCGATCGTCTTCGCCTTCCGCATAGACAACCTTTTTTGGGTTCCGTTTTGCCTGTTCAAAGACAGGCTTCATCATCATGCCAGAACGATAGACGAACTGGGACAAACGTTCCCGATAGGCGCGCAAGTCATCAATCGGGCGCGTAGCAACGCCACTATCCATTGCCGCTTTCGCAACGGCCAGTGTCACATTGAGGATCAGGCGCGGATCAAACGGTTTCGGGATCAGATATTCCGGCCCGAAGCACAGGCTCTCTTCCCCATAGGCTTTGGTCACGCGCTCATCCGCTTCTGCCAAAGCGAGGTCAGCCAAGGCTTCAACGCAGGCCATCTTCATTTCCGCGTTAATGGTTGTTGCCCCCACATCCAGCGCACCACGGAAGATATACGGGAAACACAAAACGTTGTTTACCTGGTTCGGATAGTCAGATCGACCCGTTGCCATAATACAATCAGGGCGCACTTCTTTCGCAAGCTCAGGGCGAATTTCCGGCTCAGGGTTCGCAAGGGCGAAGATGATCGGCTGGTTCGCCATCTTGGCAACCATATCCTGCTTCAACACGCCCGGTGCAGATAGACCAAGGAAGATGTCTGCGCCTTCGATCGCTTCACCGAGTGTGCGATGTTCCGTATCCGCAGCAAAGACCGCTTTATACTCGTCCATCTCTTCTGTGCGGCCTTTATAGACCACGCCAACGATGTCGCAGACGGTGATGTTTTCGCGCGGCAAGCCCATATGCTTCAAAACATTGAGGCAGGACAACGCCGCCGCACCAGCACCTGAGGCAACCAGCTTCACTTTTTTGATATCTTTACCGATGATGCGCAGCGCATTTTTGATCGCAGCACCGACGATGATCGCTGTGCCGTGCTGGTCATCATGAAAGACCGGAATATTACATCGCTCTTTCAGTTCGCGTTCCACATAAAAACATTCTGGTGCCTTGATATCTTCAAGGTTAATCCCCCCGAAAGTGGGTTCCAGCGCGGCGATAATATCGACCAGTTTTTCAGGATCGCGTTCTTCAATCTCGATATCAAACACATCGATATCGGCAAACTTCTTAAAGAGAACGCCCTTGCCTTCCATCACCGGCTTAGAGGCCAGCGGGCCGATCGCCCCTAACCCCAAAACAGCGGTCCCGTTGGAGATCACCCCAACCAGGTTGCCCCGTGCGGTCAGGCTGGCCGCTTCTTTTGCATCACGAACAATTTCTTCACAGGCAAATGCAACACCCGGTGAATAGGCCAATGCCAAATCCCGTTGGTTTGCAAGCGGCTTGGTCGCGTTTACACTGATCTTACCCGGCACCGGATGGCGGTGATAATCCAGCGCCCCTTCACGGAATTTCGCTTCAGTGTTTTTCTTTTCTTCATCAGCCATGCATTCGTCCCTTTTTTGCGGCTGGGCATCTGCCCATACATTCAGACAGCGATTTTTACATCGTTATTGGTTTCATGCTTCCCTTACGAAGCATTTTTGGTCCCGCACTTACCGTCTTTTTTCTTTTGCTGATCGTGTAGGTACAGGAAAGGACGTTTCCTTTGACAACAATAACTTTCTGTTCAGAAAGCACAATAGAAAAAGCCCCAAAGGAAGACCTTTGGGGCTAAAAAACGTCAGGTCACAAAGTCTATTGTTTAACTTTAATGACAACACGTCTGTTTTTGGCTTCACGCACACCATCTTCGGTCTGCACAGCCAGGGCGCTTTCGCCAACACCCTGTGTCGTCATCTTGCCTTCCGGCACTTCCAGACTCGCAACAAAGGACTTTACAGCCTCCGCACGACGTTTGGACAAACGTTCGTTGTAGGTACGTGAACCAGCGGAATCGGTGTGACCGATCAGCTCAAACGCCGCCGTTTCTTTACCCCAATCTTCCACCAGTGCTTGCAGCACCTGCTGACCAACCGGTGTGATCACAGCGGAGTCGAAGTCAAAGAACACTGTATACAGCTTCGCCATATCCAGCGGCTCTGTCGCTTGCGGTTTGGTGACGATCACATTCTGAAGTTTTGCAAGTGCGGCATCAAATTGCTGCTTACACTTGGCAATCTCATCATTCTGCCAACCTTCCTCCTGCTCTTCTACCCAGCAATCAAAGCTGGCTTGTGCTTTCGCAGCTTCAAGGGGGAAATCCCCAACGCCTTCGTTCAAAGCAGCCAACAGATCTTGACGCGGCTGTGCAAACTGAACCAGTTCTTCTTCGGAATAACGCCAGTTAGCTGGGTCTTCCGGACCGATGATCCCATCGCTTTCACTGATCTTGATGGCTTTACGGGCAAAGAAGTCAGAATCGAACCAATCGGACCAGACCACGCCTTCTTTTGTAGAAAGGGCCTGATATTCCCGAATCAAGGCAGATTTGAAATCATTGCCTTGCACTTGGATGTTCTGTGCTTTTTCGTAATTGAAAGGCTGTGTAAACGGGTTTCCGCCGTGATCCAACGAGTTCGGCAGATTGGAACAACCGGCCAGTACTGTTGCGGACATCAAAACCGCGAGGGGGGACATGTATCTCTTAGCCATGATTATAAACCTTCTTTATAACTCAATAAATCGTGCGCTACTGGAATGAAGGTTAGGGCTGTAAATGGCTGCTGGCAAGCGACTTTTTATGCCTTTTATGGCTTCTTTATGCCCCTGAAAAAACTTCTTACCCCCTCCTTATAAATCTTAAGTTCTATTTGGATGGGGGTAAGCTTTAGATGCACTTGGATAAAGCGCGTTGAATTTCATGATCTGTTGTCAGGTAAGATGGCTTGAGAGCACTTGTAATTTCAAAGGCTTCGCTCTGTTCCCCCACCAGATAATCAAACCGTCCAGACGTCTGTTTCACCAACGACAAGATACCGTCGCGACTTTTACGCACACTGGCTTTAACCTGATCGGTGGTTGTAATTTCTGCGCAGACTTCGCCAAGATGTTCATCCATTAAATCCACCAACGCGTAGTCGGGGTTCACCTCAATGTCCGCCGTTGACTTGATTGTCTTGGCTGAAATCCCTTTTTTGGGACGGAACTGATCCAGTCTCATCGTCGAAGAAACGATATAGCCTTCAGGAAAATAGACCGCCAGATTATTATCCAGCAGCACACGATCCCCCAGCACACGGCCAGACCGCAACAACTTCTTAATCCGCTTTGCATTAATCTTGCCGGAGAAGTCATTAAACTTCAGCACAGCCCGATCTGCACGATACTTGGCAAAGTACGTCTCATAAGGAAGCGGTGGCAAATACGATTTCTTAGTGCCCGCCTCAGACGACGAGCAAACGACAGTTACTGCCGCACAAACAGAAAACACACATAAAAGCTTGCGTATCATTTGTTCTCCATTCAATAGGCGATGATCCGTGAGTATTCTTACATACTATGGAAGGCGTAGATACCATTTTTAAAGGCCTTTGCCAAACCAGAATCGCACTCTCATACCAAAGGATAAGCCATCCTACCTAAATATGGACCCTACATGGAGCGTACATTTTTCAAAAATATGTCGACCTGATTTTGCAATTCGTATGAGCGTTCAGATAGATCGCTTGCCACTTCCAGCATACTTCCGGCGGTTTCACCGGTTTCCTGCGCTGCAGATTGCACGCCCTCGATACTGCTTGCAACTTCCTGTGTGGAGACCGCCTGATCATCAACCGCGTGACTGATTGTGCTGCTGATTTCGCTCACGCTGGCAATCACATCGGTAATTTTGCGAATAGCTGTTGCTGTCGTGTCACTCACGTTCTGAACATCTTTAATCTGGTTGGTAATCTCTTCAGTCGCCCGTGCGGTTTGTTGCGCAAGGTTCTTGACCTCGCCCGCGACAACCGCAAACCCTTTACCAGCTTCCCCTGCCCGCGCGGCCTCAATGGTCGCGTTCAAGGCTAACAGGTTGGTCTGCTCTGCAATACCGGAAATCAGGGAGGTCACTTCTCCAATCTGACTAGCGGCTTTTACAAGGCCGGCAACCAATTCTTCAGTTCGATGTGCTTCTTCAACTGCCGCACGTACAATTGTACCGGCCTGTGTCACCTGAGACGAAATCTCATCCACTGACACCCCCAGCTTATCCGTGGCCGTCGCCACAGAACCGGACAATTGACGAGCATTATCTGATGTAGAGGCCAAGGCTTGTGAGACCCCCTGCATCTGTGTGGCAGAACTGGCCACGACCTGCACAAGCGACTGAACATTTTGCTCAAAATCATCTGCCAGCTTCGCGTTCTCCTGCTTTCGCGGCGTCAAATCCGTTGCAAACTTAATCACCTTCGTCGGTTTGCCATCCAGATCAATAATCGGGTTATAAGAAGCTTCAATCCAAACTTCCCGCCCGCCTTTCGCCAATCGCCGGTATTGCCCGGCCTGAAACTCACCACGTCGCAGTGCTGCCCAGAATTCTTTATATTCCTGACTAGAGGCAAAGGCAGCGTCAGTAAAAATACGGTGATGCTGCCCTTTAATTTCCTCAAGACGATAGCCCATCACCTTCAAGAAGTTGTCATTGGCGTCAACAATCGTGCCATCCAGTTCAAACTCGATCACAGCCTGCGCACGGTCAATCGCACGCACAATGCCCTTGCGCTCGATAAGTTCCTGAATCTTTCCAGTAATGTCCGTCGCAAACTTAATGACTTTGTATGGCTTCCCCCGTTTGTTCAACACAGGGTTATAGGACGCCTCAATCCAGACATCTTTGCCGCCTTTTGCAATCCGCTTATACTGACCTGCTTGGTAAATACCTTGATTTAGGGACTTCCAGAACTCACGATACTCGTTACTTTGGGCAAATTCCTCTTCGGCGAACATACGGTGATGCTGCCCTTGCACTTCCTGCAAACTATACCCCATCAATTTCAGGAAGTTTTCATTCGCATTTAAGATCGTGCCGTCCAGACTAAATTCAATAACAGCCATGGACTTGTCGAGCGCAGCGAGAACGTCAGAGACGCCCGCGCCGCTTCGTCCGCCGGAGCGAGAGCGAAATAGATTAACCATAATGTTCCTCGGATTCTGAATATTTTTTATAAATAAATTGCAAAGCAAAATAGCTCGGTCCGCTGTTGTACCTCTTTTCAAACAATCACTTAAAGAGATAACCTGCTGACTAAGTATTCGCCCTTAACTGTCAGTACGTAAACTGAGAGCGTTTGGACCACATACCTATGAATATTTACGTATATTGCACCAGAGAAACACAGACACAAAAAAACCCGCTTCTAGGTGAAGCAGGTTTTTTATGGTGCGGTCGAGAAGACTCGAACTTCCACTCCGGTTAAAGAACAACGACCTCAACGTTGCGCGTCTACCAATTCCGCCACGACCGCATAATGTGTGGCAAAAGATGTCCTGACGGTGTATGAGGTGTCGAACCGCGAAACATCTTGTGTGGGCGTGGGTATAAACAAACTCGTCAGATAGATCAAGACATGAATGATAAAAAATTTACATCAATGATAAGAAATGACGTCGAATGGCGTTTCAGCGACGAAGAAATTCCGTACGAAGAAGCACTTTCCTTTATGGAGCAAAGGGTTAGCGAAATACGCGCCGGAACAGCAAAAGAATGCATTTGGCTACTGGAACACCCCCCTTTATATACAGCCGGAACCAGCGCGAACCGAAAAGACCTGATCGACCCGGAGCGTTTTCCTGTTTATGACGCCGGACGCGGGGGGCAATATACCTACCATGGACCGGGCCAACGCATTGCTTATGTCATGCTAGACCTTGCAAAACGGGGCCGCGACATCCGAAAATTTGTTCATAACCTTGAAGAATGGGTCATCCAGACCCTTGCGACCTTTAACATCACCGGCGAACGTCGCGACGGCCGAGTCGGCATCTGGGTGGATCGCGGCATGGGGCGAGAAGATAAAATCGGCGCTATTGGTGTACGGGTACGCAAATGGGTCACTTTTCACGGTATTTCGATCAACGTAGAACCTGACCTATCCCATTTTGAAGGCATCGTGCCCTGCGGCATCACAGAACACGGCGTCACCAGCCTGCAAGACCTTGGTGTCTGGATCACCATGCAGGAAGTGGATAGCCTGCTCATGACCTGTTTTGACGCAGTCTTTGACGACGAGCACGATTCTCTGATCAGCGAAGATTAATCGGACAACAAAAAAAGGCGGAACCCAACGGGCACCGCCTTTTTTCTTAAAGATAGACTCTATCTTATTTGAATTCGACTGTCACACGACGGTTACGAGCTTCTTCAACCTCGTCACCTGTAGCAACCGCATTCATTTGCTCGCCGCTTGCACCAACACGGATCGACTTAGCTGCGATACCATGTGCTTTCAAGAACTCAGAAACCGCCTGAGCACGAGAAAGTGCAAGAGATTCGTTGTAAGATGCGTTCCCTTTAGTGTCCGTATGACCGTTCACCATCAACGCGTTTGCACCACGCCCCATCATGGACGCTTTAACCAACTTAGCTTTCGCTTCGTCAGTCAGCTCTGTGCTGTCGAAGTTGAAATACACAACAACGTCATCCATTTTTGGCGCTGCCATCGGCTTCATGCCCATGTCATCCAAACCTGCCATGAAGTATTTTTTACACGCTTCGATGTCTTCAGGCTGGAAGTTTTCTTCCTGTTCCTGCATCCAGCAATCAAAGCCTGCTTGAGCGCGTGCTGCTGCATTCGGTGTTGCATCTTTACCGCCAGCCGCAAAAGCAGCCATCAGTTTAGCGCGTGCGTCTTCCATTTCAGCAACTTTGTCTTCTGGGATATTACGATCCGCAACCATTTGCGGCTCAACATCACCCATTGTCGCAGCGCGTGCTTTGCTGACGAAACGACGTGCATCGCGCCAGTCACCCTCGTCACGCTCCAGACCCGCCAAACGTGCGTACTCGCTTTGAAGTTCTTTCTGGAAAGCGCTACCATCGTTTGGTGCCATTTTAGCGCCATCAACATCCCAGTTGGATGCACAAGCTGCTAAAAGCGGTAAAGCGCTCAGTGCCACTGCTGTTTTCAAAAATTTCATGAATTAGTCTCCTAACTTGCCCTAACGTTTTACGTATAAAGATCAAACTAACGTATAATCGGCGTGGTTCAATCTATAAAAAAATCTAGCTTCGTACCCTACAAGCTCTTTGAATAAACTTATTTTTTATGTTGTGGTCTTCGCACTTGCAAACTATCTACATTTGTAGAAGCCTAAAAGCATTAGACAATTAAAATGATTGTGTCGCCTGCCCACAAGTGCAAGCTAAATATTTATAAAACTTCCATTTCCCTTTTCAGTGGAGAGCCCCTTGAGCACCGAGACCCCTTTACAACTGGCGATTTTCGATTGTGATGGCACTTTAGTCGATAGTCAGCATTCCATCATCAAAGCCATGGACCTGACCTGCGAAACCTATGGACTCGACAAATTAACCCGCGACTCCATCCGTCGAGTCGTCGGTCTTCCCCTTGAAATTGCTATGACAAATTTGTTTGAGGGGCGAACACAATCCATCTGCAATGAAATGGCGGAATGTTATCGCACCCACTTTCGAAGCATGCGCCTAAACGACGAAGTAGAAGAGCCCCTTTTCCCCGGTACAGTTGAAGCCCTCAATGCACTGGAAGCTGACGGCTGGTTACTAGGGGTTGCGACAGGAAAAGCAATGCGCGGGTTGATCCCGACGCTGGAAACCCATAATCTGGAAAAACGATTCGTGACATTGCAAACGGCATGTCGCGCCATGGGTAAACCCCACCCGGAAATGGTGGAAAAAGCACTGGATGAAACGGGCGTAAACGCGCAAAATGCAATTGTAATTGGTGACACAACATACGACATCCACATGGCCAGTAACGCAAATGTAAAATCCATTGGCGTGGCATGGGGGTATCATGAACCGGACGAATTAATGGACGCGGGCGCGGTGTGCGTCGTCCATGAGTACAGCGAACTCAACCAAGCCATAAAAAAAGCAATGGAGAATTAGAATATGGGGCGCATAAAGCTAATAGTCGGCGGCCTTTTTGTCGTCATCGTTGGCGTTGTGGTGGCAGGCGTTGCCATCCTCAGCCAGATGGATTTCAACCAATATAAAGGCGAGATCGCCAAACAGGCCAAAGCGGCGACAGGCCGTGACCTTGTCATCGCAGGGGACCTGAACCTTGACATCTCCCTCAGCCCGAAAGTCCGCGTTGATGGCGTCAGCCTGTCCAACGCCAAATGGGGCAGCAGTCCGCATATGGTCAAAGTTGACAGCTTCGCCGCTGAGATGCAATTGATCCCGCTTCTGTTCGGGGAAATCCATATTTCAGAAATTATCCTGATCAAACCGGATATCCTTTTGGAAACGGATAAGTCCGGCAAAGGCAACTGGGTGATGGGTACACCAAGCACCGCGAAAGAAGAAACAGCTTCTTCCGGCGCAACCACCCTGCCCGCCATTAACAAAATCCGTATCGAGAAAGCCAAATTCATTTTCCGTGATGGTCAAAAAGGCGAAGACACCTCTATCGTTATCGACGAGATGCAAGCCTCTGCCGCGGATATTGACGAGCCGTTGAACCTGTTGTTCAAAGGCGCGTTCAACGATCATGTGGTTGAACTTAGTGGTCAGCTCGGCACACCTCAGGCCCTGATGGAAGGCAGCGCGGTTGATGTGGACCTTGCCCTCAGTGCTGTTGGGACAGAAGCTAAAATTACCGGCCAGATCAAACAACCGCTTCTTGGTAAAGGCCTGAACCTTGCCTTGAGCGCTAAAAGTGACAACATCGCCCGTCTGGCAGAACTTGCCGGCACCGAAGTTGGCAAAGTCGGCCCGTTTGAAATGGCGGCAACGGTTTCTGACAGCAAAGACAGCTACAAATTGGCTGGCCTGAGTGTGAAAATCGCTGAAAGTGACATCAGCGGTGACGTCACCGTCAACCTCGCCAACAAAACACCTTATGTAAAAGTCGATCTCGCTTCTAACCGTTTCTCTCTCATGGAAGTTCTGCCGCAAAGTGACGAAAAAGCGGAAGAGGCCCCGAAGGCAGAAGCGAAAAAAGGCGACAAAATCTTCCCGTCCAGCCCCCTGCCCGTCGATGGCTTGAAAGCGGTCAATGCCGATGTTTCCTACAAAGCCAAAGACTTCATCTTGGGTGACTTTGCCCTGACCAACGTGTCCGACGTGATCTCGCTGAAAGGCGGTAAGATGACGGGGGAACACGGTTTTGGCATGGGGGGTGGCACCTTTAGCGGTCACATCAACTTTGATGGCAGCCGCTTACCGGCAAACCTCGATATCGACCTGACGGGTAAAGACCTTGGCTTGGGCGATAGCTTGAAGCAAAACGGTATCACCGACCTGATTGATGGCGCCAAGACCCAGACACGTATCAAACTTAAAGCCCAAGGCAAATCAGTTGCAGAACTGATGGCGTCTCTTAATGGGCAAACGCTGTTGAACGTGGGCGAAGGCAAGATCAATTCCAAATATGTCAACCTGATCGGTAGCGATCTGGTGACAGAATTGACAAACACGCTCAACCCGTTTGCGAAAAAACAGGACTACACCCCACTGGCCTGTATGGTCGTGAACCTGAACTTTGACAACGGTGTGGCCGATTATGATCGTCAGATCGCTGTTCAAACCGATAAAATGAACGTCACCAGCTCCGGTGTCATCCATTTGGGGAAAGAGCAACTCGATATCGGCATCAAACCGGAACCACGTGGCGATGCAGCAGACCTTGGCATCAATGCCAGTGGTCTTGCCAGCATGGTCCGTGTCCGTGGTCCCTTGTCCGCACCGGGTATTGGTGTTGACGCTATGGGTGCCGCCAAAGCCGCTATGGGCATTGGCGCTGCCATTGCAACCGGTGGCATTTCGCTACTGGCAAGTGGCCTGACAGACAAAATGATGGCTGACAGCGCCCCTTGTGACACTGCCCTTGGCAAAAAAGCACCGCCGAAAGAAACATCCGGTGGAACCGAGCAAAAACAGCAAGAAAAATCCTCCAATCCAATTGGCGGGTTGCTAAATATGCTCGGCAAGGATAAGTAAGGTCCAAACTTTGTACAACGTCCCACCCCGGCATCTGTCGGGGTGGGCGCCCTGTTAGGAAGAACCATGGACCCTTCAGCAGCACTCAAGCGCTTTTATAAAAAAGTCGATATTGAACAAGACAGCGACGGCTACAGCGTCACCCTTGATGGTCGCGCCCTTAAAAGTCCGGCAAAACGCTCCCTCTTGCTGCCCACCAAGCCCTTGGCTGAAAAACTGGCAGAAGAATGGGACGTTCAAAAAGAACATATCCAGCCCCTGACCATGCCCATGATGGGTCTGGCCTCAACGGCTGTTGACCGGATCGGTCAGTTGCGCACCGGTGTCGTGGAACAAATCGCCAAATATGCCGAAACCGATCTGATCTGTTATTGGACAGATGACCCCCTCGAACTGGCGGAACGTCAGGCACAAGCTTGGACGCCCCACCTGAACTGGGTCAAAGACGCCTATGGTGTAGAACTAAAAGCCCAAACCGGTATCCTGCATGTGCAACAACCGGCAGAAACCATCGACACATTCACCAAAACCGTAGACAGCTTCAATGATTGGGAACTTGCCGGCCTGTCCAGCGCCACCCACTGCACAGGCTCTCTCGTGCTCGGTCTTGCCCTTGTGCAAAACCACATCGACAGCGCGCGCGCCTTTGAAGACTCCCAAGTGGACGAAACCTACCAGATCGAACAATGGGGCGAAGACTGGGAAGCGGCAGACCGCCGCCAAGCCATCCGCCAAGACCTCGACGCCGTCAGCACATGGATCAACCTGCTCAAAGGCTGATCTGCGTTCAAAGAATTTGTGAATAGAAAAGCCGTGGGCCACACCTGCGGCTTTTTTCGTCGCGACTTAGCAAAAAATCAATAAAAGGAAACAACATCCCATGAAATACCGGAACCTACAAACTATCCTCGGTGAATTTATATCGCTCTCTTCATCCCGTAAGACCATTCCCTTAAAACCTGTTTACGTTTTCTTAGATGTGCTCACGGACCCTGAGTTAACACCGCAACACTACGCGCGACGCTTAAACGAAACAAAGTCAACTATCGGCAAACAACTAAATTACCTTGAGGAACTTGACCTAGTAGAGCGTAAACCTAACCCATCAAATGGACGCGAGAAATTAGTTCACCTCACAATAAGCGGTAAACTCCTGGGAGAGCGCATTAACGAGCAGCTATCGTAAACTATCCCTCAAAGATAACAGCCGCTCACTTCCCATCCCGTCATGCCGCACCCGTTGCGGCATTATCGGTTGAAGCAATTCAACGACTTCTCCCACTTCTCGCGCAACAGGTGCGCGATGACGTTGCAGGCTGCCTGACTAATGCTCACCTTTTTTCGATTCCCGCAGAGGGTGAATTTCTGAATTTTAATTCACGACCTGTCTTCGCCAATCAACATTCATACAGACCTAGAAAAACGACCTACCCCTTCTTTAAAATCAAAGACTTAAACATTAGAGTCACTTTAAATCGGTAATTCGGTATCAGAGTGCGCATTTTTTCTAGCGCGTGTTTATGGATTATGGTATCAACACAATCAGGAAGTCATCAGTCTTCCGCATATATCGACGGCCCAAACGGGCAAAGGGGACATATATAGATGCACGACATTATCGAAATGCTGGAAGAAAAGCGCGCGAAGGCGCGTCTTGGCGGTGGTCAGCGCCGTATTGATTCTCAGCATAAAAAGGGAAAGCTGACAGCCCGCGAAAGAATTGACCTGTTCTTGGACGAAGGCACCTTCGAAGAGTGGGATATGTTTGTTGAACACCGTTGCACAGACTTCGGTATGGAAAACGATCACACGCCCGGGGATGGCGTGGTTACAGGTTACGGGACGGTCAATGGTCGTCTTGTTTTCGTTTTCTCCCAGGATTTCACCGTTTATGGTGGCTCCCTGTCTGAAACGCATGCAGAAAAAATCTGCAAGATCATGGATCAGGCGATGAAAGTTGGCGCCCCATGTATCGGCCTGAACGATTCAGGTGGTGCACGTATTCAGGAAGGCATCGCGTCCCTTGGTGGCTACGCTGACGTTTTCCAACGCAACGTGGAAGCTTCCGGTGTGATCCCGCAGATCTCCATGATCATGGGCCCGTGCGCAGGTGGTGCGGTTTACTCCCCGGCCATGACAGACTTTATCTTCATGGTTAAAGATACCTCCTTCATGTTTGTAACCGGTCCTGACGTTGTAAAAACCGTGACACACGAAGAAGTGACACAAGAACAACTCGGCGGTGCCATCACCCACACCACCAAATCCGGTGTGGCTCACCTCGCGTTTGAAAACGATGTCGAAGCGCTGTTGAAGCTGCGCGACTTCGTAGACTTCCTGCCGAGCAACAACAAAGAACAAGCACCGGTTCGCCCGACAACTGATCCGGCTGACCGTGATGATATGTCTTTGGACACATTGGTACCGGACAACGCCAACAAGCCTTACGACATGCTGGAATTAATCCACAAAGTCGTTGATGAAGGCGATTTCTTTGAAGTTATGCCGGAATTTGCCAAAAACATCATCATCGGCTTTGGTCGCATGAACGGTCAGACCGTTGGTTTCGTTGCCAACCAGCCGATGGTCTTGGCAGGTTGTTTGGATATTGATAGCTCCATTAAAGCGGCACGTTTTGTGCGCTTCTGTGATGCATTCAACATTCCGCTGGTCACATTTGTTGACGTACCGGGCTTCATGCCGGGGACCGATCAGGAATATAACGGCATCATTACACATGGCGCGAAACTGCTGTACGCTTTTGCTGAAGCAACCGTCCCGAAAGTGACTGTCATCACGCGTAAAGCCTACGGCGGCGCGTATGACGTTATGAGCTCCAAGCACCTGCGCGGGGACGTCAACTTTGCATGGCCGTCTGCGGAAATCGCGGTTATGGGCGCCAAAGGTGCGGTAGAAATTATCTTCCGTTCTGACATTGGCGATGCTGAAAAAATCCAGAAACGTACAGACGAATACGCAACCAACTTCACCAACCCGTTCAAGGCTGGTGCACGTGGTTTCATTGATGATGTGATCATGCCGCACGGCACGCGTCGTCGTATCTGTCAATCTCTCGCAATGCTGAAAAACAAAGAGCTGAAGAACCCGGCACGTAAGCATGGGAACATCCCGCTTTAAGTCCCGCCTCTTCATCAATTTGTTTTCGCTTAAGATAAGGAAACGGACACATGTTCGATAAAATCCTGATTGCAAACCGCGGTGAGATTGCTTGTCGCGTAATTAAATCGGCCCGTAAAATGGGCATCAAGACCGTTGCGGTCTATTCCGAAGCCGATAAAGACGCCCTTCACGTCCAAATGGCGGACGAAGCCGTTCATATCGGTCCGGCACAAAGTAACCAGTCCTATCTGGTCATGGACAACATTTTGGCCGCCATCAAACAAACCGGCGCACAAGCTGTGCATCCGGGCTACGGCTTCCTGTCAGAAAACGCGTCGTTCTTTGATGCGTTGGAAAAAGAGGGTATCGCCTTCATCGGGCCTGAAAAGCTTGCTATTCAGGCGATGGGGGACAAAATCGAGTCCAAAAAGCTGGCTCAAAAAGCGGGTGTGAGCACCGTTCCGGGCTACACCGACGTTGTGCGCGATACCAACCATGCGGTCGAGATTGCGGCAGAGATCGGCTACCCAGTCATGCTGAAAGCCTCCGCCGGTGGTGGTGGTAAAGGCATGCGCGTTGCCCATAACGAAGAAGAATGTCGTGACGGCTTTGAACGGGCAACCTCTGAAGCGAAATCATCTTTCGGTGATGATCGCGTCTTCATTGAAAAATTCATTGAAGAGCCGCGCCACATCGAAATTCAGGTTTTGGCCGATACACACGGTAATGCGATTTACCTCGCCGAGCGTGAATGTTCGATCCAGCGTCGTCACCAAAAGGTCATCGAGGAAGCCCCTTCCCCGTTCCTTGACGAAGCCACGCGTAAGTCTATGGGTGAGCAGGCGGTCGCACTTGCAAAAGCCGTAAACTACCGTTCAGCAGGGACTGTGGAATTTATCGTTGATAAAAACCGTAACTTCTACTTCCTGGAAATGAACACCCGCTTGCAGGTGGAACACCCGGTTACAGAACTGATTACCGGCGTTGATCTGGTTGAAGAAATGATCCGCGTTGCCGATGGTCAGGAACTGTCTATCAAGCAAGAAGACGTCAAGATCAACGGCTGGGCGATGGAATCACGGATTTATGCGGAAGACCCGTTCCGTAACTTCCTGCCGTCCACAGGTCGTTTGACCAAATACCGCCCGCCTGTCGAAAGCGACACCGTTCGTGTAGACACAGGCGTCTATGAAGGCGGCGAAATCTCCATGTTCTATGACCCGATGATCGCCAAGTTGATCACCTACGGGAAAGATCGTGAAGAAGCCACTGCCAACATGCGTCAGGCATTGGATGAATATTATATCCGCGGCGTGGGCCATAACATCAGCTTCCTGAACGCGGTTATGTCCAAGCAGCGCTTCATCGATGGTAATCTGACAACAAACTTCATCGCGGAAGAATATCCGGACGGGTTTGATGCCTCCATGGTGCCGCAAAAAGACCCGAAACAACTGGTCGCGGTTGCCTGCTTTATGAAGCGTATGGAAACAGAGCGTGAAGTCATGATCTCCGGTCAGATGGAAGGTGGTCGCGGTCGCACCATCAATGATGACTGGGTTGTGCTCTACAACGATGAAAAATTCAACGCCACTGTGACACCAAACGAGACGGACGGTTATGACGTCAAGATCGATGGCACCACCCTGCACATCCGTTCTGAATGGACGTTTGGGGAGCCATTATTCTTTGCGGACATCAACGGTCACGAAATGTGCGTTCAGGTTGATCGTCGCGCGGTTGGTTATGACCTGTTCCATGCCGGTGCACAGGCAACGGTTAAGGTTCTGAGTCAAACGCAGGCTGCCTTGAACGAACTGATGCCGTTTAAAGCACCGCCAGACCTGTCTGCCTTCCTGCTGTCACCGATGCCGGGCCTATTGCTGTCCGTTGCGGTTGAAGAAGGTCAAGAAGTCAAAGCCGGTGAAGAACTCTGCGTGATCGAAGCCATGAAAATGGAAAACATCATGCGGGCTGAAAAAGATGTCGTGATCAAGAAAGTTCACACATCTGCCGGTTCCAGCCTGTCCGTTGATGAAAAGATCATCGAGTTCCAGACAGACGACGCATAACGCAAGTTTTAACAGGGCTTGTTAAAAAGGGTGGTGAATTTATTTTCGCCGCCCTTTTTTTTTGTGAAAGATTGATTACTTAGACAACTACATATACCCTATCTTTAAGTAACTATACGTAAGAACCAAAAAAAACTGGTCAACTTCTAGTCATTACTCGTATGGCAACAGGCGTAATTCATGTTAGGTATCTGCCTAAGGCATATGGAGGGGGAATAAAAAGTATGTCACTACACAATATATCAATATCTAAAAAAATTCTGATGCTCTCGGTCGTGGCATTTGCAGGGATTATCGTGCTTGTCGGCATCAGTCTGCAACAATTCCGCTCAGCTATGATGGAAGACCGGGAAATCAAAACCAAACACATCGTCGAAACGGCCTACAGTGTCGTTGAAGACCTTGCCAAACGGGCTGAACAAGGCCAACTTCCTGTCGAGGAAGCAAAAAAACTAGCGATGCAATCGTTAGAAGCGATGCGTTACGACGGGGAAGAATACCTGTTTATCATCGATTTTGATGCGATCACATTGATGCATCCCATCCAACCTCAACTGAATGGCAAAGATCTTTCCAGTACTACGGACCCGAATGGTGTTCCCTTGTTCAAGCTTCTCGCAGAAGCCGGGAAAACAGGAGAAGGCTTTGTCGGTTATCACTGGCCCAAAGCAGGCTTTGACAAACCCGTTCAAAAGATCTCCTTTGTCAAAGGCTATGCACCTTGGCAATGGGCCATCGGATCAGGCATTTATATTGATGACGTCGATACAGCGTTCTTCAATCAAATTCTTGTTCTGGGCGCTGTTGTCGCCTTGGTGATTTTTGTCGTTTTTGTTGTGTCCTTCTTTATTGGTCGCGATATCTCAGTTCCGCTGCTGACCATGACAAACAACATGTCGTCACTCGCCTCTGGGGATTTAAAGACAGAAATTGCCGGACAAGGCCGGGGCGATGAAATCGGCTCTATGGCAAGTGCGGTCCAGATCTTTAAAGAAAACATGATCAAAACGGAAGAACTGACCCGCGCACAAAAACGCGATCAGGAAATCAAGGATCAACAACGCGAACTGATCAACAGCTATATTCGCGAATTTGAAGTCACCATGATCAATGTTCTGGACGGCTTAAACGCGGCAGATTCATCTGTGCGCACCGCCTCCAACGATGTATCCAGCCAATCTGAAGAAACCAAACTTCAGGCCACCACTGTTGCCAGTGCAGCGGAAGAAGATACATCCAACGTCCAAACCGTTGCGGCTGCGGCAGAAGAACTCTCCAGCTCCATCGGGGAGATTAGCCGTCAGGTTAATCAGGCGTCCCAAGTCACCAACCGCGCGGTGGAACAGTCCCAGACGACCTCTACACAGATGGGCGAACTGGCGGCATCCGTCTCGCAAATTGGTGAAATTGTGAACCTGATCAGCGATATCGCAGAAAAAACCAACCTGCTGGCCCTCAACGCAACCATCGAGGCCGCGCGTGCAGGTGAAGCTGGGAAAGGGTTTGCGGTTGTTGCAAGTGAAGTGAAAAACCTCGCCAACCAGACAACCCGCGCCACAGAAGATATCACCAAGCAAATCTCTGAGATTCAAGGCTCCACGGATCGCTCGGTCGAGGCCATTCACTCCATCACCGGCGTCATTGGGGAGATCAACCATATTTCCTCCATGATTGCGTCAGCCGTTGAGCAACAAGGCGCAGCAACGCAGGAAATTGCCATGAACGTGGATCAGGCTTCTGCGGGTACACAGGAGGTTTCAAACTCTATCCTTCAGGTGCAACGATCTGCTGAGTCTGTGGATCAGTCTGCAAAAGTTCTGCTGCAAACGTCCGACAACCTTGAAACTGAATCTAATACCCTGCGCGAGCAAGTCTCTCGCTTCCTCAAGCAGGTTCAGTTGGAAGATGTGGACGAACAAACCCTGTTCTCATGGTCCGACGAATTGTCCTGCGGCAACGAAAGGGTCGATGCCGATCACAAAGAAATGCTGCAACGGATCAACTCTCTCTACACAGCGATCAAAGGCAGCAAGGAATCTGATGTCGTATCGGGCATGTATCGAGAGCTGAAAGACTATACCGTCCAGCATTTTGCAGAAGAAGAACAAGTGATGGCGGGGGTCAACTATCCCGACCTTGACGCCCATAAGGTAGAACATGCAGAATTCGTCAAACGCGTTGAAAAATCTTACGAAGATTACATCAGTGCCCCCAGCGAATATGCTTCTGTTGAACTGATCGGCCTGTTGGCCAGCCTGTGGCAAAAACATATCGGATCAACCGATAAGAAGTTTGCCAACTTTATGCAAAACAGAGCTTGATCGACAGCGATTATCATCATTAAAGTGGGGTTCTTTCAACAGGAACCCCACTTTTTTTTATGAAAACAGTACATCTAAAAATCACTGGGCGCGTTCAGGGCGTCTGGTATCGTGCATGGACCCGCGAGACAGCAGAAAGTCTTGGCCTCAACGGATGGGTCCGCAATCGCCTTGATGGTAGCGTCGAAGCCCTTGTCAGCGGTCAAGCAGGTAATGTGGACGAATTGACCAAACGCTGCTGGGATGGTCCAAGCGCAGCAAAAGTCGACAGTGTCACCGTGACGGAGCGGACAGAAACGCTGCCCACTGGATTTTTTCAGGAAAAAACGGTATAATCGTGAGCACGCCGTAGAAACGGGCGTTTACCCCCAAAGTCTATTCAAGAAGAATCTTGGTAACGGGATATCCGAACAAACGTAAGGCCCAACGGGTTTTACAAGTTTAATGATGGAATAGGTCTTGTTAGGGTTATGGCACTCGACGCGATAGGCACCACCCTGTTTAGCACACCGCAATCCCCCCTTTTATCGAGGGCGGATCGATTGTCCCTGTCGCCAAATCAGACCCGCAGCCTAGAGAGAACGGCCGCACCAGTTCGCGCGGGCGATCCCGCCCTTGCCGACCCTGTCCGTATTCGACAAGCCATTGATGATCAAATCTCAACCGACGTCCAACGCGGCCTGCTGACAGAACGGGAAGCCAACAGCCTGCGAACCGCCCTCGACGAAGTTGAACAAGAGATTAATGCCCCACGCGCGGCCCCTCAAGGCGGCAATAGGACCATCGAAGACAGCACAACGGCACAAGTCAGTTCGGAAGTGGTGGAGGTTACAACCAGTGTCTCCCAACGCGGCTGGGTGACGACAACAACCAGCTATGCCGATGGCGGGGAAAGGTCTGTGCAGACTTATGATGCCAGCCAGGATAAAACCCGCACAACAGACAATAGCGACCCCAACAGTGTCTCTGCCCTGCTGGAAGAGAAACTGAGGGCGAATTACACCGCACCGGGGGCAATCCCCTATGCCGATACACTCCTCAGTCAAAATCGTTTAGATATTTACGCCTGAACCTTAGTCGTGACGTTTGTAGGTCGCCGTGACTTTTTGTGTCAGATCAAACAGCTCGTCCGCATCTTCCTGATCCACGTCAAAACCAAAGAAGTCCCAAGACTTGAGCATATGATCCGGCATCGGGGCGGTGACGTCAATGACACCAACCCCATCCGGTGAAGGGATTTGAAGACGACGCGCGTGCAGGTGCATCTTTTTAGACACGCCATCCCCCGTCAGATACGCTTCCTGTCCACCATACTTGCCATCCCCCTGAATAGGGGTTTTAAGATACGCACAATGAACGCGCAATTGGTGGGTACGACCCGTGCGTGGTTCTAGGGCAACCCAGGCAGCCACATTACCCGTGCTTTCAATCGTGCGATACAGAGAACGCGCATCCTGCCCTTCATCGGCATCAATCACCATACGTTCCCCATTATAGCCGCGGTGTTTGGCGATCGGCTGAAAGACTTTACCGTCTTTCGGGCTGGGAACTTTGACGGTCAGCGCCCAATACAGCTTGCGCGCTGCTTTGGTCTTAAACGCCTTGGTCATCTGCGCGGCAACATTTGCGCTACGTGCTAACAAAAGAACACCGGATGTATCTTTATCCAGTCGATGGCACAGTTTTGGCTTTTCTGTCTTTTCAAATTTCAAAGCGTGCAGCAATCCGTCAAGATGACGTTTGATGCCCGTGCCGCCCTGTGTGGGCAGGCCCGCAGGCTTATTGATGACAATAACATCCTCATCACGATAGAGAACCCAGGAACGTACTTCCTCAATCTCATACTCGCTCAAATGCTCATCTTCTTTTTTCTCAATCGGGCGTATGCCGCCATCATCACCAAACGGTGGAACACGCACAACCTGTCCGGCAGCAATGCGATCCTTGGACTTAACCCGCTTGCCATCCAAACGCACTTGTCCTTTACGCAGCAACTTTTCCAGACGCCCGTAAGACAGTTCGGGATAATGGCGTTTAAACCAACGGTCCAAACGGATATCATCATCCTCGGTGCTGACGGTAATATTTTTCACAGCGGACATAGCGCTTGTTCCTTATGGCAAGATAGCTTTGATGGATTGCATGCCCATATAGAGTGCCACGACCGACAATGCAACAGATAACCCCATATAAAAGGCTAACTGCACCCATTCTCCCCGTGTCCCCAAGGTCACAATATCCAGAGAGAAGGTCGAAAAGGTCGTAAACGCCCCCAACATCCCAACAACCAACATGACCCGAATTTCCGGACTGGGCGACCATGTCAGCGCCGATAATTCCACCAGCACGCCAAGCATGAAAGAGCCCACAATATTCACCACCATGGTCCCTAAAGGAAAACCGGACCCCACAATATGAGTCCAATGCCCAATCGCCGAGACAATGGCAAAACGCCCAACCGCCCCGATTGCGCCGCCCAAGGCGACATATATGAGTGTTGTAACTGACATGCTGATGAATTTACTCTTAAACACTCACTTACTTAAAGAGTTTTGTTACCTGTTCGTCAAACAACGCCTTTAACCGAGCCCCTTTTTGTGTCGGTTGAAAGCACAGGAACAATTCTTGTTCTCCTAAAATTTGCGGATTGAAGCCCACGTCATTCGCCGCTGATTTTAAACGCTTGTCATGCGCCATCAGATATTGAAAAACATTCCGGTCCATAATCGCCAGCGGTATACGCATCCAGGCAACCTTTAAAATATTCGTCCGATCATCATTTGCAACGTCGACCGTCAACACTTTACGCGCAACCAACTCATCAAACGCCCACGTATTGGAATACCCATTTACGATGCCAATATGAAATTCTGCCAGATCCTCGAGCTTAGACCACTTATATTCGTTTGGTTTTAAAACGATAAATCCAAGGGGACTGACCTGAAAAGGCTTGGAAATCAAACAAGAACTTTCCTTTCCCCGGCTTGAATAGACTGGTGCGACCGCATCAAACTCACCGGAGTGAAAAGAAAACAAGGCCCGGTTCCACGGCTCAAATGTTATCTCCAGCTCTAAGCCCGCCGCGTCAAAAGCCTGTCGAATGAGTTTGATAGAAGTCCCCTGTTCTGGCAACCGCTCCCCCGTATATGGCGGCCATTCCAAACTCACAACCCTGACTTTCTCCCGACTGTATCCAATCTGAGGGAGTGTGAAAAGGATCAGAAAAAACAAAATACTCCAGCGTCTCTGCATTCGTGGCCTCTTCTATATTATCACAAAAGGTATACGGTCCTTCCTTTTTCATCTTTGGATTGATGATCGTCAAATCAAGAGGCAACACGGATAAACATCACCTCTCGGAACACCTTGAAGAAATGCCCCGATAAGACTATTACTTCTAGATATTCACTCTTCTTTTGGAAACCACAACATGAGCCTGCGCACGTCTCTTCTGACATGGATTGAAAGCCGCAACGTCCAATACTTCATCACCGCCGTTATTATCATCAATGCAATCACACTGGGGCTGGAAACCTCCACTTCCCTAATGGATAGCTATGGTCCGGTCCTGCTTACTCTGGACAAGTTGGCCCTCGGCATTTTCGTCGTAGAAATTCTCCTGAAACTCTACGGGCGCGGCTTTGGCTTTTTTAAAGATGGCTGGAATATCTTTGATTTCCTGATCGTCGGTATTGCGCTTGTTCCCGCATCCGGCAGCTTGTCAGTCCTGCGTTCCTTGCGGATTTTGCGGGTCTTACGCCTGATGTCCGTGGTTCCCCAAATGCGCTCGGTTATTCAGGCTTTGATCACCGCCATTCCGGGCATGTTCTCGATCATCGGCTTGATTACCCTGATCTTTTATGTCTCCGCCGTCCTTGCAACCAATTTCTATTCACAAACCTTCTCTCAATGGTTTGGCGATATTGGCTCCTCCATGTATACCCTGTTCCAGATCATGACACTGGAAAGCTGGTCTATGGGCATTGTGCGCCCGGTGATGGACGTCCACCCAGAAGCCTGGATGTTCTTTGTCCCCTTCATCTTGATCACCAGCTTTGCAGTCATCAACCTGTTTATCGGTGTGATCGTGGATGCCATGCAAAGCCAACATAGTGCCGAAGCCAGCGAAGCTGAAGCCACAGCCCATGGCGAGCGTGAAAACCTGCGTATCGAAATTGTTAATCTGCGTGACGAGCTACGCGAACTGAAAGAAATGATCAAAGACGCGAAAAACTAACCGTTTTTCTCTTTACGCAATTTGGCCCAATAAGCTTGGCGTTTGGACAGTTCACGTTCAAACCCACGCTCTTTGGGTTGGTAAAACGGCACCCGCCCCAATTCTTCGGGGAAGAAATCCTGACCGGAAAAGCCGTCCTCAGCATCATGATCATACTGATAGCCCTCACCATAGCCGATGTCTTTCATCATCTTGGTCGGGGCATTTAAAATATGTTTCGGCGGCATCACCGAACCTGTGCGTTTTGCCGCATCGCGCGCCGCTTTATAAGCCATGTAAGACGCGTTGGACTTAGGCGCCGTTGCCACATAGACCACGGCTTGTGCCAAGGCATATTCCCCTTGCGGACTGCCCAAACGCTCATAACTTTCCCAGGCCTGTAATGCTTGTGTCATGGCATTCGGATCAGCCGTGCCCACATCTTCCACAGACGTGATCAACAACCGTCTGGCGATATATTTCGGGTCTTCCCCACCATCTAGCATGCGGGCAAACCAATAAAGCGCCGCATCCGCATCACTGCCGCGCAGGGATTTCTGAAAAGCCGAGATCAGGTTATAGTGCCCTTCTTGCGATTTATCATAGAGCGGCATGCGTTTTTGAACGACCTGACTTAGGCTTGCGCTATCCAACACCTGCCCGTCCGGGATTTCATAGACAGCTTCCACCATATTCAGCAGATAACGTCCGTCCCCGTCCGCCATGGCGCGCAGGGCTGCGCGTGCATCCGTATCCACCGGTAAGGGCCGCTGCTTCAACGCTTCAGCACGACCAAGCAAACCGTCCAATGCCTCATCCGATAACCGGTTGAGCACCATCACCCGACAGCGCGACATTAACGCGGCGTTTAGCTCAAAGGAGGGATTTTCGGTGGTCGCGCCGACAAGGACCACGGTGCCATCTTCCACAAACGGCAAAAAGCCATCCTGTTGGGCACGGTTAAAGCGGTGGATCTCGTCGATAAACAACAAGGTCCCCTGCCCGCCTTCCCGTCTGGCCTTCGCATCCTTAAAGACCTTCTTCAAGTCCGCAACACCGGAGAAAATCGCCGACAAAGGTTCAAAGTACAAATCCGTCTGATCCGCAAGCAAGCGGGCAATGGTCGTCTTGCCACACCCCGGTGGTCCCCACAGGATCATGGAAGTCAAGCGCCCGCCGTTTTTGACCATTCGCCCGATGGGACAATCTTCGGCCAGTAAATGATCCTGACCGATCACCTCGCTCAGACTATGAGGGCGCAAACTGTCTGCAAGGGGGCGTGGCGCCTGATCTTCAAAAAGGGAACTCATCCGCGGAATCTTAACTCTTGTCGTTTACCATTACGCACAATACCGATGCGCCAGTCGCCTTTGTACCCCTTATAATCATTCAGGACACGCAGCAGATCACGGACAGAGGCGACCTCGATCCCATTTACCCCGGTAATCACATCGCCCGGTCTAAAACCCAAACGATGGGCTGTACTTCCACGACGGATTTTTTCAATTGCCACCCCACGCAACATGGTATCCCAGCCTTGTTCATCATTATAAGCTGGCGACAGGTTAACGATCACGGAACCGTCGAACGGATGGAAGCCATTCAGCTTGGTTTCTTCCCGTGCAGGCTTTTCAAACGGCGCCGTTGCGATAAAATCAACATTGACATTTTTGCCACGACGTAACACGTCCATCACCATCTTTTCCCCCAGCGGCTTGGTCGCCAGACGGAAGCGAAGGGCTTGCGGGTCGTTGATCTCGTAGCCGTCCATCTTCAAAATGATATCGCCGCGTTGAAGACCAGCCTGATCTGCCGGACCATCAGGGTAGATCATTTCAATCAACACCCCCGTCGGTCGTTTCATCTTGAAGCTGGAGGCCAGATCCTGCGTCATAGCCTTGCCACTTGCCCCCAACCACGGGCGCACAACTTTCCCACTTTGGCTGACACCGGATAGAACGGACTTGACCATATTCGCCGGAATGGCAAAGCCGATCCCGTTGGACCCGCCCCCTTTAGAATAAATCGCCGAGTTCACCCCGATCAGGTTGCCATGCATATCCACCAACGCCCCACCCGAGTTACCGGGGTTAATCGCAGCATCAGTCTGGATGAAAAAGCTATAATCGGTGATCCCGACCTGTGTACGCGCAAGCGCGGACACGATGCCACTGGTCACGGTTTGTCCCACCCCGAACGGGTTCCCGATTGCCAGCACCAGATCACCGACCTCCACCTCATCGGAATCCCCAAGGCTCAAGGATGGCAAGATCGCACCTTCCGTATCGATTTGAAGGATCGCAAGGTCCGTGCGCTCGTCAGACCCCAACAATTTGGCTTCAAACTCCCGTCGGTCATTCAGGACAACTTTAATGTCATCTGCGCCTTCGATCACATGATGGTTGGTAATAACAACCCCGTTGCCCTTAACAATCACACCCGAACCAAGGGAATTTTGGACCCGTTTTTTCTCTCCCCCTTGCGGGACTCCGCGAAACGCATCGCCAAAGAAGCGACGGAAGAACGGATCATTAAAAAGTGGGGAAATACTGCGTGTTCGCACAGTCTTGGACGTATAAATATTAACCACCGCGGGTGCGGCCTCTTTCACCAAAGGCGCGTAAGACAGCTTTATTTCCGCCTGCGACGACGGTACGGTTTTGATATCGGCCTGCACCGATGTTGAGATTAACGCGGCAGCAACCAAAACTCTAAGGAACATATGATCTGAACTCGCAAACTATTTTTATAAAGGGGGTAAAATATATAGTCTTGTTCATATCATTTTGAAGGGGGGGCGTCCAATTCAGATTAGACGTCCCCTCCCCCTATGTCGCTAACCTGTCAATTGCTCATCCAGACTCCGCGTTTTTTCTGTCACCACATCCCCGGTATGTAGGGTGGTCTTGGTTTCGATCAGGGCAATCAGGCACTCGTCCTCGGCGCGCGGATTATGTTGCACCCCGCGGGCAACCACATGCATATCCCCTTCGCGCAGGACCACGGTTTTATCACGATAAGCCATCTCCAACGTTCCGCGTAAAATGTAAAACAGCTCGTCTTCTTCGTCATGTTGATGCCAAACAAATTCCCCTTTCAGCTTGGCGACCTTCACATATTGATCATTAACCTCTCCCACAACGCGCGGTGACCAGTAATCGGCCAAACTCTCGGCTTCATTCAGCAGGTTTGTTTTTTCAGCAAACATTTCATTCTCCATTTCCAACATAGTCCCACACTGTCGCCAACTTTCAGCACATTGGCTATCAAAGAAAGTTCACAAATCTTCTAGACTTCCTCTAAAAAACGTCATTTGATAGGTGAATGACTGCACCAACTCACCAAAACTGGCTACAGCTCAAGCACGATTCTGAGACCGGTATCGAAACCCAGCACGCCCACTTTAAAGGGCGAGCTTACGATCCGCATTGGCATGAAACATATGTCATCGGATTTACAGAAACCGGCGTGCAGCAATTTGATTGCCGCCATCAAACCCATACCTCCCTACAAGGCGGATGCTTTTTGCTGGAACCGGGCGACCTGCACGATGGCCGCGCGCCCTGTGAAGAAGGTTTCACCTATCGCAGCCTCTATATCCCCAAAGACTGGCTCACACACCAAATATCACAGCTATTTGAGGCCAGGCCCGACCATTTCGAGCTCACCTTCAGCCGCACCCTCTCCACCGACAAGCGCTTAGCTGCGGCCACCTCCTCCGCCTTTCTCGCCAAACATCTCGGGGACCCAAAAATCGTTCAAGAAGGGTGCCTGGATCATATGATCCATAATTTGACGCATCACATGGCCTGGCGCCAAAAGCGCTACGCTCCAAACGGCCATCACCTTGCCTACCGGATCCGTGACTATTTAAATGACCACTTGGAAACGGATATTGTGGTGCAGGATATTGCAGACGAATTCGGCTATGACCGTTTTCAAATCAATCGGGCTTTTAAAACCGCTTTTGGCGTGACACCTCACCTATATTTGGTGCGCACACGCCTTGCCCGCGCCCGTACACTCCTTGCCCAAGGTCGCAGCGCAAATGCTGTTGCCCATAGCCTCTGTTTCTCCGACCAAAGTCATTTGGGTCGTTGGTTTAAGCGTGCCTACCGTCTCACGCCCGCCGCTTACCAAAAATGCTGTACCCCCCAGCCCTAACCCCTAGTCATTAGACACAAAAAAGGCGACTACCCGAAAGTAGTCGCCTTTTTATTCGGTGAGGAAACCTGCTTATACAGCAGCGCTTTCCATTGCTTCAGCAGCTTCACGTTCTGCTTCAACGCGAGCTTTATCTGCAGCACCTTTGGCATCAACATCGCGCTCTACCAGCTCGATGACAGCCATCGGAGCGGCGTCGCCATGACGGAAACCAGCTTTAAGAACGCGAGTGTAACCACCCGGACGGTCTGCGTAACGCGGACCCAGAACTTCAAACAGTTTCTTAACTGCTGCTTCATCGCGCAGTTCAGCCAAAGCTTGACGACGTGCGTGCAGATCGCCACGTTTGCCGAGTGTGATCATCTTGTCAGCGATGCGACGAAGATCCTTGGCTTTTGGCAAAGTGGTTTTGATTTGCTCGTGTGTCAACAGAGCAACCGCCATGTTCGCAAACAAAGCGCGGCGGTGTGATTTAGTACGGTTAAGTTTGCGACCAGCTAAACGGTGACGCATGACGGTATCTCCTATTTATCTCGTTCCGCCAGTAGCGGAAGCGATAAGTAAATCTTCTCGCCGCACCCTTCCTTCAATCCAAAAGAAAGGGTAGGCACGAAAAGGATGGATCACATTGATCCGGGCAAGTAACGCGACTTTCAGATTAGAAAGGATCTTCGAGACGCTTTGCCAAATCTTCGATATTTTCCGGCGGCCAACCGTCCACATCCATACCCAGTGAAAGTTCCATACCAGAGAGCACTTCTTTGATCTCGTTCAGGGACTTACGACCGAAGTTCGGCGTACGCAACATTTCAGCTTCGGTTTTCTGAACCAGATCACCAATGTAGATAATGTTGTCGTTCTTGAGACAGTTTGCAGAACGAACGGAAAGTTCCAGCTCGTCCACTTTACGCAGGAGGTTCTTGTTGAACGGAAGGTCATCTTCTTTCTTCTCCGGCAGAGCCACTTCAGGCTCTTCGAAGTTAATGAAGAGTTGCAGTTGGTCTTGCAGGATACGACCTGCCAACGCAACAGCGTCTTCCGGGGTCACGGAACCGTCTGTGGTCACTGTCAAAGACAGCTTATCATAGTCGGTAACGCGGCCAACACGTGTGTTGTCCACCTTGTAAGACACTTTCTTCACCGGAGAGAAGATCGCATCAACAGGGATCAAACCGATCGGAGAATCTTCCTGACGGTTTTGAACAGCCGGGACATAGCCCTTACCCGTGTCAACAGTGAATTCAATGCTCAGCTTGGCATCGGCATCCAGATGGCAGATCACAAGATCCGGGTCCATGACTTCCAGATCAGCGGGGCAATCAATCATGCCTGCAGTCACTGCGCCTGGACCAGTTGCCTCAAGATGCATCTTCTTTACGCCTTCGCTTTCACAGCGTAGCGCAATGTTCTTAACGTTAAGAACAATATCAGTTACGTCTTCACGGACACCCGGTACAGACGAAAACTCGTGCAAAACACCATCAATTTGGATAGCGGTTACTGCTGCACCTTGCAGCGATGACAGCAACACACGACGGATGGCGTTACCAAGAGTCAGACCGAAACCACGTTCAAGCGGTTCAGCGACAATAACAGCCGTACGACCATTATCTTCACCGGACTTCACTTCTAACTTGGACGGTTTGATGAGTTCTTGCCAATTCTTTTGAATCACAACCCTGACCTCACACAAGTATAAAAAAAACAGCGAATCCGAACGGAGGCCCATCTAAGCCAAAAACCGATACCCCAAAATCGGTACCGGTTATTGGCATAAGAAGAACCTGTTGGACAGGCAAATTAAACGCGACGACGTTTGCGCGGACGGCAACCGTTGTGCGGGATAGGTGTCACATCTTTAATAGAAGTAATTGTGAAACCTACGGCGTTCAAAGCACGCAAAGCTGATTCACGCCCAGAACCTGGACCTTTAACCAAAACTTCGAGAGTTTTCATGCCGTGTTCCATCGCCTTTTTGCCTGCATCTTCAGCAGCAATCTGCGCAGCATAAGGTGTAGACTTACGAGAGCCTTTGAAACCTTGTGCACCTGCAGAAGACCAAGAAATTGCATTACCTTGTGCATCAGCAATGGTGATGATTGTGTTGTTAAACGTAGCGTTAACGTGCGCAATACCGGAAACGATATTCTTACGCTCACGTTTTTTGGTACGTTGTGCTGTAGCTTTTGCCATAATTAAACTGTCCTAGCTGAATTATTTCTTCTTACCAGCAATCGGACGAGCAGGTCCTTTGCGGGTACGAGCGTTACACTTGGTACGTTGACCTCGAACCGGAAGACCTTTCCGGTGACGTAGGCCGCGGTAGCTTTTCAAGTCCAGCAGTCGTTTAATGTTCATAGCAACTTCACGACGAAGGTCACCTTCTACCGTGTAGTCGTTGTCGATCGTTTCACGAACTTTAACTACGTCTTCATCAGACAGTTCGTTTACACGCTTCTCAGACGGAATGCCTACTTTCTCGCAAATCTCGCGAGACTTCGCCGGGCCAATTCCGTGAATATATGTAAGTGCAACCACAACTCGTTTTTGAGTCGGGATGTTCACACCTGCAATACGCGCCAAAGCGGTTCTCCTCACACCTAAATTAATAAAGGTAAGATAAATTCTCTTACCCTGAGCCAAGGGCCGGGATTATAGAAACCGTTAAGATTCTGTCAACCCTTTAGTTCAACTAAATACTAACCCAAGATCTTCTTGAGTTGGTTTGTTACTTCGTCAATGTCAGCCATGCCATCGACTGTCTTCAACATTCCTTTTGCTTTGTAGTGTTCAGCAATCGGAGCTGTTTGTTCGCGATAAGAAACCAAACGGGATCTTACAGTTTCTTCGTTATCATCAGCGCGACGGCTAAACTCGCCGGAACCGCACTTGTCGCAGACACCTTCTTTCGCAGGTTTCTGGAACGAGTCGTGATACCCTTGACCGCAATCGGCGCAGGTGTAACGACCTGTAATTCGCTCAACAAGTGCGTCTTCGTCGACAACCATCTCGATGACTTCATCCAGCTTTTGGCCTTTGTCCTCGAGCATTTTGTCGAGAGCTTCAGCCTGGGCTGTTGTACGTGGGAAACCGTCGAGGATATAACCTTTCTTGCAGTCGTCCTGCTCCACTCGGCTTGCAATCATGGAGATGATAAGGTCGTCTGTCACCAGATTACCTGCTTCCATCACTGCTTTCAGTTCTTTACCGATGTCACTACCGCTTGCGACTTCCGCGCGCAGCATGTCACCTGTTGAGAGCTGAACAATACCATAAGCTTCTTCAAGACGTTTGGCTTGGGTCCCTTTACCGGCACCCGGTGCCCCTAACAAGATTAGTTTCATCCTCTTTTCCCCCTAAGTTTGGACTTCTTAATCAGACCTTCATACTGGTGAGCCAAAAGATGCGAATGCACTTGACCTACCGTATCCATGGTTACTGTGACGACGATCAGCAAACTTGTCCCACCGAAGTAGAACGGCACTTGCCATTTCGAGATCAACAGTTCAGGCAGTAGACAGACAGCAGACAGATAAGCTGCACCGATGACTGTCAAACGTGTTGTAATCTTATCCAGATAAGCGGCTGTGTTCTTACCAGGTCGAATCCCCGGAACATATCCACCATTCTTACGCAGGTTTTCCGCAGTCTCTTGTGGGTTGAAAACAACCGACGTGTAGAAGAATGCGAAGAATACGATCAAGCTGAGGTACAAGCCGATATATAAAGGCTGACCACGACCCAACCACGCTGCAACGGTTTGCAACCACTCTGGCCCCTGCCCTGCGGTCATGGAGATCACAGTTGTTGGCAACAGCAAGAGAGAGCTGGCAAAGATCGGCGGAATAACACCGGACGTGTTAATTTTCAGAGGCATATGGGAAGCTTCGCCCCCGTATACCTTGTTACCGCGCTGACGTTTCGGATACTGAATAACCACTTTGCGCTGCGCACGCTCAACGTAAACGATGAACATGATAACAGCCACACTCATCACCAGCAAGAAGACGATCAACAGAACAGACAAAGCGCCTGTACGACCGAGTTCCAGTGTCCCTGCAAGTGCTGATGGCAAGTTGGCCACAATACCTGCAAAGATGATGAGGGAAATTCCGTTTCCGATACCACGAGCCGTGATTTGCTCACCCAGCCACATCAGGAAGATCGTACCACCGACCAGCGTAATCACCGTAGCGGCCCGGAAGAAGTATCCCGGATCAATAACAGCGCTTCCGGCACTGGAGGACATCCCCTCCAAACCAACGGCAATACCGTAAGCTTGTAAGGTTGCAATAAGAACCGTCAGATAACGGGTATATTGCGTGATCTTCTTGCGCCCTTGTTCACCTTCCTTTTTCATCGCTTCCAGTGAAGGCGAAATCGCCGTCCCCAGCTGCATGATAATGGAAGCCGAAATGTAGGGCATAATGTTAAGCGCAAAAATGGTCATACGACCCAATGCGCCACCGGCAAACATATCGAACATCCCCAGGATGCCCCCGGTATTCTGCGCGAAAAGATCACGCAGAATAACAGGGTCAATACCCGGAATAGGAATGTAAGCGCCAATGCGATATACGATCAACGCCCCTAACGTGAACCAGATACGCTTTTTCAGTTCTTCCGCTTTCGCGAGAGCACCGAAGTTCATGTTAGAAGCTAATTGTTCTGCGGCAGATGCCATAACGGTCCCCTGGACTTACTTTGGTCCGAAATCGAAGTTTAGGTTTTACTCAGCAGCGTCAACTGTCACTGAACCGCCTGCCTTTTCGACAGCCGCAACAGCAGCAGAAGAAGCACTATTGACTTCAACCGTAACCTTAGTAGTGATTTCACCTTTATTAAGAAGACGAACGCCATCTTTAACATCGTTCACCAGACCAGCGGCCTTAAGTGCATCAACGTTCAGTGTTTCACCAGCATTGATTTTACCAGCATCGATCGCTTTTTGAATGCGTCCGACGTTCACAACAGCAAATTCCTGACGGAAGTTGTTGGTGAAGCCACGCTTCGGCAGGCGTCGATACAAAGGCATTTGACCGCCTTCAAAGCCAACCGCAACTGTGTTACGGGCCTTTTGACCTTTTTGACCGCGACCGGAAGTCTTGCCTTTGCCTGAAGCCATACCACGGCCCACGCGCATGCGAGACTTTCTAGCGCCATCATTGTCACGAAGCTCATTGAGTTTCATGTTTCAAATCCTTTAAAGTTTCTCGAACAAAATCGAAAGAGAGGAAGGTGTGGAAACCCACACCCTACTCCACGATCTGCACGAGATGCTGAACTTTACTAATCATGCCACGAACAGAAGGAGTATCTTCCAGTTCAGAAACACGGTTAATTTTGTTCAAACCCAGGCCAACCAAAGTTGCGCGCTGATCTTTTTTGCGACCGATCGGGCTTCCGATCTGTTGCACTTTAACGGTTTTTTTCGTAGCCATGTCACATTACTCCTTTGCAGCAGCTTGAGCAGCCGCACCTGAGTCCCGACGTGCAACGATTTCACCAACTTTCTTCCCACGCTTGGAGGCGATGGAACGCGGAGAGAACGAATTCTGCAGCGCATCGAAAGTCGCTTTAATCATGTTGTTCGGGTTTTGTGTGCCCTGAGACTTCGCAACAACGTCTTGTACGCCCATTGCGTCGAAGACTGCACGCATCGGGCCACCAGCGATAACGCCGGTACCTGCTGGTGCAGCACGCAGGATAACTTTACCTGCGCCGTAGTGACCCTTCACATCATGGTGAAGCGTACGACCTTCGCGAAGCGGAACGCGGATCATGTTACGTTTAGCTTGATCAGTAGCCTTACGGATGGCTTCCGGAACTTCACGTGCCTTACCCGTGCCGAAACCGACACGACCACGACCGTCACCTACAACGACCATAGCGGCAAACGAGAACCGACGGCCACCTTTGACCACCTTGGCGACGCGGTTAATGCCGACGAGCTTATCGATCAGGTCGGAATCAGCTTCCTGTACCTTCTCTTTGCCACGGCCTTTACCGCGAGTGTTTTCTTTTGGATTACGTGCCATATCTCACTCTTCCTTTAGAACGACAGACCAGCTTCACGAGCTGCGTCAGCCAAAGCTTTCACACGCCCATGATAGCGGTAGCCACCACGATCGAAGACGACATCCTTGATACCGGCTTTCACAGCACGCTCAGCAACCAAAGCACCTACTTTGGCAGCGGCGTCTACGTCAGCACCAGTTTTCAAGCTTCCTTTGAGATCCTTCTCGATGGAAGATGCAGCAACCAAAGTAACACCGTTAGCGTCATCGATGACTTGTGCATAAATGTGCTTGCTGGAACGGAAAACCGACAAACGCGGACGACCAGTAGCGCGTTTGCGGATTTGGAAACGTACACGACGAGCGCGACGGTCCTGAAGTTGTTTTGAACTTAACATTACTTCTTCTTCCCTTCCTTACGAAGGATGTACTCACCCTTGTAACGTACACCTTTACCTTTATAAGGCTCAGGCGGACGAAAATCACGGATTTCAGCAGCGATCTGACCGACCTTCTGTTTATCCGCGCCAGAGATCGTGATCTCTGTCTGTGAAGGACAAGCAATCTGCAGGTCAGACGGAATCGGCACGATTACGTCATGGGAGAAACCAAGTTGCAATTCAAGATTGGACCCCTTGACGGCGGCACGATAACCAACGCCTGTGATTTCCAATTCTTTTTTGTAACCTTCGCTCACACCAACGACCAGATTGTTGATACGTGTGCGGGCTGTCGCCCACATTTGACGGGCACGACGAGTATCGTTCTTCGGTGCAACTGTGACTTTACCATCGTCAAGAGTGACGACAACTTCATCCATTACAACGAATGTCAACTCGCCAAGTTTACCTTTGGCAATAACTTCTTGACCGTTAACGGTAACAGTAACGCCTGAAGGAACTTCAACAGGGTGCTTACCAATACGTGACATTGTATGCTCCCTTAGAATACCGTGCAGAGGACTTCGCCGCCAACATTGGCGTCGCGAGCTTCTGCATCAGACATGACACCGCGAGGTGTGGTCAAAATAGAAATACCCAGGCCGTTAAAGACCTTCGGCAAATCGTTCACGCCAGAATACACACGGCGACCCGGTGTAGACACACGCTTGATTTTAGAGATGACAGGTTTGCCATCAAAGTATTTCAGCTCAATACGCAGTTCGTCAAAGCCTGAATCACCAGTAACTTTTTCGAAACCACGAATGTAACCTTCCCGTTTCAATACTTCCAGAACGTTCGCACGCAGCTTGGACGCAGGCGCATTTACTGCGCTTTTGTTAGCTTGTTGACCGTTACGGATACGGGTCAGCATATCCCCTAAGGGATCTGACATAGACATTATCGTATCTCCTTACCAGCTCGACTTGACGACGCCAGGCAGGCTACCGATGGAAGCCAAGTCGCGGAATTTAATCCGGCACATCTTGAACTTACGGTAGTTACCACGGGGACGACCAGTGACTTCACAACGCAAACGAATGCGGCTCTTAGACGCATCGCGCGGCATAGCGTTCAGCTTGAACTGTGCAGCCATACGATCTTCGCCTGGCAGGTCACGGTTCTTGATGATTGCTTTGAGTTCTGCGCGTTTTTTAGCGTATTGGGCTACCTTACGCTCGCGACGTTTGTTTTTTTCGACAGCACTTGCTTTAGCCATAACTAAATTTCCTTCTATCGATTACTTCGCGAACGGCAGGTCGAACTTAGCAAGCAAAGATTTTGCTTCTTCATCCGTTTTAGCCGTTGTGCAGATTACGATGTCCATACCACGGATCGCGTCTACTTGGTCGTAGTCGATCTCCGGGAATACGATTTGCTCTTTGATACCCATGGCGTAGTTGCCACGACCATCGAAAGATTTGCCGTTCAGACCGCGAAAATCACGAACGCGCGGCAGTGCAATGTTCACCAAGCGATCCAGAAATTCGAACATTTGGGTACGACGAAGCGTAACCTTACAGCCGACAATCTGTTCTTCACGAAGCTTGAAGCCCGCGATAGATTTTTTCGCTTTAGTTTTAACTGCTTTCTGACCTGTAATTGCTTCCAGTTCAGAAACCGCTGCATCGATTTTTTTCTTATCGGCCGCAGCTTCACCAACACCCATGTTGATCACAATTTTTTCCAGCTTCGGAATTTGCATTTCATTCTCGTAGCTGAATTCTTCTTGCATCGCAGGACGGATGGTAGAGTTATATACTTCTTTAAGACGAGCCATTTGATCCTATCCCTTAGCTGTCGATGACTTCGCCAGAAAGTTTCGCGTAGCGAACCTTCTTGCCGTCTTCGAGAGTTTTGAAGCCAACGCGAGTCGCTTTGCCTTCTTTAGGATCGACAACCGCGATGTTAGAGATCGCAATTGCGGCTTCTTTTTCGACGATACCGCCGGCTTGGAATTGGGTCGGCTTCGTATGGCGTTTAACCAAATTGATGCCTTGAACAACAGCTTTGGCTTCAGCAGGTTTAACGCTGAGGACTTCACCAGTCTTGCCCTTGTCTTTACCGGTCAGAACGATAACGCTATCGCCCTTTTTAATCTTGGCAGCCATGTTAGAGAACCTCCGGAGCGAGGGAGACAATCTTCATGTAGTTACGAGCGCGAAGTTCACGTGTAACCGGGCCGAAGATACGTGTGCCGATAGGTTCGCCGTTTTTGTTAATCAAAACAGCAGCGTTCTTATCGAAACGGATTACAGAGCCATCAGGGCGACGGATGTCCTTGGAAGTGCGAACGATAACGGCGCGATGCACGTCACCTTTTTTCACACGACCGCGCGGTATAGCTTCTTTAACGGAGACAACGATAACGTCGCCTACAGAAGCCCACCGGCGTTTTGAACCACCGAGAACCTTGATGCACTGCACCCGGCGTGCGCCAGAGTTATCTGCCACTTCCAGGTTGGTTTGCATCTGAATCATAGAATCATCCTTTAATCTAGATTCTGGTCACGAAAGCGAGGAAGCATAAAAACTTATGCTCCCCCATTTAAGACATTCAAGTTAAACTTTTGAAGTCAAGGTGTGGATACCTAATGGTTTAAGCATCCACAGTCAAGACTTATCAAAAATTTTCTCACTGTCACGACAGCGAGGAAGCCCGCTTAGGCTTCCTCTGTCAGTACTTCCCAAGATTTATTCTTGGAAATCGGCTTAGTTTCCTGAATTTTCACCAGGTCACCAATTTTGAACTGATTGTTCTCGTCGTGCGCGGCATACTTTTTAGAACGTTTAATGAATTTCTTGTAGAGCGGGTGCATAAAGCGGCGCTCAACTTTCACTACAACGGTCTTTTCCTGTTTGTCGCTAACAACAACGCCTTGGAGTATACGCTTAGGCATTAAAAAATCTCCTTAGGCTTTTTCTGCGATGACCGTCTTGATACGCGCGATATCGCGACGCACTTGACGGACACGTGCTGTGTTTTCCAATTGACCGCTGGCTTGCTGGAAGCGCAAGTTAAACGCTTCCTTACGCAATTTCAGCAGCTCATCCTTCAGCTCGTCAGAGCTTTTGGAACGGATTTCTGCAGCGTTCATTCTTATTCTCCTTCACCCAGACGGGTTACGAAGCGTGTGCGAACCGGCAATTTTGCTGCGGCCAATTCCATGGCACGACGAGCAACATCTTGCGGAACACCGTCGATCTCAAACATGATACGACCCGGCTTCACTTTACACGCCCAGAATTCCACAGAACCTTTACCTTTACCCATACGGACTTCAGCAGGTTTTTTGGAAACAGGAACGTCAGGGAAGATGCGGATCCAGACACGACCAGCACGTTTCATGTGACGGGTCATGGCTCGACGGGCCGCTTCGATTTGACGAGACGTTACGCGCTCTGGAGACAACGCCTTCAAGCCGTAAGCTCCAAAGTTCAATGAAGAACCGCCTTTTGCATTGCCCTTGATACGGCCTTTATGCATTTTGCGGAACTTGGTACGTTTTGGCAATAACATGACTATCTACTCCTTAGCGTGTTGCTTGCGCATCAGACGCAAGGTTTTCAACAGCCATCGGATCGTGTGCCATGATCTCGCCTTTGAAGATCCAGACCTTCACGCCACACGCACCATAAGTCGTGTGACCTGTAGAAGTCCCGTAATCCACGTGTGCACGAAGTGTGTGCAGCGGAACACGACCTTCACGATACCATTCAGTACGCGCGATCTCAGCACCACCCAAACGGCCGGAGCAGTTGATACGAATACCGAGTGCGCCAAGACGCATAGCTGATTGAACAGAGCGCTTCATTGCACGACGGAAAGAAACACGACGCTCAAGCTGCTGGGCAATGCCGTCAGCTACGAGTTGTGCGTCCAGTTCCGGCTTGCGGATTTCGACGATATTCAAGCGAACGTCGTTGCCAGTCATTTTAGAAAGCTTCAGGCGAAGCTTCTCAATGTCTGCACCTTTTTTACCAATGATCACGCCCGGACGAGCCGTGTGAATGGTAATACGCGCACGTTTAGCAGGACGTTCGATGACGACTTTAGCAACACCGGCCTGAGCGAGTTCTTTTTTGATGTACTCGCGCAGTTCCAAATCTTGGTGAAGCTTCGTAGCATAATCGCCTTTGTCAGCGTACCAACGGGATTCCCATGTACGGTTGATCCCGAGGCGAAGCCCAATCGGGTTTACTTTCTGACCCATTATGCTGTCTCCTCACGTTCACGAAGAATGATGCGCATGTTGCTCCATGGTTTCATGATCTTGCCAACACGACCACGAGCACGTGGACGCCAGCGTTTCATAACCATAGCGCGACCTACTGAAGCTTCAGCGACAAACAAGTTGTCAACGTCAAGCTGGTGATTGTTTTCTGCGTTGGCAATTGCAGATTCCAAAATCGCTTTCACGTCTTTAGCGACGCGACGCTTGGAAAATGTCAATTCAGCAACCGCTGCAGAAGCGCTTTTGCCACGGATGGAGGCTGCGACCAGGTTCAGCTTTTGTGGGCTGACACGGATCATTTTGGCGCGAGCCATTGCCTCGTTATCGGCAAGGCGACGATCTGCCTTTTTCTTACCCATAACTTACTTCCTCTTGGCTTTTTTGTCGGCAGCATGACCATAATAGGTACGAGTCGGTGAGAATTCACCAAACTTGTGTCCAATCATATCTTCGGTCACCAATACCGGGATAAATTTATTACCGTTGTAGACGCCAAATGTGAGGCCTACGAATTGCGGCAGAATAGTGGAACGACGCGACCATGTCTTAATGACATCATTGCGACCGGACTCACGTGCCTTCTCTGCTTTAGAGAGAAGATAGCCGTCAACAAACGGTCCTTTCCATACGGAACGAGCCACGAGCCGGCCTCCTATTTCTTATGACGGCTGCGCATAATCAACGCGTCCGTCTTCTTGTTGCTACGAGTGCGCTTACCTTTGGTCGGCTTACCCCATGGCGTCACCGGATGACGACCACCAGAAGTACGACCCTCACCACCACCATGCGGGTGATCGACAGGGTTCATAGCCACACCACGGACAGACGGGCGCTTGCCCAACCAACGTTTACGACCGGCTTTGCCGAGCTTAACGTTTTGCTGATCCGCGTTAGATACAGCGCCGATAGTTGCCATGCACTCACCACGAACCAGGCGAACTTCACCTGAGCCGAGACGAAGCTGAGCGTACCCTTGGTCTTTACCAACGAGTTGAACGTAAGTACCAGCAGAACGAGCGATCTGACCACCTTTACCAGGCTTCATTTCGACGTTGTGAACAATGGTACCAACTGGAATGTTAGCCAACGGCATAGCATTACCAGGTTTTACGTCAACGCGCTGACCAGACACAACAGTGTCACCAGCTTGCAGGCGTTGCGGAGCTAGGATGTAAGACAGTTCCCCGTCTTCGTAGCGAATAAGAGCGATAAAGGCTGTACGGTTCGGATCGTACTCGAGACGCTCAACAGTCGCTGGAACATCAAATTTCGCATTACGTTTGAAGTCGATAAAGCGATAACGACGCTTATGACCCCCACCAATACGGCGGGATGTAATACGACCTGTGTTGTTACGACCACCGGTCTTACGCAGGCCTTCAGTCAAAGACTTAACTGGCTTACCTTTGTAGAGATCGGAACGATCAACCAGAACCAAGTTACGTTGGCCCGGAGTCGTTGGTTTGAATTTTTTCAAAGCCATGGTTTATACCCCCGTCGTCACGTCGATAGACTCGCCTTCAGCGAGTGTAACGATTGCTTTTTTGACATCGGCACGACGACCAACGCGGCCACGGAAACGTTTGGTTTTACCTTTAGTGATAATGGTATTAACCGCAGTAACCTTTACACCAAATACGCTTTCTACCGCTTTACGGACTTCAACCTTATTGGCATCCATCGGTACGCGGAACGTAACTTGGTTGTGCTCAGACAAGAGCGTCGCTTTCTCGGTGATTACCGGAGAACGCAGCAATTCAAACTCACGTTCTTTAGAAACGGTAATTTTGCTTGCTAGATATTTTGTCATGACAAGCGCTCCACCAATTTTTCGACTGCACCCTTGGTCAGAACCAATTTGTCAGCGCGAAGGATATCGTAAACGTTGGCGCCTTGGCTCGGCAGAGCGTCAATGCCAGGAATGTTGGCAATTGCGTTCTGGAAGTTAGCGTCAACATCGGTACCGTCGATCACCAGGGCAGATGTCCAACCCAAAGCTTTAAGCTTCAGTGCAGCATCTTTGGTTTTCGCAGTATCGAATTTCGCATCGTCAACAACGATCAACGCACCGTCAGCAACTTTTGCAGACAAAGCACATTTCAGACCGAGTTTGCGAACTTTTTTGTTCAGGCTGTGTGCGTAAGAACGAACAACAGGACCATGAACAGTCGCACCGCCGCGCATCTGAGTAACACCTTTAAAGCCCTGACGAGCGTTACCGGTACCCTTTTGCTTGAACGGTTTTGTTTTAACGATGGCGAGTTCACCACGTGTTTTAACTTTGTGTGTACCAGCTTGGCGGCGTGCCAACTGCCAGTTTACCACACGATGAAGAATGTCAGCGCGCGGCTCGACACCAAAAATGGCATCGTCCAGCTCGATATCGCCGACTTTCTTGTTTTCAAGACTAATTACGTCGCACTTCATGCCACTTATTCCTCAGTCGTCTCTGGTGCTTCAGCCGGAGCTTCCGCAGCAGACGTAGCTTTCACAGCAGCCGGGAATGGAAGACCTTCAGGTGCCGGACGCTTTACAGCATCTTTCACCAAAACGTATCCACCCTTGGAGCCGGGCAAACCGCCCTTAACCATGATAAGACCACGCTCGCCATCTGTGGCGACGATTTCGAGGTTCTGAACAGTCACACGCGCAGCACCCATATGGCCCGCCATCTTCTTACCTTTGAAGACTCGGCCTGGGTCCTGACATTGACCGGTGGAACCATGTGAACGGTGTGAGATTGACACACCGTGAGAAGCACGAAGACCACCAAAGTTGTGGCGCTTCATAGCCCCTGCAAAACCTTTACCGATTGATGTACCCGTCACGTCGACGAATTGACCAACCACGAAGTGCTCAGCAGAAATTTCTGCACCGACTTCAATAAGGCCTTCAGGTTCCACGCGGAATTCTGCCAATTTGGCTTTTGGCTCCACCTTGTTAGCGGCGAAGTGCCCGCGCATGGGCTTGCTCACGCTCTTGACCTTGGCGCTACCAAATCCGAGCTGCACAGCCGTGTAGCCATCCTTGTCTTCGGTACGCTGCGCTACTACTTGAGTATCTACCTTCAATACTGTGACGCCAACATGGTTGCCGTTTTCAGCAAAAAGACGGGTCATACCCAACTTTTGCGCGATGAGACCAGATCGCATCTGCCCTAATCCTTTAAAGCTTAATTTCAACATCAACGCCGGACGCGAGGTCCAGCTTCATAAGCGCATCCACAGTCTGCGGCGTCGGATCCACGATGTCTAAAAGACGTTTGTGAGTCCGCGTTTCGAACTGCTCACGAGATTTCTTGTTTACGTGAGGAGAACGCAGAATTGTGAAACGCTCAATACGAGTAGGTAACGGGATTGGACCCTTTACCTGTGCACCAGTCCGTTTAGCAGTGTTTACGATCTCTTTCGCGGACTGATCCAGTACGCGATGATCGAATGCCTTCAGACGAATGCGGATATTTTGGTGTTCCATAGGAGTGTATTACCTAAACCAGACAACAAAAAAACCTCGACAATTTCCTATTCTTTTAAGGGAACATGGAACGCCGAAGTACTCATCCCCTTAAATGGGGTGAAAGAGCGAATGACGGGTTTATATGGGATCAGCCGATGTGATGCAAGGGAAAAATGACTCTTTTTTAACGCTCCGTTAAAGACCGCTTAGTTCTGCCGTTTCTCGCTTCACCGTCCGAGAGCATTTAAGCAGATTGACGACCCAAAACACCTTCCCCGTCGCCTTTACAAGAATCCTGCGTCACCTTTGACCAACAAAAAAGCCCCCTACCCTTAGGTAGGAGGCTTTCTCGTTTAACCGAAAAGGTCGATTAGTCGAGGATCTTGGACACAACGCCCGCACCAACTGTACGACCACCTTCACGGATCGCGAAACGAAGACCTTCGTCCATCGCGATCGGTGTCAGCAATTCGATTTCGAACTCTACGTTATCGCCAGGCATAACCATCTCTGTGCCTTCCGGCAGAGTGATAGAACCAGTTACGTCAGTTGTACGGAAGTAGAACTGCGGACGATAGTTCGCAAAGAACGGCGTGTGACGGCCACCTTCTTCTTTAGTAAGAATGTAAGCTTCGCCTTTGAACTTTTTGTGCGGGTTGATAGAACCCGG
>NZ_JHYO01000005.1 GCF_000688235.1 Terasakiella pusilla DSM 6293 | reverse complement strand
ACAAACGGCGCAAGGAAACTGTGGAACGCAGTTTTGCTGATGCCAAACAACTACATGGGCACCGCTATGCCCGTCTGAGAGGCCTGACTAAAGTGAAAGAGCAATGCTTGATGGCAGCCACCGCCCAAAACATCAAGAAAATCGCCCTCATCTTAGCCCGTCTCAGGTTTTTATGGCGATATTTACCCACTGGAACGCCCACATATGCCTGAAAATGAAGCAGTGGAGCAACCTGCTTAAAGAAATGTCCAACAGAACAAAAAAACACAACCTTATAGAAAATAACAAACCCCGCCAAAATTGACGGGGTTTGTCAGAGATCTGAGGCCTCCGATCTGTCGGAGGCCTTTTTCGTTAGGCGTTGTCTGTTTCAGGTGTTTCAGGTGTTTCAGGTTTTGCCGGTTCTTCTGCCGGACCTTCAACAATCTTGATTTCCTCGACCTTTTTCTTGGTGGTCGTGCGGCGCTTACGCGGTGCTTTAGGCTTCTCCGGCTTGTCAGCAGGTTTAGCTTCAACCTCCGTTGGCGCAGCTGTGGGTGTTTCTTCTGCAGGTGTTTCAGCAGGAGCTTCTTTTTTAGCGGGCGTTTTCTTTTTGGCAGCGGCGGTTGTCTTTTTAGCCGGTGCTTTTCTCGCCGTGGTTTTTCTGGTGGTCGCCTTTTTAGCGACTGGCTTTTCTTCTTCTTCCAATGTAATCGGACGCAGAAGGAAGGCCGGTGTATGTGTGCCCATCCCAATGATGACACCGTTTTCCGGTTCTTCCTGAACCTGAACTTCATCTTGAGAATCGTAGCGACGGTTTCGGGTGTTGCGACTGCGGCGATCCTGGTCTTGGTCGCGTTCACGTTCGCGTTTCGGATTGGCCTTCGGCGGACGGGCTTCTTTGTGTGTCGGTTCTTCCAGCTTTAAGTCAATGGGCGGGATTTTATTGCCGATCAATTTGACGATGGCACCGAGATATTTTTTATCTGACGGTGTGGACAGGCTCAGGGCCGTACCTTGTTTGCCTGCGCGCCCTGTACGGCCAATGCGGTGAACATAATCGTCCGCATTGCTGGGGAGGTCATAGTTGAACACGTGACTTAGGGCAGGAACGTCAAGACCACGTGCGGCAACGTCACTACAGACGAGGAACGTGATTTCGTCGTTTTTAAATTTATCCAGCGTTTCCATACGGGCGGATTGGGCCATGTCGCCGTGCATCTGGCCGGCATTAAAGCCATGCTTGTTAAGAGAGCGATAAACAATGTCCACATCGCGCTTGCGGTTACAAAAGACGATGGCGTTTTTAACGTCTTCGCTTTCAATCAGTTGGCGCAGCGCATCACGTTTTGTTTTTCCGTCAGTTGCTTTGCAATCAACCATCAGAAGACCTTGGCGCACGGTGTCCGCCGTTGTCGCCGGGCGGCTGACTGTGATCTCTTTCGGGTTCATCAGGAATTTGTCAGCAAGCTTTTTAATTTCTGGCGCCATGGTAGCTGAGAAAAACAACGTTTGGCGAATTTGTGGCAATAGAGAAACGATCTTTTCCACATCAGGGATAAAGCCCATGTCCATCATGCGGTCAGCCTCGTCAATCACGAGGATCTTTACGTCGCGCAAGAGAAGGCTGCCGCGTTCAAATAAGTCCAGCAAACGACCAGGCGTGGCGATGAGAACGTCTACGCCACGATCAATGATCTTCATTTGATCGCCCATAGATGTCCCGCCAATGAGCAGGGCCATGCTGAGCTTATGGTTTTTGCCATAGGTTTCAAAATTGTCGGCAACCTGCGCGGCAAGCTCACGGGTTGGGGCAAGGATCAGCGAGCGCGGCATGCGGGCACGGGCACGTCCTGACGCCAGAATGTCTATCATTGGGAGGGTAAATGAGGCCGTTTTCCCTGTCCCTGTTTGCGCACAGCCTAAAATGTCGCGCCCCATCAAAACCTGGGGGATAGCTTGTGCCTGAATGGGGGTCGGGGTTTCATATCCTGCGTCCGTGACAGCAGAGAGGAGCTTTTCAGTTAGTCCGAGATCGGCAAAATTCATTTACATTTCTTTCCACATATATGTTGGCGGGATATTAGGTAATTATCCGCAGAAGTCAATAATTATGGCACTTTCTCTTTGTTTGAAGATCGGTTAACGTGTCAAAAAAGGATAATTGAAGAAAGGCAGGCTTATGGCTTTACGCATGAAAGCAGAGAATAGTTTATTTGTAATTGTCGATGTTCAAGAACGATTGGCCCCCGCAATGTTTAAGGGGGAAGAAGCGATTTCTGCGAATGTAAAGTTACTTCAGGCCGCCACAATCCTGAATGTTCCGCATATCGTGACGGAGCAATATCCCGCCGGGATCGGGGGCACAGTGCCACAGCTTGCGGCCCATATGTCCAAGGAAAACGTGGTGGAGAAAATGAGTTTCTCCAGCATGGAGGAACCGGCCTTTGTTAAATCTCTGGAACTGTCGGACGCTCGCCAAATCGTTGTCAGTGGCATGGAAACCCATGTGTGCGTTTTACAAACAGTGTTGGACCTGATTGAAAAGGACTATCAGGTTTTTGTCGTCGAAGATGCGGTTGCCTCACGGACAGCAAAAAACAAAATGCTGGGGATTGAACGGATGCGTCAGGCCGGTGCGCAAATTGTTTGCGCTGAAATGGTGATGTTTGAATGGCTGGGCGTGTCCGGCACAGAAAACTTCAAGGCCATTTTGCCGCTTATTAAATAAAATCAAGATTATAATGATATGACAAAAGAAACCCTCATTCTGCTCCCCGGCATGATGTGTGATCGCAGCTTGTGGCGCCATCAGATTGAAAGTCTGTCTGTGACCTACGATGTTCAGGTCGCTGACTTTAGGGACGGGGCGAGCATAGAAGCCTATGCCGATAAGGTGCTGGAGGCGGCCCCGAAGACTTTTTCTGTCGCGGGTTTATCCATGGGCGGTTATGTGGCGTTTGATCTGGTCCGCCGTGCACCGGAGCGCATCAACCGTTTGGCGTTGCTGGATGTGTCGCCCTACGCGGATACAGAAGATCATGCGGCCTTTAGAAAATCCATCATGGAGTCGGCGCGCAATCAGGGGATGGGGGCGATCATGGAGATGCTGTTGCCCCGTCTGATCCATCCAAGCCGCATTGGGGATGAAGACCTGGTCGGGCAGGTCGATGCCATGGCCCATCGTGTTGGTGAAAATGTGTTTATTAAACAGCAGGAAGCCTTGTTGAATAGGCGCGACTGCTTTGCAGACCTCGGCGCGATCACCTGTCCGACAGTGGTTATTGTCGGGCGACAGGATCAATTGACCCCACTGAAGCTGTCGCAAAAAATGGTGGAAGCCATGAAAAACGCAAGTCTTGTGGAAATTGAAAATTGCGGGCACCTTTCCAGTATGGAGCAACCCGAAGCCGTGAGCGCGGTTTTGCGCTACTGGATGCAAAGTTAAAAGAAAAAATGAGAGGAAACAAAGAAATGAAACCGTTGCTAAGAAAATATAAAGGCATGGAACCAAAAGTCGATAAAACCGCCTTCATCGCAGAAAATGCGGTGTTGATCGGTGATGTGGAGATCGGCGAACATTCCAGCATTTGGTATGGTTGTGTTTTACGCGGTGATGTGCATGAAATTCGCATTGGCAAGCGCAGCAACGTGCAGGATGGAACAGTTATTCATGTGACGGCAAACCGTTTCGGTACGTATATCGGGGATGATGTACTGGTTGGGCATAATGCGGTCATTCATGGCTGTAGGCTGGAAGATGGCGCTTTTGTCGGCATGGGTGCGGTTGTGCTGGATGGCGCGGTTGTTGAAGGCGGGGCGATGGTTGCGGCTGGTGCGCTTGTCGCGCCGGGCAAACGGGTCAAGTCCGGGGAACTGTGGGGCGGTAATCCAGCAAAGAAAATGCGCGACCTCACGCCGGAGCAAATTGCGGGCTTGAAACTGGGGACGGATCACTATGTTGAGGTCGCAGCCAACTACCTTGAGGAAGAAAATTCGTAATTTTTATAATTTTGTATTAACCTTATGAGTTTATTGGTTTAGATTGCGGATAAAGAAACCGTGGATATATGCCAGTTGGCGAACTCAAGGGGAATTAAGTATGTTGGGTAAATCCTTTAAGAATAAACTAATGGCGCAGGCTGCTGTCTTGGCGGCACCGCTTTTGCTTGTTGGTTGTTCGTCCGTTCCCGATGCAGTTAATCCTGTTGAATGGTATCGTTCTTCGGTTGAGTATTTTTCCGACGATGAGGCGGAAATGGCGGAAGGTGCTGACAGCACAGCCGAAACCGTGTCCGAAGAGGCGGCACGTACCCTCCCCAAAAACGTTGAGCCGGGCTTTGTTGCTGCCAATTCGGCTGATCGCGGCTATAGCGAACCTGTGGCGCGTCAGGGCGAGGTTGTCAATGCGTTGACGGATGGCAAGTCGGTTGACGTTGCAGAGCAACCGCCAGCCCCTCAAGCTGCGCCGACTCAGTCTGTGACCACAAGTGAAATCGTACAAAACCAACCGACGCGTGCGGCGGTACAGGATCGTGTTGTCAGTCCGGCGACGTCAACTCAGCCCGTGCGTGATACGCGCAGTGTGAGTGAAGTTTATGCAGACAGTCTTGCACAGACTCGTCCGCTGGACATGAACGCACAGATGGGCAATGGTTATGATATGATGGATAACCAGTTCGGGACGGTTGTGATTTCCGGTAATGGGGTTATGCAACAGCCTGTTGGGAATACGTACCAGCCGACACAATTTGCATCGCTAAACAATGTCATGACAACCGATGTCCGTGATACCTATGCGCAGGCAATGTCCATTGAACCGGCAGTCGTCCTGAATGGTCAGGCGCTATCGCTCAACCAGTTTAATCCGGGTATGTTTACCGGGTCTTTTCAGGTGGCGACGATCCAGTTTGGTAAAGGGTCTGCAAATCTGACCGGCGAAGATGTTCGTATCCTGAAAGAGGTGTTGAACATTCACCGTCAACAAGGTGGTGTGATCCGTGTTGTTGGTCATGCAAGCTCCCGAACGCGTAACATGACGCAAGAACAGCATGTTGCTGTAAATGAAAAAGTTTCCCTTAATCGCGCGGACATGGTTGCACGTAAATTGCTGCAACTTGGTGTGACGGGGGATCGGCTTTATGTCGGCGGCGTATCGGACAGTCAGCCCCTCTATCGCGAGGTGATGCCGTCCGGTGAAGCGGGCAACCGACGGACGGAAATTTTCGTGGATTACTGATTTTTTTAAAAATCCACCCTAATTCAAATTTTAGGCTTTCCGTTTTGCCGGACCTGTGTTCTAAAACAGAGGTGCGCTCCTTATACGGAAAGCCTATTTTATTTTAAAACCCCCAGTTAGAAAGGTCTCTCGAGGTCATGGAACAAGAGTTTCACCGCATTAAGCGTCTGCCCCCATATGTTTTTGCTGAAGTAAATGCGATGAAGGCAGCGGCGCGAGCGGCGGGGGAAGATATTATCGACTTTGGCATGGGCAACCCGGACAGCCCAACCCCGCAACATATCGTCGATAAACTCGTTGAAACTGTCAAAAATCCGAAGGCGCATGGATATTCCGTTTCGCGCGGGATTAAAGGTCTGCGCAATGCAAACGCAGCCTATTATGAGCGTCGTTTCGGTGTGACCATTGACCCGGAAACGGAAACAGTTGTCACACTTGGGTCAAAAGAAGGGCTGGCGAACCTTGCGTCTGCAATTACGACGCCCGGTGACGTCATTCTGGTGCCGAACCCAAGCTATCCGATCCACCATTTTGGGTTCATGATCGCGGGCGCATCTGTGCGTAACATCCCGGCTATCCCGGGTGAAGATATGATCGAAGCGTTGAAGCGCGCGGTTCAGCACAGCTTGCCGAAGCCGTCTGCCATCGTTTTGAACTACCCAAGCAACCCGACCGCCTGTGTGTGTGATCTCGGTTTCTATGAAGAGATCGTGGATTTTTGTCGTGCGCATGGCATCTGGATCCTGTCCGATCTGGCCTATGCTGAAATTTATTTTGATGACAACCCACCGCCCAGCATCCTGCAAGTTAAAAATGCGTGGGACGTTGCTGTTGAATTTACGTCCATGTCCAAGACCTACTCCATGGCGGGGTGGCGTATTGGCTATGCGACCGGTAACAAGCAACTGATCGGTGCGTTGACCCGTATTAAATCCTATCTGGATTATGGCGCATTTACACCGGTTCAGGTCGCTGCTGCAGCGGCTTTGAATGGCCCGCAAGACTGTGTTGATGAAATTCGCGCGCTTTACAAACAGCGCCGTGATGTGTTGATTGAAGGGTTGGCGCAAGCTGGCTGGGATATCCCAAGCCCGCCCGCAACCATGTTTGCGTGGGCACCTATCCCTGAGAAATTCGCGCATTTAGGCTCGCTTGAGTTTTCCAAACTATTGCTGAAGGAAGCACAGGTCGCTGTGGCTCCGGGCGTTGGTTTTGGGGAACATGGCGAAGGCTATGTGCGTATTGGTCTGGTTGAAAATGTCCATCGGATCCGTCAGGCGGTACGCAACATCAAGACGTTTATGCGCAACCACAACGCTGGCGAAGCGCTTTAACTCATCCTTCCTTTTTATACCTAGAATATTGTAAGTGAACCATGGACAAGCCTATTAAAATTGCCATTGCCGGCCTTGGTACTGTTGGTGCCGGTGTCATCAAAGTTTTGAACGATAACGCGGAGGCGATCGCAGCACGTTGTGGTCGCACGATTGAAGTGTCGGCAGTCAGTGCACGTGATCGCAATCGTGACCGCGGTGTGTCGTTGGATGCGATGACATGGTATGACAATCCGGTTGAAATGGCGGCGGATGAAAATGTTGACGTTGTCGTGGAATTGATCGGCGGCTCGGACGGGATTGCCAAGGCGATGTGTGAAGCGGCGATTGCCAATGGAAAACACGTCGTAACAGCCAACAAAGCCTTGATCGCACATCATGGGACGGCCCTTGCAAAAGCGGCAGAAGCCCAAGGCGTCAGCCTGTCTTATGAAGCGGCGGTCGCGGGTGGTATTCCCATCATCAAGGCGCTGCGTGAAGGCTTGGCAGGGAATACGTTTAACCGTGTGTACGGTATCCTGAACGGGACTTGTAACTATATGCTGACCAATATGCGTGAGACAGGTCGTGACTTTGACGTCATCCTGTCTGAAGCGCAAGAACTTGGGTATGCTGAATCTGATCCAAGCTTCGATGTGGACGGGATTGATGCCGCTCATAAGCTAGCGATCTTGAGCAGTGTTGCCTTTGGATGTGAAGTCGATTTTGACGGGGTGCAGGTGGAAGGGATCCGCCATGTCTCCCCGATCGATATCGACTTTGCAGAAGAACTGGGCTATCGCATTAAGTTGCTGGGCATCACATCTTGTCAGGATGGTCGTTTGGAACAACGTGTCCATCCGTGCATGGTCTCTAAAGAGACACCGATTTCCCGTGTGGAAGATGTGTTCAATGCGGTTGTCGTTGAAGGTAACTTTGTTGATCGTTGCGTCTTTGAAGGCCGTGGGGCAGGGGAAGGCCCGACCGCATCAGCTGTGGTTGGTGACCTTGTGGATATTGCCCGTGGGCTGGTTGTGCCGACATTCTCCACACCTGCGGAGAAATTGGTGAAAATGGAATCAGCTTCTCTTGCGCGCCATCAAGGGGCTTACTATGTGCGTCTTATGGTGCTGGATAAGCCGGGCGTATTTGCGGATGTCGCAAATGTGTTGAAGCGCAACGAAGTTTCTATGGAAACGATTGTTCAACGCAACCGCGCACCGGGCGGTCATGTGCCGTTGGTTCTGACGTTGCACGAAACAAATGAGACTGCAATGCTGAAGGCGCTTGAAGAAATTGATGCACTGGATAGCGTTGTTGAAACACCAAGGATGATCCGCATCGAAGACTTTTAAAGGAATCTGATGATGGCACAATTAGGTGGGGTAAACCGCAATCTGGCTCTCGAAGCTGTGCGGGCAACCGAAGCGGCGGCGATTGCCTCTTCTTCCGTGATGGGCCGTGGGGATGAGGAGTTGGCAGACAGATCTGCCGCTGAAGCCCTGCGCACGGCCTTGAACGGGATGTATATCGACGGTCGTGTCGTCATCGGTGAAGGTGATGAGGACCACACGTCCGTCTTATTTACGGGCGAAAAAGTGGGGACAGGTGAAGGGGCGAAAATCGATTTCGCCCTTGAACCGCTAGAATGTATCACGTCGGCTGCCAAGGGTGGGCCGAATGCGCTGTCTATCGTTGCGATGGCAGGACGTGGGCAATTGTTTCAGGCGCCCCCTGTCTATATGAACAAAATCGCTGTTGGTGGCGGCTTGCCGGATGGGATCATTGATCTGGATGCGACACCGGAAGAAAATCTACGTGCCATTGCGGACGCTAAAGGGTGTGAAGTTTCTGATCTTGTGGTCTGTGTGTTGGAACGCCCCCGCCACGAAGCGATTATCAGCAGCATCCGCGAGACGGGTGCGCGCATTAAATTGATCCCGGATGGGGATGTTTCAGCCGTCATCGCGACGAGCCAACAGCAAAGTGGCATTGACGTCTATATCGGTATCGGCGGCGCGCTTGAGGGGGTATTGGGCGCTGTTGCGCTTAAATGCATCGGCGGGCAGTTTCAAGGCCGTTTGGTCTTTCGTAGCCCGGAAGAACGCAAAATTGCACATGATATGGATATCGAAGACCTCGATAGGAAATATGCATTGGACGACCTGGTAAAAGGCAATGTGATGTTTGCCGCAACCGGTGTGACGGATGGGGCGTTGCTGCGCGGCGTGCAACGGGTGGGGAGCTATGCCCAGACCCATTCGCTGGTTATGAACTCCCAAAGTGGGACTGTACGGTTTGTTGAGGCCCATCACGACCTTGACCGCGCCGGTATCTTAGAACTCTAGAACAAAGACGAAGTAGGATATGGATTACCTTCTGAATGTAGAAAAATCCGTTTCCGGTAAAAGATGGGTTGGGCGTGCGTATGACGAACGTACCGCCATGGCATTATCGCAACGCCTTGGTGTTTCCGAACTGACCGGACGGGTAATGGCGGCACGTAATGTGACGCTGGACGACGCACAAACGTTTCTCAACCCCACTTTGCGCGACCTTTTGCCGGACCCGAACCAGTTTCAAGGCATGGCAGACGGTGTCGCCCGTGTGGCTGAGGCTATCCAGAATCAGGAGCTTATCGCCATTTTTGGGGATTACGACGTGGATGGTGCAACGTCGTCTGCGCTCTTTCGACGGTTTCTCAATGGGGTGGGGGCTAAATCCACGATCTATATCCCTGATCGTATGACTGAAGGCTATGGTCCCAATGTGGATGCCATGGATGTGTTGAAGAAACAGGGCGTCGATGTCATTGTAACCGTGGATTGTGGGACAACATCGTTTGAACCGTTGGCCCGTGCGGCTGAGTTAGGTATGGATGTCATCGTGGTTGATCACCATGAGGCCGAAGTGAAATTGCCAGAGTGTGTAGCGCTGATCAACCCCAAGCGGTTGGATGAAGATGGCCGTTATGGGCATCTGGCAGCCGTGGGAATGACCTTTATCTTTGCGGTAGGGATCAACCGCGCACTGCGTGAGGCTGACTGGTTTAAGGAGGGACGTAACGAGCCTGATCTGCGCTCTTTGCTGGATCTCGTGGCTTTGGGGACTGTTTGTGATGTGGTTCCCTTAAAGGGCTTGAACAGAGCTTTTGTGATGCAGGGGTTGAAGGTTATGGCCCGTCGGGGGAACGCAGGGCTAGCCGCCCTTGCCGATACGGCTGGTGTGAATGAACCACCCGAAGCTTATCACGCCGGATATATTCTGGGGCCGCGGGTTAATGCTGGCGGTCGTGTTGGGGAATCATATTTGGGGGCAAACTTGCTGTCCACCGACAATGCTGGATTAGCGGCAGAGATTGCTGCGCAACTGGATGGGTATAACGCAGAACGCAAAGAGCTGGAACAGCTCGTACTGGATGAAGCGATCACCCAAGTCGATCAGCAGGATAATGGTAGCTTTATTATCGCCGTAGGCGAGGGCTGGCACCCCGGTGTGATCGGGATTGTCGCGTCGCGCCTAAAAGAGCGTTACAGCCTGCCAGCATGCGTTATATCGCTTTCTGAGGGCAAAGGGCATGGATCTGGCCGTTCGGTAACAGGTGTTGATCTGGGGACGGCGATTATTGCGGCGCGTCAGTCAGGCTTGCTGGTCAAAGGTGGTGGACATGCGATGGCAGCAGGTTTCACGGTCTCTCAAGACAAACTGGAAGAGTTTAAGGCCTTTATGGTAGATCGGATCGGAAGTCAGATCGAAGAACAGAATGTGATCCCGACCTATAGCTGCGATGGCGTGATTTCCCCAAGCGGCGTTACGCCTGCGTTGGTGGAAGAACTTGAACAAGTCGGTCCATTTGGGGCAGGCAATGCCCAGCCACGCTTTGTGTTGGGCGATGTCACCGTCCAGCGTGCAGATGTGGTCGGGCGTGATCATGTGCGTTGTTTTTTAAGTGATCAATTTGGTGTGCGTCTTAAGGCAATTGCGTTTCGTGCATTGGATAGCGAACTGGGGCAGGCCCTGTTGCAACATAATGGTCAAAAATTGCATATTGCGGGTCGTTTAAAGCTGGATACGTGGGGCGGCGGGACGTCCGTACAGATGTTAATTGATGATGCAGCACGTGCTTAATGGACTGTTTTTAAGTCTTATTTCAATAAAATGAAAAAAGTTTGAAAAAAATTAAAATTAGCACTTGCCATGATCCGCAACCATCGTCTATAACCCGCTCACCAACGCCGATGACCCCTTCGTCTAGTGGCCTAGGACACCGCCCTTTCACGGCGGTAACACGGGTTCGAGTCCCGTAGGGGTCGCCATCGCGCTTGGTAAATGAAGTTGAATAGTGACCCCTTCGTCTAGTGGCCTAGGACACCGCCCTTTCACGGCGGCAACACGGGTTCGAGTCCCGTAGGGGTCGCCACTCAACTTAAAAAAACATATATGACCCCTTCGTCTAGTGGCCTAGGACACCGCCCTTTCACGGCGGCAACACGGGTTCGAGTCCCGTAGGGGTCGCCATTAAAAAGCGCTTTCCAGTCTCTGGTAGCGCTTTTTTATTGTCCGTTTTTTAGGGGGAGTGTGATCACTCCGCGGTGTTTTCCCAAGCGTCTTTGATTTGGACCAGATCGTCCTTCATGGCGCAAAACAGGGCCGCAAGGTCAGGGTCCAAGTGTGTGCCTGCGCTGTTGCTGATTTCTGCGAGCGCGTCATCGACGCTCCAGGGGGCCTTGTAAGGACGTTTCATGGTCAAGGCATCAAAAACATCGGCAATCGCCACCAGTCGCGCAGATAAGGGGATATCAGCACCTTTGGTGCCGGTGGGATAGCCTGTGCCGTCCCATTTCTCATGATGAAACAGGGCGATTTCTGCTGCAATCTCAAAAACGGGATTCTTTGAATGACTGAGAATTTCAAATCCGATTCTGGAATGATCTTTCATCACGGTCCATTCTTGCGCGTCTAATTTGCGCGGGGCCTTGAGGACGTTATCGGGAATACCGATTTTTCCTGTGTCATGAAGGGGGGCCGCTAACTCCAGCATTTCGGCATACTCGGGTGATTTTCCTGCCTTTAACGCCAATGCTTTGGCGTAAGCCGCCATGCGCCAGATATGTTGCCCGGTATCGGTATCATTGTAATGTCCTGCTTCCCCCAGCATCCGAATGGAGGCCCGCGCCAGTTCCTCCAACTGTTCTGTTTTTACCAGCGATAGATGGTTTTGGACACGGCGCAGCACGATTGGGGCAGAAACGGGTTTGGTAATGTAATCAACCGCACCGACATCAAACCCTTTCGATTCGTCCACCTCTTCGGTTTTGGCAGTCACAAAAATCACCGGTATACGGTGGGTCGAGGTATTTTCTTTGAGGGCCTGACAGACCTGATAGCCGTCCATGCCGGGCATCATGACATCTAGTAAAATGAGGTGGGGTTGCGTCTTTTGAGCGATCTTAAGAGCCGTTTCGCCATTTTTGGCAACGCGGATATTGTAATCATCAATGAGGATATCTTTGAGTACATCGATATTGGCTGAAATATCATCCACAATCAGGATGCTTTTTTTCTCACTGTTGCTCAAATCTGCCCCCTGTTCGATTTATCTCAATCCATTGTTTCAAGGATTTTGCGGACTATATTGGATGCTTCTTCGTATTCGTATGTATCGACGCTTTCTTGCGCTTTTATGAGCTTCTGGCGTATTTTTTTATCTGTGATCATGCGTTGGATCGATTTTAACTGTTCCTCTGATTGCACATCGTACTGGTCTAACATGTCCAAAAGAATGAGGAGATCGGCTTTCAAGCTTGTCTGGTCGGGTCGATCCGTCGCGGTGATGGTCGATGGTTGAGTTCCTTCATAAAAGTGGTCTTCAATCTGGTCGACGATATGGAGAAGTTCACGATTGAGTTTATCATAAAGATCGCAACGGGTGTATGATTCTGTTTCTTTGAGGGTCGATTCCAAGTCACGGGTATGGGCGTACAGTTTTGTTGCCCCGACAGTGGCGGCCAAGCCCTTGAGCGTATGCGCCGCGCGAACAGTCATGTCGTGATCTTTGTCGGCAATGGCTTTGCTTAAATCATGATGAAGGCCCCGCGCAACAATCCCAAAGGTGCGCAGAACTTCAATATAGATAGATACTTGGCCACCCAGATTGTTTAAGCTGCCTTTAACGTCAAGGCCTGCAATATCCGGGAGGTGAGCGGCCTCCTGATCATCTGTCTGGCTGCGGGTGATGGGGATCGGGCGTTTCTTGTGGGGGATGACGTTGTGCAATACTTGAAAAAGTGTCTTTGTATTAATCGGTTTCGAAATGTGATCGTTCATCCCCGCCTTAAGTGCGGCTTGCTTGTCAGATACCATCGCATTTGCGGTCATGGCGACAATGGGGAGGTCGGCAAAGCGTTTTTGGGCACGGATCAGCTTGGTCGCTTCATATCCCCCCATTACCGGCATTTGAATATCCATGAGGACGCAGTCATAGCTGTCGGTGTTCAGTTTATTTAACGCCTCTTTACCATTTTCGGCGATCTCTACGCTGAATTTTGCTTGTTCCAGTAATTCTTGTGCGACTTGCTGGTTGATGCGGTTGTCCTCTACGAGCAAAATGTGTGCGCCTTGAATATTTTCCACCGCGAGGTTTTTAACAGTCTCGAAGTTTGTTTCGACCACTTCCTTAAGAACTTCGTTCCCGAAAGCTTCAAGAATACTATCAAACAGGAAGGATGGATCGACTGGTTTTTGAATAAAAGAGGTCAGGGGAGTGGGGGTAACAGTCTCCTTCAATTCATCCGTATCTTCGTTGGTGATCAGGATAAGGCGGGCTTGTCCCTGAACGGCCAATTGGTTGCAAAAAGACAGCAGGTCCGGAGTTAGGTCATTTTCGAGATCGGATAGGCAGAGGATAATAAGGTCGTGTTGTTCCGTCTGATACATCCGTTGAATAGTGTCAACGCACAGACTGCTAACTGGTGTGACGTTTAAACCACAGCCGTTTAGATAGAGATGAAGACTGGCGAGGGAAACATCATGGGGATCAATCAGTAAGGCTGATTTGTCATTCAGTGCCTGAGGGAAACGATGTAAATCTGCCTCTATATCAGGGTTCTGGGAGAGCACGACACTAAAGCTGAAGGTGGAACCAACGCCTTGTTCGCTTTGAACGCGGATATCCTCATTCATTTTTTGTATGAAATCTTTGGCAATCACCAATCCAAGTCCGGTGCCTTCATACTTGCGGGTGTCGGTGTTATCGACTTGAGAGAAAGGTTTAAACAGTAATTTCTGCTGTTCTTGCGTCATGCCGATTCCGGTATCGGACACGGCAAATTCCAGTCGGCATTGCCCGTCTATTTCTTCGCACTTGGTAACGGCGAGTTTGACGTACCCGGTGTCGGTGAATTTAATTGCATTATAGGTCAAGTTTAATAAGACCTGCCCCAAACGGCCGGGATCGCCGATAAAGTGATCGTTAAGGTCAGGGGAGCGTTCGATAATGAAATCAAGGTCTTTCTTGCGCACCTTTTCAGACAGCATGTTTGTGAGATTTTGGAAAACTTGTCCCAAGGTAAAAGGGATGCGCTCCATCTTCATTTCCCCGGCCTCAATTTTTGAAAAATCGAGAATATCATTAATGATGCCAAGTAAGGCGACGGCGGATTGATGGATCTTTTTTAGATATTGCTTTTGCTTGGGACTGGGGGAGGTTTTGGTCATGCAAAGTTCGCTCAGCCCGATCATGGCATTCATCGGGGTGCGAATTTCATGGCTCATGTTTGCAAGGAAAGCGGATTTAGCTTTATTGGCTTTCTGTGCTTCCTGAACAGCGACGCTGAGTTCGATGGTGCGTTCGGCAACGCGTTTTTCAAGATGTTCCAGCGTTTTTTGCAGTTGCTGGTTCACCTCATAAAGTTCTTTGCTTTTGAGTTCCAGAATGTTCTCGGCTTCTTTTCGCGCTTTTCTTTCACGCTCGAAGCGTTTTTTCCATTTTTCTGCATCATCCATGGAATTAGGCTTTTGTGATGTTGAATTGTACTTTGTTACTACCATCCAGATCGACACGCTCAACAAGGAGCGGTTCGTTGAAATGCTCGCCGCACCCGGCAATTAGCCCATGAGCGAGATCGCCAAATGGTCGGGTGGAGGTGTATGTCATTTCCAGTTGGGTTTCAGAAATGCGCATGCAGTCAAATTTTGGAAGTTCCGCATTCGGGTACAGCTTGAGGACTTGGCGATGTATTTTGTCTTCAATCCCTTCAAGGAAATCAAGGGAGCAACCATTATCGGCAAAGAACATGGGGTATTTTTTGACGAATTGTCCAAATAGGTGGGCGCCAAAGACCTTGATGAGGTCGTCAATCGGTGTGCCGGTTTCCTCACTAAGTGCGACGACAAGTTTCACCATCTGTTTGTGGTCGTAATTTCCAACAGCGGTAAAGGCGGCGGTATCGCCTAAGCCCGCGTTTTCCAGGACTTTATCCGCCAGATCGTAAGAGAATCTCTCTTCGACCATTTCAAGAAATTCCGTAAATACAGCACCAAGCATTGAGCCCTCCTGAGAACAACAGAAAAATAGACCAATCGATCAACTTTATATGGGGTTCAATTTTTATAAAGTTGAGCTAAATCAATTTTGTATCAATTTGTTCAGGTGGGTTGTCTTTATCTGTAATCAAGGGAAGAGTTGCTATCTATCGATTTCTTTCGATAAGCTGACCTTTACGATTTAAAGTAAAGGCATGACATTCTACGCCAACGCCCTGATGTTCATGTTCAAGGGGGGTCGGCAGTCCGGTCATAATAGAAGGGGTGCGCTTGTAAAGGCGATAGATAAGCTGGGGGAGCCAGACTTGTCGGGTCGGCGGTTTGCTTGCTAGCCGTTTAAACTCTTCCGGGCTATCAAAAAAGGTACAGAGGCCGCCGCCTTCTGCTTTTGCCCCTAAAATAATGGCAAGGGGATAGCCGGGATGTTCTAGAAATTCGAAGCCTTCTCGCAAGGTGACATCATCGCCTACTTGTTCAATGACCACGCATTGCGGTACTTCTTCGCCCCACTTGGTCTCCGCAACACAGGAAGCCGCGACGCAGCGTGCCGCATCAATACCGGCGGCATCTTCCCAGTTGGGGTCGAACACTTTTTCTATGGAGGTGAGGGAGGCTTTTAAACAGAGTTCGCCTACATTCTTGGGTGTTTTCTGTTTTTCTTCGGATTCTTGTCGAATGCGCTCTTTGATCGGATAGATAAATCCGTCAGCGGCATTGTCGAATTGTGCAGGCGTTGAATAGAAAAAACCATAGCCAGTTCCGTCAAGACGTTTGACGAAAATAACTTCGGGATGTTCGAGATCAACGCCTGTCACAATGCACCTGTTAGGCTGTACGTTTGATCAGGTGATAACCGAAATCGGTTTCAACCACGTCACTTGTCGCGCCAACTTCCATGCTGAATGCGGCTTGCTCAAATTCCGGTACCATTTGGCCACGGCCAAACATGCCGAGATCGCCACCGTTTGCACCTGACGGGCAATCAGAATTTTTCTGCGCCACTTCAGCAAAGTCCGCACCGCCATCAATGTCAGACTTCATCTGGTTGATTTGTTCCAGTGCTTCTTCTTTTGTACGCGTTGCTGTTGAACGGGCAGAACCCGCATACATTAATAGAATATGGGCGGCGCCAACTTGACCTGACATAATGATTCTCCAGTTATATAAAAACAGAAGCGCCCAAACATTTGGACGCTTTTGCTTCAATCTACAACTGTCTTGTCAAAAAGAAAAGGGGGCTAGGCGGCTTTTTTGTCCAAGTGCTGCCTCGCTTTTTCAACCACCTGCAGAACATCATCTGCTTTAAGGTTGTCGCGCGCCATCACAAGTTCAACGATTGGATCGTTCAACAAATCTTTTAAATCAGGTTCTTCACCACGTTGGGACCATTTCGCCATAGTCATTTTCTATCTCCGTTTCGACGGTACCTTATTTTTTTGCTTCCTCGCTCACGGCGAGAAATCACACTATAGGTACGTCTTTCGTATAATGGCGTGACCTGGATCACACAAGTGACGAATTAATTAAGGTTGCATAACGAAAATATTGCACTGACGATCATGTCGGTGGCGATGTCGTAATCTTTATCCTCAAGTTTATCTTTATGCAGGACGACTTCCATCTGGGTGGCGAAGTCGGCGTAAGTTTGTGTCATCGACCAGATCAGGAAAAACATATGGGGAATATTAACTTCGCCCATTTTGCCTTCACGGATCCAGCATTTGATCACCTCGGTTTTACGCATCATCCATGGATTGATGTCGTCTTCCAGATGTTTTTTCAGGAAGGGGGCACCGCTGATAACCTCTTTTGCAAAGATGCGCGAGGCTTCCGGGCGGGCGCGAGATAGTGCAATTTTTGCCCGAATATAGTTTTCCAACGCTGTTTTGGGATCGTGACCTTCGACAAAATCATCGGCGGCCGTCAACCATGTGGTCAGGATATTTTCCATGACACGCAGGTAAAGATCTTCTTTCGTATTGAAATAATAATGAAGATTGGCTTTAGGAATACCCGCATTTTGGGCAATTTCAGCCGTGGTCGCGGCCCCGAATCCTCGCCGTGCAAAGACGACTTCTGCCGCTTTCAGGATGGCTTCTTCATTTTTTTCACGAATGCGTGAACGTCTTTTCTGCGTTTTGACTGTCATGGTCGAACCTATATCATCCCCCTATACAAACCCGAGATGGTTCTAATGCCTCAGGCGCGACTTTGCAATTGCTGGAATGTATCTTTCAACAATTGCAAACGGTCGCTGTTGGTATAAGGGAGAGCTTCTTTCTGACCCCAGACCGGACCGGGCCAAGTGGCATCGTCTTCAAAACGGGCGATGACGTGGATATGCAGCTGGCGAACCACGTTACCAAGGGCCGCGACATTGAGCGAGGTTGGCTTAAAGGTCTGTTCCATGACGCGAGAGGCAAGGTTGATGTCTTTTAAGACGGCTTCCTGTTGATCCATGCTCATGTGGTGAAGTTCCGTTACATCGGCGACTTTGGGGACGAGAATGAGCCACGGGTAATTCGCATCATTCATGAGCAGAACTTTGCAAAGGGATAACTCGCAAACCTCAAAGGTATCGTTGTTAATTTTTTCGTTTAGTTTAAACATAGTAAAACTTCTTATGTATGGGTGAATGCGAATGTCGGATCGATTGAAAGCCGGACTGTGGGTGAAAGCTCAACTGCGACTGTGTGATATTAATTTTATCTCCGCTATGGTCGTTCGTAAAGGGGATGAAGATTCCGGCTCGGTGTTATTGAAGGTTAATCGCTTTGGCGAGGGGTGCGCCGTCTTTGTGCCCGTTACGACCATTGACGGGGAGCGGGGCTGGATGCATGCGCTTAAGGCAGGTTATACCGATGAAAGAAGTTGTGATGAGTATATCAGCCGCCAAACGTCGCGAGATGAGGATTTATGGGTCTTGGAAATCGAAGACCCAAAAAGTGCGTATAGTCTGGATGCAAAACTTGTTGAATAGCCGTTGCTGAGCTACCTTCTTAGTCAAATGTTTTTAAAAATTAACACAGGTGACTGTTGTCTGCGCGTCTTTCCAGACGTATACATAGGCTAACGAATATTTATTATTTTCAGACAGTTGTCGCTGATGGAGTGAACGCCGTATGTCACAGGAATTGTTAGAATTTGCCGAAAGTCTTTCTGAGGCATCCCGCAAGGTTATCAAACCATTTTTTAGAAGCAATCTGGGGGTGATTGACAAAGCGGATGATAGTCCGGTCACGGTGGCTGATAGAAATGCTGAAGCCGCGATGCGTGACTTGATTGAAAAGCACTATCCCGATCACGGCATTTTTGGGGAAGAACACGGCATCAAAGAAGGGGATGGCAAACATATGTGGGTGCTCGACCCCATCGATGGCACGCGCTCGTTTATTTGCGGTGCGCCTTGGTTCGGTACCCTTATTGCTTATCTGCAAGATAACAAGCCGCAAATCGGTGTGTTGGATGTCCCAATGATGCAGGAACGCTGGGTCGGCACGGCTGAAGGTACCAAATATAATGGCGAGTTTTGTCGGGTCCGAACAGGTGTGGTGCTGGAGGAGGCGAGCTTGTTTACGACCGACGAAGGTTTGTTCAGTGATGATCAGCGCACGGCATTTGGTCGCGTAAAGTCAAAGGTCAAATGTACCCGTTTCGGGACGGATTGCTATGCGTATGCGTTACTTGCTAGTGGACATATTGATCTGGTGATTGAAGCAGGCTTGCAAGCGTATGATGCGATGGCATTGGTGCCGGTGATTGATGGGGCAGGTGGAATCGTTACCGGATGGGACGGTGAACCCGTGACCCTAGACTGGGACGGGCGGCTTGTCGCGGCGGCAACACCGGAATTGCATGAGCAGGCGCTCGCGCTGCTGGCAGGCTAGGCTGGCTTAATTACAACTTGGTAAACAAAGGGTTGGGCCTATTTGTCGGTTGCTTGGAAATGTAGGGGATTTATTTGCAAGGTTTTTTCCCTTCTAACGAGCAACTTCAAATTTGACATTAATCCAAAATTAGATTGAACTGTGCACAATGTATGTGAACAAAACATTTTCGGGAGGAATGGGGATTGTCTGAAAAACAGCCAAATATGCTGAACGTGGACCAGCAGGAAATATTAGACTCAATGCAGGATTTTGCGGATCGCTCTCAGCGGATCATGACAAAGTTTCTGGAGGCACAGGCCGAAGATGATGGCTTTCAAATCCCTGATCCATATGTGGTTGGCAAAGCCTTTTTAAAGGCATCGACCCAATTGATGCAGGACCCGCAAAAACTGGCGGAAGCTCAGATGGGGTTATGGCAGGAATATACGGCCTTATGGCAGCATGTGACCCAACGGATGCTGGGGCAGACGAGCGAGCCTGTCGCCAAACCGGTCAGTGGCGACCGACGCTTTAAAGATGAGGCGTGGGAGGAAGAAATCTATTTTGATGCGGTGAAGCAGTATTACCTGCTGACGGCGCGTTGGATTAAAAGCACCATGGCAGATGTCAAAGGTATTGATGAAAATACCCAAGCCAAGGTCGATTTTTATACCCGAAATTTTGTTCAGTCCCTTTCGCCCAGCAACTTTATCGCGACGAACCCGACTGTCTTGAAAGAAGCTGTGGAAACGCAAGGCAAAAGCTTGCTCAAAGGGTTCCAGCATTTTCTGGATGATCTGGAAGAAGGTAAGGGTAAACTGCGCGTATCCATGACGGATGTGAAGGCATTTGAACTGGGTAAAAACGTTGCTTCAACGCCGGGGAAGGTGGTGTATCAAAATAGCCTGATCCAATTGATCCAATATGCGCCGTCAACGGATAAAGTGAATAAAAACCCGCTGTTGATCGTGCCGCCATGGATTAACAAGTTTTATGTATTGGATTTGCAGCCCAAAAACTCTTTGATCAAATGGGCCGTGGATCAAGGCCATACGGTCTTTGTGATCTCATGGATTAACCCGGATCAAACTTTGGCCCATAAAGACTTTTCTTGCTACATGCAGGAAGGCCCGGTGACAGCCATTGACGTCATCCAAGAAATTACGGGTGCTGAACAAGTCAATATGGCGGGCTATTGCATCGGTGGGACGTTGACCTCTTGTACACTGGCTTATCTGGAACGTATTGGTAAAGCTGATAAAGTTAAATCTGCAACCTTGTTTACGACCCTGACAGATTTTGTTGATGCGGGTGAAATTCGCGTCTTCATTGACGAAGAACAGATGGACCTGCTCGATGCGCATATGGAACGTCTCGGTTACCTTGAAGGGTCTGAGATGTCGCAGGTGTTTAACCTGTTGCGTGCTAACGATCTGGTCTGGTCTTTCTTCGTAAATAACTATTTGTTGGGGAAAGAGCCGTTCCCGTTTGATTTGCTCTATTGGAACTCTGATCCGACCCGTATGCCAGCGATGATGCATAAGTTTTATTTGCGTAAAATGTATCTGGAAAACAAGCTGTCCCAACCGGACGGTATTGAGCTGAATGGGGTGCCAATTGACTTACGCCAGATCAAAACGCCAATGTATATGATTTCGACTCATGATGATCATATTGCGCCTTGGAAGTCGACTTACACGTTGACGCAGCTGGTCAGCGGGCCATGTAAGTTTGTTCTGGGTGGGTCCGGGCATATTGCCGGGATTATTAACCCGGAAAATTCCGGCAAGTATGGTTACTGGACCAATACAAAGAAAACCGCTGATCCCGATGAATGGCTGAGCACGGCCACTCAAAATGAGGGATCATGGTGGCAGGATTGGAAGAAATGGATTGGCCGCCATTCTGGTGGGAAGGTTGAAGCCCGTGAACCTGGCAACAAGAAATATAAGCCGCTTGAAGATGCACCAGGCTCTTATGTCAAAGTAAGAATGGTTGATTAGTCTATTGGTCAATCAATAATGAAAAAGGGTGGTCTTGGACCACCCTTTTTTTATGGGGTTAGAAGAGGTCGATACCGCCGAGGTTCTTAAGCTCTAGTCTGATGGTGATTGAATCTGCAGGCTCAATGTCACGGTCATCAGAGAAATTGCGTCGGAAATCAAGGTAGAGTTCGGTGCACTCATCTGCATAGCCAACTTTTCCCCCGTAAGAAACGCTTCCTTTCGGGGCGTTCATACGATAGCGACCATCGATGGAGGAGTACCAGTTTTTGGAAATTTTATTTTCCAGACTCCCGTAGATTTCCTCACGTGTGCCGTATTCGGCATCATCGCTCTCACTCTCTACATAGAGGTGGGAGAGGGTAAATTTGGTTGAATCAGGCCCAACGGTCATGGCTGTTTCACTACGGTTCAGTTGCATGTTGCTTTTATCAAGACGGAAACGATAGAGGAGGTCGAGGTAGCGTGAGGGGCTGACTTTTATGCGACCGACGAGATCGGACAGGTTATCTTCATGGCCGGAGTTGAGGCCGTAGGTTCCATCATTTCTCAGACGGTAGCTTTGCCCCATGAAGATCTCACTAAAGCCGCCTTCTTGGCCGTAAATACCCCAGTTAAACCCGAAGTCGACCCGTTGACCGCCGTCAATCCGGTCAATCCCTGAGAAGCGGTTGGTCTTGAATAGGTTGGTATCGTCGAATTCAAAGTCCTGACTATCTTCATTTGGGATTTTATAGTTGTTGCCAACGTTGGGGGCGGCGGACACTTTTATGATTGGCTCCAAAACTTCGTTTGCACGTCCATCCATGTGTGACCGGCTAAGTGGTTTCTTCCATTCTAGAGACAGGCTAGGAACAACGCGTGCTTGTGCGCCGGTATATCGACCGGGTTCATTGCCTGTAGAATAGCCTGAGACATAATAAGCGGCTGTGATCAGATTGGCATCCAATGTAATCAAATCACCGGTTGAGGATGTGTAAGGTACAACCCAGGATGTGTCGGCAGAAAGACGGGTGGTTCGTCTGTCATTCTTGCTGTTGATGCCATACATATTCCCGTCGAGGCGAAGGTAGGATCCCGTCGAAGACGGTGTGCTAATATGCTGGAATTGATACTCCAGTTTCCCATCCTGCAGATCGTTTGTGTTTGCTTCGCGCTGTTCCTGATAAATGTTCAGGTTGGCTTTCATATAATTTCGTTTACGGAAACCTTCGAGGTACAAATCTGAGGTGAGATGACTGTTTTCGGTGTTGTCGTCCATGCCATATCGGCGAATGTATGTTTCGTCTGAGGCATGATTGACGTCGAACCCCCAGCGCCAGGTCTGGTTAATATCAAACAGTCCCTCTGCATCGATATGACCGCGAAACTCTTCTTCTGTGGCATCTGTCGATCCGGGACCGCCATCTGCATAAGTCAAGCTGCCCCGTAGACTCATTTCGCCATCGGTTGTGTGCTGACGGTACTCTGCATCCATATGCAGTTGATCCAGGTCATAATACCATGTTGGAATTAGGGTCAGGTCTTTTGATGGCCCCATTTCCCAAAAGTAGGGAGTGCTGATGAACCCGTTAAGGTTTCCACGGCTGCCGAAGCTGGGGGAAAGGAAGCCTGTTTCGCGCCGCCGACTAGGGTCGGGATGGGTGAAGTATGGAAAATACATGACAGGTATGTCATAAACTTCAAAGAAAACGTCGGAGTATTCGATACGTTTTTGCTCTGCGTCATGCTGAATTTTTTTTGCGGATAAGTTCCAAAGTGGCGGCCTTTCCGGATCGTCCGCGCATTTGGCGCAGGGCGAATAGGTTGCGTTATTTGCAATAGTATAACGCCCCTCTTTTCTCTCCGCGCTTTCGGCGGTAATGGTGGAACGGTCGCTGAGTGACAAAACAAGCTGCTTTGCCACCCCACTTTTGAGGTCAGAAGTGATTTCCAGATATTCGGTCAGGGTCACATTCCCGTCCGCTTCAATAACTTGGACATTCCCGGATGCGGTGACGACATTTTTATTTTGATTATACGAAACTGTATCTGCAATCAAAATCCGCTCCCCATGTATAATTTCAACATTCCCGGATGCGGTGATAATGCCAAGGTCTTTATGGAAACCAATTTCTTCAGCCGAAAAAGCCGTGTTGGGTGCATTCGTGAGCGTTGGTTGGGCGCTATAAACTTGCGGGGGCGTAAAACTGCGGGTAGGGGGATTTTGAAAACGCTGGCTGAGTGTGTCTTTATTTGAAACCTGTTTAACTTGTGGTGTGGCTGTTTGTTTTGGCTTGAAATGTGACCGGGTATCGAGCACCCCCATAATGGAGAGTTGAGCAAAAGCGGGGAGAGTCTGCAAAGTGACAAGCGCAGTGCAAGTTGCAAAGACCGTTTTTAGCGGCAACTGTAAGCACTTATTTTTTTTGTTCAAAGACATACCCAATAACTCTAATCAAGACACAGCAAAAGCGCGCGGATACTAGAAAATAAATGCAATCCGCGCAAGTCTATATCATGTTGCCTGTCAGGGGTTTCTATTTCGTTAAGAAGAAAGGAAAGCTGTTTTATAGCACTTCCCACTCACATGTGAGTTTCATTTCGCCAGCCGTATTTGCGATGGTGGCCTGACAAATCTCGGCTTTTTCTTCAGGGAGCCAAACGGATAGTTGAACAAAATACTGATCTTGTGTGCCGTCAGGGATGCGATCCGCATTCAGGCGGACGATATTGGCATGATATTGTCCAAAAACTTCGCATAGTCGTGCGATAAGGCCCGGTCGATCCCCGCCGGTAATGGTGACTTTATGGGTTATGGTGCCGGATGGGCCTTGGTTTGAGTCAAGGTTGAAAGGCGAGACTTTGACGTCCGCCCCCTCTAGTTGGGCAAGGGCGTTCAGGCTTTCTTCGATCTCTAACGCTGTGGTGTCCGGTGGCAGGGCGCTGACTGTGGTGAATTCAGCGCCACTCCCCAAAACGTTAAAATTGGTTGCAGACAAGCTCATGCCCAAGTCAAATAAAGTACCGGTGATAGCAGCGATGAGACCTGATTGATCTTGGGCGAAGACAGAAATAAGTACTGAATTTCTCATGAGGAACGGTCCTTTTCTTAACAATTTGTTTGCTAATTTCTGACTAGACTAAAGCGTTAAATACGGTTGTGGCAAGGTTTGGTTTGTAGGGTTTTGAATTATAACGCACAAGTAGATAAAATTTTATCTAAATTACTGTGATATTCTGGCGTTATTGAGTATAAAGTAAAGAATAGTGGTTGTGTTTTCACTTTTGGTTGAAAAAGCGTTCTAGATGTTTTATCGAGAAAAAGACAAAAAAATAGATTGGCTCGATCGTTTGGGGAAAAGTTCAAAGATACCTTTTGGTGTTTTTGATATCCTCGTTGCGTCGTTGTTTATCAATCTGTTGTCTTTGGCGATGCCTTTGTCTCTGCTTCAGATCTATGATCGTATTCTCCCCAATAGTTCTTTTAATACCCTTGCGATGCTGATTGCCGGTATTGCACTGGCGTTGTTGTTGGAAGCTGCGTTAAGGATTGGGCGTTCTTATCTTAGTGGCTGGGTTGGGGCGCGCTTTGAACATATGGCGGGCTGTGCTGCAATCGAACGTATATTGTCCACCAGTGTCAACGACTTCGAAAAAGAAGGCTCAGGTGTACATTTGGAGCGTATTGGCTCGCTTGGTACCTTAAAAGAGTTTTATGCGGGCCAAGCAATGATGACGTTGTTTGATCTGCCCTTCGCTTTTATTTTCCTTATGTTGATCAGCTATCTGGCGGGGAGCCTGGTTTTTGTTCCAATCGTTCTGATTTCTCTTTTTGCATTTAGTGCGTGGGTTGTGGGGAAAGCGTTGCGCGGGTCGTTGGCGGAACGTATGGAAGCTGACGAACGACGTTTTAACTTCATCATTGAAGTTTTGGGCGGTATCCACACCTTAAAATCGATGGCGATGGAAACCCAGATGTTGCGTCGTTATGAACGTTTGCAGGAAGCATGTGCAAAAACAGATTATGATGTGACCAAACATAGTTCTACGGCCATGGGACTTGGGGCTTTGTTCTCGCAATTGACCATGTTTACAGTCGTTGGATTTGGCAGCACTTTTGTGATCGATGGGCAACTGACCGTTGGCGGATTGGCAGCTTGTACTATGTTGTCCGGTCGGGCCATGCAACCGCTACAGCGTGCTGTAGGGATTTGGGCACGTTTCCAGTCTATTCAGTTGGCACGTGGAAAACTCCGTGAAGTTTTTGAATTGCAGCCGGAGTCAGAAAGTAATCTCCCCGCCATCGGGAATAACTATCGTGGTGGTGTGGAGCTACGAGATGTGACACTGCGTTTCAAAGACGATGGTCCTGCACTGTTTGAAAATGTTAACCTGAAGGTCGAGCCCGGTCAGATCATCGGTATTTCCGGCGGCAACGCCAGTGGTAAAAGTTCGCTTTTGTACATCATGATGGGGGCGATGCGTCCGACATCTGGTCAAGTCTTGATGGATGGTATGGATTTAAACGAACTCGACCCCTCAAGTGTGCGTCGAAAAATTGGATATTTGCCGCAGCATGGGGTTTTGTTCAATGGGACAATCCTCGAAAACCTCACCATGTTTAAGTCTGAGCTTGAGGACAAAGCTTTGCGAATGGCGCGTTTGTTGGGCTTGGACGATGTGGTTGCGCGGATGCCGTTAGGGTATGACACAAATGTCGGTAACGGCGCTTATGATTCCCTGCCGCGCGGGATTAAACAAAGGGTGGCCATTGCCCGCGCCTTGATGACGGATCCGGTTGTGTTGTTGTTCGATGAAGCCAACGCTGCCATGGATAGCGCGGGTGATCGCGTTTTGACGGAATTTTTAGAGCAGGCGCGGGGCAAGCGGACTCTTATCCTTGTTTCTCACCGTCCGTCCCTGTTGAAGATGGCCGATGAGATTTATGATTTAAATGATGGCAATCTGGAAAAACGTCAGCCCCAAGCGCATCAGCCTGCGAACGTGCGCCCCACTGGTCAGTCCGCACCGCAGCAGATCACGCAGCAGGAGGTGACACCACCGAAGCCGACAGAAAAACCTGAACCTCCAAGGACTTCACAAGGTCCACAGGACGCGAAGACGGTCTCCAAGCCTGCGGGGGAGCAGGGGGACGTGGCGGAGAAAGTGAAAACCGTGAAATCCAAAATCCAGGTTATTCCGCCCAAAAATGAAAAGGTTGATCCAACTGCCCAGCCGAGATTTATCCTGAAAAAGAGAAATAAAAAAGAAACGGATGGAAAAGATGGCTGAAGCATTAGGTCAAATTGAGGTGAAGCAGGTTCCCGTTGATGCGCCAAGAAGCATATTGACGCCAACGGCGGACTCAATCAAAAAATCACCCCTGTTAGCGAACTTACGAGAAATTTCGGATTTTGCCGCTTGTTTAGAAATCCTGCTGTTGGCATTGAGCTGGCGTGGACAAGAACGCAATATTGCGGAAGCCATGCCGCACTTTGCGGACGAGTTGGATTTGACCGGCTTTCGGAATGTTATGGCTAACCTGCAGTTTTCTAGCCGACCGGAACGCATGGACCTGCACAAGATCGATCCGCGCTTGATGCCTTGTCTATTCGTGCCGGATGATGGCGCGGCTTGCGTACCTTTGGCGCGCAGTGATTTTGGCTTGCGCGTATTTGATGGTGGCGAGGGCGACTATCGTACCCTAACGGGTAAAGAGATGGTGCGAAAAGGGACAGCCTATTTCTTTAAATCGGTAGATTTTGAAGAGCAGAAGATTGTCCAGCACAAGATCGGCTGGTTTTGGATGGTGATGGAACGGTTCCGTGCCCTCGTTTATCAAATTCTTGGTCTGACCCTGTTGTTGAATTTGCTGGCACTGGCGACCCCGCTGTTTGTCATGGCGGTTTACGATAAAGTTGTTGCAACCGGATCGATGTCGACCTTGGCCTACTTTGGCATCGGGGTCAGTATTGCGATCATTTGTGATTATGTCCTACGGCGTATTCGAACGCGTATCTTCGCCTTTGTGGGGGCACGGATTGATAATATCGTCGGCAACGAAGTTTTTAAGCGGATTATGTTTTTGCCGCCGGCCTTTACTGAACGTGCGACGATTGGGGCGCAGGTTGCCCGAATTAAAGATTTTGAATCGGTGCGAGAGTTTTTCACAGGCCCAATGGCGGTCGTTTTGTTTGAAATTCCGTTTTCCTTCATTTTTGTTATCGTCATTTTTATTTTGGGCGGTCCGGTTGCGCTTGTTCCTATCTTTATGTTGGTGTTCTTTTGGCTGACGGCCTTGGCTTTTGGGCCGATGGTACGTGATGCGATTAGTGCGACCGCGCGATTTGGCTCCAAACGTCAGGAACTGGTGATCGAAACCATTTCCAATATGCGCGCAATTAAATATACCAATGCCGAAGACACATGGCTGGCGCGTTATCGCGAGTTGTCGGCGCAGTCCTCGATGGCAAGTTTTAGATCTGCACAAGTGACATCATATTTGCAGACGATTTCGCATGTGTTGATGATCTCCTCGGGCGTGGCAACCATTGCGTTTGGGGTCTTTCGGGTGTTTGAAGGGGCGATGTCGATTGGCGGACTGGTTGCTTCAATGATCTTGGTCTGGCGTGTGTTGGGACCGTTGCAATCTGGCTTTGTGACACTGACGCGGGTTGAGCAGGTACGTTCTTCGATTACGCAAATTAACAACCTTATGAACATCAATTCTGAACATAAGGATGATATGGTCAATTCTAACCGAAAGATTGAAGGTTTTATTGAATTTGGCCGGGTTTCTCTTCGATATTCACCGGATGCCGATCCGGCGTTGGTCGGTGTGAATTTTGATATTAAGCCGGGTGAAGTGTTGGCCGTCCTGGGCGGGAATGGATCGGGTAAATCCACCATCCTGAAACTTCTTTTAGGCATGTATATCCCGCAAGCAGGCAGTATCCGCATTGATCAGACCGACATTCGTCAGCTTGATCCGGTGGAACTGCGTCAAATGATCGGGTATGTCCCGCAGGCAACTCAGTTTTTTTATGGTACAATTGCGCAAAACCTGCGTTTGGCAAACCCGGCGGCGTCTGACGAAGAAGTGGCGGACGCCTGTCGTAAGGCCAACCTTCTGGATGATATTGAAGCATTACCCAAAGGGTTCTGGACGCGCATTGGTGAAGGGACTGGCGGTCAGTTGCCATCCAGTTTCCAGCAACGTCTGAATTTGGCGCGTTGTTTCATTAAAAAGCCGAAGATTATGTTGTTCGACGAGCCGGGCAATGGCCTTGACTTTGAAGACGATCAGGCCTTTATGAAAACAGTATCTAAAATGAAAGAAGAGGGCGTGTGTAGCTTTATGGTTACCCACCGTCCAAGCCACTTGAAGATCGCTGACAAAATCCTTTGGTTGGAAAATGGGCATATGAAAATGTACGGCCCGACAGATGATGTGAAACCCCACTTACCGAAAGAATTCCTATGAGCGGTAAAGAAGTTACAAAAAATACTCAGGGCCATAAGCCGCTGCATCCGGTTCATTTTAAAATCGGTTCACGACAGACACGCTATCTCGCTCAATCTGTTGTGTTGGAAGAGGCCGGCAGCTCTTCGCTTATTCGTGCGGGGATGATGACTGTCGGGATCGTGATCATTGCTTTTATTTTATGGTCTTACGTAACGGAAGTGGACGAAGTCTCTATTTCCTTTGGTGAAGTGGTGCCCTCTAGTCAGATCCAGACCATTCAGCACCTTGAAGGTGGGATTGTGTCAGAAATTTTGGTGCGCGAAGGGCAGATTGTAGAAGCCGGTGATGTGCTGTTGCGTTTAGATCCCGCCGCCGCCTATTCCGAACGAGCACAAATGCAGGCGCGTCGTGCCTCCCTGCTGTTGAAGGCCGAACGGTTGCGCGCTGTTGGTTTAGGGCGTGAGCCTGACTTTTCAATTGTAGGCAAGGAATATGCAGCACTGATTAAAGATCAGCAGACAATTTATGATGTAACAACGAGCGCGCAGCAGAGCAACCGTCAGGTCTTGATCAATCAGATCGAACAGACACGCACCGAACTGGACGTGTTTGACGAACAAGTCTCCACCATGCGCCAGCAGGTCAGTATTGTTGAGGATGAACTGCAAATGCGCGAAGACCTCTATAAGCGAGGTTTGTCGTCAAGGGTTGTTTATTTGGGGCTGAAACGTGAAGCCAATCAGGCGAGGGGGGAGGTTAACAAGCTTGTCCAGCAACGTCTGAAGGCCCTAGAAGCACATGAGGAAGCCCAAAGCCGCTTGGCGCAGGACATCGCACAATCAAAGGAACAAGCTTTACAGGAAATGGGGTCGGTGACGTCAGAGCTTGCACAGATCCGTGAAGGCCTGGCGAAGTTGGATGATCGCGTAAAGCGTCTTGAGGTGGTCGCCCCTGTACGTGGGATCGTGAAGGGATTACAGGCCAACACGGTCGGCGGTGTTCTTGCACCCGGTGCGACCATCACAGAAATTGTTCCGCTGGATAAAGAGCTGATCGTAGAGACCAAGATCACCACGCGTGATGTGGGGCATATGCGGGTCGGCCAACCGGTGACGGTGAAAGTAACCAGCTTTGATTTTGCGCGATATGGCGGCATCACGGGGGAATTGACGAGTATTTCAGCAACTACTTTTATGAATGAGAAAGAAGAGCCTTATTATAAAGGGATTGTGACGCTTGATCGTAGCTATGTGGGCTATGATCCGGAAAATAACCGGATTATGCCGGGGATGACGGTTCAAGCGGATGTGACAACGGGCAAAAAGACCCTGTTGCAGTATCTCTTGAAGCCGGTCTATTCGTCCGTCAACGAAGCCTTCCGCGAAAGATAGGATTTCTCAATAATCAATTGGGTGTTTTTTGGCAGGTTCATTCCTTGAATTTGGTCGAAAGGCACCCATTTTGCGTTTGTGGCGTCGTCTAGGGCACGTAGGATACCTGATTGATACAGGCAGGAGATTTCGATCAGCGTGTAGTGGTACTCCACCTTTCCCTGCTGGTCACGATGTATGGAATCGAGGCAGTCAATCAGGAAATGATCGCAGGTTTCAATGTTTGTCTCTTCCAAAACTTCGCGCTTGGCGCCTTCAATGATGGTTTCACCAAGGTCTTGGGCTCCGCCGGGCAGGCTCCAAACGCCCTTATTCGGGGCTTTTGAGCGTTTAATGAGCAAAATATCCTGCCCCTTATGAACGACGACGCCAATACCAACCCAAGGGCGAGCTGGGTACTGTCTCATTTTCAACCCTTTCGTTTTTTTCGTTGCTTTATTGGACCTGATTGCATAAGTAATTTAAACTGATAAATTACTGAAATACTATAATTTCGCTCGAAAGGTCTTGTGAATGGCTCAGGGACATGCGGCTAAACGTTTCATAGAAAGAAAAGTCTTCTATTCAGGCGACAGGGTTTTCAAAGAAGGGGAACCGGGGGATCGCGCCTATATCGTTGAACGCGGCATGATTGAGATTTTCAAGCTGGTCGATGGCAAAGAAGTTGTTTTAGGGACCATCAATAAGGGCGGGATCTTTGGCGAAATGGCCTTGATTGATAATTCACCGCGTATGGCAGCCGCCCGCGCGGTGCAACAGACCACACTGGTTGTGATCACCCGCGATATTTTTGAAAGCAAGCTTGCAAAAGCTGACCCCTTCGTGCGCGGCTTGATTAATATTTTCGTTAAAAATATCCGTCGGATGGGTCAAGAACTGGTGCGCTACAAGACCTAACTGTCTTGGTCCTGCGCCGAATAGTTGTCGGCCTTGCCACTCATAATGTTAGCCTGATGTTTGACGCTACCAAGAAACTGTTCATCTGATTGGGGGTGGACAGTGAAAATATATTCTTTGGCGACGGCTTTTTCTTCAGCAATTTTTTTAGCTTCAGCTTCATTCTCCGCCTGAATGTGAATAATGGAAACGCCATTTTCACCTTTGTCAGTTGCGTAGACGTATTGAATGACCCAATTTTGCATTGAACTCTCATTTCGTTCTTTTTTATTCAATACAAAAACTATACCATGCCCTCCTGCGACTTTGCAGCACCAAATTTACAAACTGGACATTGATCATGAAGTTTGAAGACATACCTGATAAAGAACCCGAAAAAGTTAAGGGGTTGACCGTTGCAGCGCGTCTAAGGGCTTATTTCCTAACGGGTATTCTGGTCATTGCGCCAATTTCTATTACAATTTTACTGACATGGCTTTTTATCGATTTTGTTGATCAGAAAGTCACACCGCTGATCCCGACAGCCTACAACCCAGAAACGTATTTGCCCTTCACCTTACCTGGCCTTGGCCTGCTGATTGTCATTGTTGTACTAACCCTCGTGGGGATGTTGACTGCAGGGATCGTTGGTAAGCTGCTTCTGCGGATCAGTGAAAGTATTATGGCACGTATGCCGGTTGTTAGCGGCATCTACAGTGCGGTTAAGCAGATTTTTGAGACAGTGCTGGCCCAAAAATCTCAGGCGTTTCGTGAGGCGGTGTTGGTTGAATACCCACGGCGGGGAATTTGGGCCATTGGGTTTGTATCGGGGACCACACAAGGGGAGGTGCAAAACCTGACGGAAGAAGAGTGTGTAAACATCTTTTTGCCGACCACACCTAACCCGACATCGGGATTTTTGCTGTTTGTCCCCCGTAGTGACCTGATCCCATTGAGCATGACGGTTGAACAAGCGGTTAAAATGGTGATTTCCGGGGGGATCGTAACGCCGCCAGATCGGCGTCCGTTGGAGGAGCAGCAGAAGCCACAGACCTCCGCCAAAACTTACGAGGATATCGATATCATGCGTGAAAAATCTGGTGCGCCGATTATTCTCGCGAAAAAGCCTGACGGCAGTAAAACTTAAGCTGTGTCCTAGAATTTGTGCCAATACTGATCGGGTATTGCCTGTGCACGCGGGGAAAGAAGCGGGTTCGGGATCCTAAAGGTCCGACGCTCAGCCATTTTGCTAATTTGTAAAGCATGGGCAATTGTGGGGTGATTGATAAAATGCTCCATGAATTGCCCATTTTTGTAGGCCTGTTCTAATCCTGCCTTTAGGATATGATAGAGGTCTTCGGAACGGCGATTTACATAGATAAAATAGTCAAAAGGATAGGTTACGCTTAGGTATGGATCGATCGCAAAGTCGTATCCGGCTTTACGTTGTTGCTCCAGTTCAACATAGGCCTCGTTTATGCCACGGTTAAACAGGTCGTATCGTTTAAAGGCTAACATTCTCCATAGGTTTTCATAGCTTGCTTGGATGACGTGAAACCCGGCATGTTTAAAAATTTCCGTGTCAGGCCACCCTATGCCAGACCCAATCCAAAGCTTTTTCAGATCAGCCAGGCTCTCGATATTTTTCAGTGAGGTGTTCTGCCGGGTTATGAAGATGCGATGCCCCAAAAGGCCGCGGGTCAGCGGGATATCGATTTGGAGAAACTGTTCTTCGCGCTCTCTGGAATACCCGGTGAAAAACAGGTTTATTCTCTCACCATGTTCCAATAGATTTAGAAAGCGTTTTTGGGCAGTGTTTTTTAAGAGGACCAGTTCCAGTTTGTGATTGCCGGGGGCATTTGCCAAACCAAGCTTTATAACGCTGATTTCATAGGCAAACACATCTTGGTCCCCATGGAGAATGCCGAGCTTAAACGTTTCACCCCAGACAGGGGACGTGAAGAGGAAAAGGCTAGCGATGAAAAACAATCGCGTTAAGTGCTGTTTGCCGACCATTTCTGTCCCCCGACATAATATTCCATCTTTATAATGTTGGGTGGTTTATCGTCAAAAGCAAAATGTTTTTTCAACCTGAGCGCAAATATGTGACGCTGGCGTCTTCTTCAAATAAATAAAGCAAGACGCGCAGGGCTTCGCCGCGTGCGGATTTTAGGTCGGGGTCTTTCTCTAAAATCAGTTTGACGTCATCGCGCGCCACTGCCAACAGGTCTTCATGGGCAGGCAGTTGGGCAAGACGGAATTCGGGCAGGCCGCTTTGACGGGTGCCTAATACCTCACCTGCGCCGCGTAGACGTAAATCTTCTTCTGCAATCACAAAACCATCTTCGGTTTCCCGCATGATTTTTAGGCGGGCTTGTCCATTTTCGGATAAGGGCGCACCGTAGAGCAACAGGCAAGTGGAGGCCGCAGACCCCCGACCAATACGCCCACGGAGCTGGTGCAATTGCGCCAGACCAAACCGTTCGGCATGTTCGATAATCATAACCGTGGCTTCCGGGACGTTGACGCCGACTTCAATGACTGTGGTCGCAACCAACACATCAATCTCACCCTTGGCAAAGGCTGCCATGACGGTGTCTTTTTGCGTCCCCTTCATCTTGCCGTGGACCATGCCGACACGGTCGCCGTAGAGCTTTTGTAAATGCTCAAAGCGTTCTTCCGCCGCGGCAACCTCGATTTTATCGGACTCTTCCACCAAGGGGCATACCCAGTAGACGCGCGCCCCTTTAGACACCATGCGCCCGATCCCTTGCGCCACTTCGTCCAGCCGTTCCAGTGACATGACGCGGGTATCAACCGGTTTGCGCCCTGCCGGTTTTTCAAGCAGGCGCGAGACATCCATATCCCCATACGCGGTCAGCATGAGCGTGCGCGGGATGGGGGTGGCGGTCATGACCAGTACGTCCACATGCTTGCCTTTCCCCGCCATCGCAAGGCGTTGATGGACGCCAAAGCGATGTTGTTCATCAATCACCGCAAGGCCAAGGTTATGAAAGCCGACATCTTCTTGAAAAAGGGCATGGGTGCCGATGGCAAGCTGGGCGCTGCCGTCTTCAAGTTGATCAAGGATGGCGGTGCGTTTTTTGCCCTTATCGCGTCCGGTCAGCACGACGGGCGTAATGCCTGTGCCTTCTAACAAAGGCTCGATGGTTTCCATATGTTGGCGTGCAAGGATTTCGGTCGGGGCCATAATGACGGCTTGCATGCCGCATTCAATGGCATTGAGTGCCGTCAGGAGGGCGACAACGGTTTTACCGCTGCCCACATCACCTTGTAAAAGACGCAACATCCGTAAAGGTTGCCCCATATCGTCGTTGATTTCTTTTAACGCCTCTTCCTGCGATCCGGTCAGGGCAAAGGGCAGGGCATCTCGGACTTGTTTGCGCAAACGACCATCGCCTTTGATGCTGCGCCCGGATGCTTTGCGAACAGTGCGCCGCACAAGCGCAAGCGCAAGCTGGTTTGCCAGCAGTTCATCATAGGCCAGCCGTTCTCGCGCAGGGGCATCGGCGTAAAAGTCATCTTCTTCCTGCGGGGCATGTGCGGTCTTTAGGGCATCCTGCCAATCTTGCCATTTTTTGCGATCCTTAAAGGCGGGATCCAGCCATTCCGGTAAGGGGATGGTTTTCTCAAGGGCGGCGCGGGCGGTTTTTCCCATCAGTTTGTTGGTGATGCCTGCGGTTAGGGGGTAAACCGGATCGACCGTCTGGATGGCGTCGCGTTCTTCTGGTGTGCCCATGCGGTCCGGGTGGGTCATCTGTAGAATGCCGTTAAACCGTTCCACCGTACCGCTGACGATGCGGGTTTCACCTTCCGGCAGTTGTTTTTGCAGATAATCCCCACGAGCGTTGAAAAAGACAAGCTCCAGCGGTCCGGTTTCATCAAAGCAGGTGATTTTGTAGGGCGCAGGACGATTGCGCGAGGGGAAATGCTTCATCACCGTGACTTCAAGGGTCACGACCGTATTATCCGGTGCCTCGGCAATGGTGGGGGAAAAACGACGATCCACATAAGATGTCGGCAGGTGCCACAGCACATCCACGATATGCGCACCCGTAATTTTCTCCAGCAAAACAGAGATACGAGGACCGACACCGGCAAGGGTGGTGATGGGCTTAAAGAAGGGAAAAAGTATTTCTGGGCGCATGGTTTGAAGGTGACATCCGAGTAAAAGGAAGTTATATCCTAAGCAAATTTTTTCATCTAGCAAATGGTGTTCTCATGGATGGTCGTCTTAAGCGCTTGCATCACAAATGTAAATATATGGGTATGCATGAAAATGATGTGATCTTTGCCCGTTTTGCTGAAAGGTATCTGGATAACCTGTCTGAAACAGAAGCCAGCCAGTTTGAAGCCTTGATCGAAGAAAATGACGTGGATATCTTTAAATGGATCACGGGCAAGCTTGATTTGCCGCCAGAATATGACAACTCTGTCATGACCAAACTTCGCGAATGTCAGGATTACGAACCGGCCTAATGAAACTTTCCCTTCGTGCTTTGCCGACAGCCGGCAGCTTAACCTATTCGGCCGTGCCGGAAGGTTATGACAGTATCGTTCTTGGATATTTGACCAAGCAACATGGTGACTTGCTGTTCGTCTGTGTGGACGAAGCGCGTATGGTCAGGACCGCGCAGGCCCTGAGTTTCTTTTATCCCGACATTGACGTGATCCAGTTTCCCGCATGGGACTGCCTGCCTTATGATCGTGTCTCACCGCACCCTGAAATTATCGGGCAACGGGTGGACGCTTTAACGTCACTGGTTGAAAAGCGAACCTCTTCGCGCATCGTGTTGACGACTGTATCGGCTGTTTTACAAAAAGTGCCGCCCCGCAAAAGTTTTGAAGGCACAGTTTATAAAGCGCAAAAAGGCGACGAAGTTCGCCGTGAAGAGTTAACGGCTTTCCTTGAGAAAAACGGCTATCAGCGCAGCGAAACGGTGATGGAGCCGGGCGAATATGCCGTGCGCGGTGATATCGTTGATGTATTTGCACCGGGATTTGACGAACCTTTGCGCCTTGATCTGGAATGGGACGAGGTCGCCGGTATCCGCACCTTTGATCCGTTAAGTCAGCGCACAATCGATCAGGCGAACGATTTTGTCTTAAAGCCCGTCAGCGAACTGCCGATGGATGAGGCTGCGATTTCGCGCTTTAGAACCTCGTTTCGCAAAATTTTTGGCACCAAGGCAGAAAAAGACCCGCTTTATGAAGCCGTGTCAGAAGGCCGCCGCCCCATTGGGGTGGAGCATTGGTTGCCCCTGTTCCATGAAAATATGGAAACGCTTTTGGATTATATGCCGAAAGCCAGCAAGATCGTGCTTGATCATCAGATGGATCAGGCCCGTGATGCGCGCTTGGAAATCATTCAGGATTACTATGACGCCCGTCAGGATATGGTGGATGCGCGCCTGAGTGGCGAAGCGCCCTATAATCCGATTGAAACCAGCCTGTTGTATCTAAACGCTGATGACTTGGCAAATATGCTGGACGGTTATGGTGTTGGCCATATCAGCCCCTTTAGCTTGCCGGAAAGTGAGACTGTGCTGGATGCGCAGGGGCGCCGTTGCCTTGATTTTGCCGAAGCGCGTGCCAACCCGGATGCTAATGTTTACGATGCGGTTCGCCAATATATCGTAGCGGAACAGGCAACGGGCCAACGTGTTGTCATCGCTGCGTATTCTGAAGGATCGCGCGATCGCTTAACCAATGTGTTGAAAGAACATGGCGTTGCGGGCTTAGCGGCAGTCGGGTCCATGGATGACGTGCAACGCTTGCCAAAAGATGCAGTTGCCTTGGTCGTCTTGGGACTGGAACATGGGTTTGCTTATCAAGGTCTGACGGTTTTATCGGAACAGGATATTCTGGGGGATCGGATGGTGCGTCCCGCGCGTCGTCGTATGCGTGCGGAAAACTTTATTGCGGAAGCCTCCAGCCTGTCAGAGGGGGATTTGGTGGTCCATGTGGATCATGGGATCGGCCGCTATGAGGGGCTGGAAACCATTGATGTGGGCGGTGCACCGCACGATTGCTTGATCCTTGTCTATGATGGCGGCGATAAGCTGTTTTTGCCGGTTGAGAATATCGAGCTTTTGTCCCGCTTTGGCTCCGATCAAGGCGCGGCCCATCTGGATAAGCTGGGTGGCGTGGCGTGGCAGGCCCGTAAAGCGCGCTTAAAAGAACGTGTTAAGGATATGGCAGAAGGGCTGATCAAAGTCGCTGCCGAACGGGAATTGCGCAAAGGTGAAGCCATCAGCCCGCCCGATGGACTATATGAAGAATTCTGCACCCGCTTTAAGTTCGTGGAAACCGATGATCAACTGCGCGCCATTGGCGATGCGATTAGCGACTTAAAGAGTGGCCGCCCCATGGACCGATTAGTCTGCGGCGATGTCGGCTTTGGCAAAACCGAAGTTGCTCTTCGGGCTGCCTTTGTTGCTGCCATGAGCGGGATGCAGGTTGCCGTTGTTGTCCCAACAACTTTGTTGGCGCGTCAGCATTATAATAACTTTGTCGAACGATTTGCTGATTTCCCGTTACGTATTCAGCAACTGTCCCGTCTCGTCACGCCTGCAAATGCGAAACTGACGAAAGAGGAAATGGCGAACGGCACCGTGGATGTCGTGATCGGCACCCATGCGTTGCTGGCAAAGACAATCAAGTTTAAACGTTTGGGCCTGTTGATCATTGATGAGGAACAGCATTTTGGCGTGACCCACAAGGAACAACTGAAAAAGTTGAAAGCCGATGTGCATGTGCTGACCCTAACCGCAACGCCGATCCCGCGAACCTTGCAAATGGCCCTGACGGGCGTGAAGGAAATGAGCCTGATTGCCACACCGCCAGTGGACAGGCTGGCGGTGCGCACCTTTGTGATGCCGTTTGACCGCGTGGTTATCCGTGAGGCCATTCAGCGTGAACGCTTCCGGGGCGGGCAGTGTTTCTATGTCTGTCCACGCCTTGCCGATATTGATAAGGTCGCGCGGGAACTGGATGAAATTGTCCCTGACGCCAAGGTTGCCGTTGCGCACGGACGTATGAGCCCGAAAGAGCTGGAAGAGGTCATGACCGCGTTTTCTGAGAAGGCGTATGATATCTTGCTGGCGACCAATATCGTTGAATCGGGTCTTGATTTACCGTCCGTGAACACGATCTTCATTCACCGTGCCGATATGTTTGGTCTGGCCCAGCTTTATCAGCTGCGCGGCCGAGTTGGACGATCCAAGACGCGGGCTTATGCTTATCTGACATTGCCACCGGGGCAAAAGATCTCAAAAACGGCGGAAAAACGTCTGGAGGTCATGCAGACGCTGGATACCCTTGGCGCAGGCTTTACGCTTGCTAGCCACGATCTGGACATCCGCGGGGCAGGCAACTTGCTGGGCGATGAACAATCCGGTCATATTAAAGAAGTTGGGATTGAATTGTACCAACAGATGCTGGAAGAAGCGGTTGCCGAGGCCAAAGGCACTTTGGGCGATGAAGGGGAAGGCCATGACTGGAGCCCACAAATCGGTATTGGTCTGCCTGTCCTGATCCCGGAAAGTTATGTCGCGGACCTGAACGTCCGTATGGAGCTTTACCGCCGTCTTTCCACCCTCAAGACAGAGCAAGAGCTGGACAGCTTTGCCGCCGAATTGGTGGACCGTTTTGGTAAGTTGCCGGGTGAAGTGGAAAATCTGTTGGATACGGTGCAGATGAAAGCGCTTTGTCGTCTGGCATCCATTGAAAAAATCGATGCGGGGCCCAAAGGGGCCGTTGTCAAATTCCGCAACAACGAGTTTGCAAACCCTGATGGGCTTGTGCGCTTCTTAATGGATCAGGCGGGTACGGCAAAAATGCGACCGGATCATTGTCTGGTGTTCATGCGCCGTTGGGACGATATTGCCTCACGCGCAGCAGGCGTGAAGCGTTTGTTGATTGACCTGAGTGAAATGGCAAAGGGTGGGTGAGTGATCAGCCGTTGAGGGCGGTATCAATAAACTTACCCAATATTTTTGGGTCTTGCGCACCGGAGATCACGTAGCGGTCGCGGGCCACAAAAGCAGGCACCCCGTGAACGCCCAGTTCGCGGGCTTCCCGATCAGAGGCCATGACTGCGTCTTTTTGCGCATCACTTTGCAGGAAGCTACGGACTGCATCGGCATCTAATCCGACCTCACGGGCAAGCTCGATCAGGCAGGCTGTATCGCCAATGTTCAATCCTTCCATGAAGAAGGCGTTGAACAGACGTTCAACCATCTTTTGATCCAGGTCATAGGTTTCGGCAAAATTGACAAGACGGTGGGAGTTAACCGAGTTCGGCGTGTATTTGATCTTATCGAACTTAAAATCAATGCCGTTTTCAAGGCCGGTGCTGGCAATCACGTCATAGACCCGTTTTGCCCGTTGCGTACCGCCAAACTTATGTTCTAGATAGGTCTGGCGATCCATGCCATCTGGCGACATGTTGGGATTAAGCAAAAAGGGTTTCCAACGCAGCTTTAAAGAGGCCTGCCCACGACTTTGCAGCGCCAGTTCCAGCCTTTTTTTACCGATCAAACACCAAGGACAGATGGTGTCGTAATATATATCCAGATACATGACGCTGTGTGTTCCGCTTATTGTATTCTGTGATGGGCTCTGTTTAACAAGCTATTCATATCATCGGATTTTTCAAGGGTTGCGATACCTGTTTCTACCCAAACGCTGATCGGTTGGAAGACATCGCCAAGGGCAAAGTCCGTATAGCTCAGGATCCCTGCGATCCGGTGCATGACCAATTGTGCTTCCTCCAATGGGGTATCGGGTAGTGAGATACAGAAATCGTGAGGGCCGTATCTGGAAACCATATCCTCTACCCGTGACAGGTTTGTGATCCATTGATGGATTTGCTGAAGGAGTTCCTGAGAGGCGGTTTCACCAAACTGTTCTTCCACGCTTGGCAGATTGACAATGGAGAAAAAGATGACCGTATGATGTTTTTTCCAAAGCTGTGCGTTCTTAACCTGTAGAAGCAGGTTTTCGTTGAAAAAGTCTTTGGTATAGGCGTTTGTAATGGCGTCTGTATTGGACGGGTTGCGCGTTGTCTCGATGGCGTTGCGCAAATTCCAACGCAGGCGTTGACGGCGCACCAGCATAACCAGCTTCGCTTTTAGTGACGATAGGTTTAAAGGCCGTTTGACGATCCGTGTAATGCCGCGGCGATAAGCGTCGATCCGGTCTTCAATCTCCCCGTTACTGAGCACCAGAACAGGGAGGTTAAACAGCCGTGGATTATTTCTAATCCGCGTGCTTAAGCTCAGGACGGTTTCGGTGTTGGTTGCATCAAGGTGGCAGATGCAGGCGTCATAAAAGCCGTTTGCAAGTTGTTCCTCTGCCTCAAAGACGTTGCTACAGATATCGACGTTGCAGTTGCCATCTAATATGGTTTCAATAGCTGCGCGGTCGCCATCTATGGGGCCAATTAGCAGAATTTGATGGGGGGCGCTGACATCAAAATCGGTTTCCGCCTGCGCGTTAATGCCATGCTTTCGCGCAAGTTTAAAGCGGTTATCGCGCTCCATATACATAGTGGAAAGACGGAGCAAGGATTGGATATGTAATAAAAATTCCTGCACATCAAAGGGGTAGATGAATATATCGTCGACATGATGCTCAAGGGATTTTGTGTAAAGTTCGTTTGATTTTTTACGAGAAATAGCAACGATGGGGATATGGGCGATGTCGGCTATATTTTTGAGGGTCTTAATGACCTCAAAACCGTCAAAGTCATCACAAGAGACATCTATGAGAATGAGATCCGGGTGATTTTTTTGAGCGATTGTATCGACAACATCGCCGCTACATTCAATGACCGTGTAGTTATTTTGTTTTAGCTGAGCTGATACGTCTTCCAGCTGCTTGGTATTGGTCGTTGCCAATATCAAATTTGCAATGTGATGATTGCTCAATGTAATTTCCTACCCTATCGCATCGGATATGCGCCTGAACGTTTTTTCTACTCTAAAACGCTTTCCTTGAAATATCTAGTCTTTCAAAGCGGAAAAAGATTAAAAAATAGCATGTTAGAGCGTAAATAATTCTCTTTTACGCTTAAACCCTTTGAGATCAAACAACCCGAGTGAACGCCAGTCGCCACCATGAAAGCGCGAGAATTGATCTGAAACAATCAACGGAACCTTTAGTTCCTTAGTCATGCTTTCAATGCGGGCTGCTTCGTTAGCAGACGTCCCGATGACGGAAAATTCCAAACGGTCCTTTGTGCCGATATTGCCATACATCACCTCGCCGATATGCAGGCCAATGCCAATGGCGATTTCTGGTTGGTTATTGACCTTTTGGGTGTGGTTGAGTTGGTCGAGACAGGCAAAGGCCTCTTGCGCGGCTTTGAGGGCATTTTCGGCTGCAAGGCTGGAGCTTTCGCACTGGTCGGTGGGGCCTAGTGGGAAAATTGCGAGGACAGCATCTCCGATATATCTCAGCACTTCACCTCCGCGATCAAGTACGGAGCCTGCAGTGCAGTCAAAATATTTGTTTAAAAGATCAAGAAAAGCGTCACTTTCCATGGTCTCTGCCAGATGGGTGGATTGCCTCAGGTCTGAAAACCAGATGATCGCCCGGATACGTTGACCGTCGCCGCGTTTGACATTGCCATTTAAGACCTGTTGACCGCTGGCGCGTCCCAGATAGGTTTCTAAAAGGACGCTTGCCGTATGTTTGAGGGCGTGGTTTTCAACGATGCGCGAGAGGGCCGACAAGCTGTCATAGATCAGCGACAAGTCTTTAGAGCTGAAACCGTCTTTGCAGCGACTGGAAAGGGTGATGGCGCTGCGCCGTCCGTCAGCAAAGATCAGGGGCAGAGCAACATAATCGGTAAAGCCCTCTTTCGTCAGGTCTTCCAGGATGGGGTAGTCAAACTGGCAATCGGGATCAATCAGTTTGCGTCGGATCGCGCCGGCACCTTCATCAAAAATGGCGGCAAAGGGGCTGTTGAGGTATATATCGCTGTCGCGGAGATCGTATCCGGCTTCAAAATAATCGACAGTGTTAAAGCGGTCATCCCAAGTATAGCCAAATCCCATCACTTGGGGATGGAGCAGGCGGATTGTCAGGCGGATGCGCGACACAGAAACCCCTGCATCTAAAAAAGCTTGCGCCAGATGCTGGGTGAATTCTGACCGGTCAGGGTATTTCCATCCCTCTTCCAATAGCCAGTGTATGATATGATTCTTTTGGTGCGGCATAGTTAGCTCTTTGATTTAACAAAAAAGATTTAAGCCGCACGGCACGAAAGTGCAATAGAAAAGGCAGGACTTAGCCTGCCTTAATCGTGTGTAGCTTAACCGGTGATTAAGTCACCCAGGAAAAAGACCCAGCACAGCATGAAAATGCCAATGCCCATGATGATGAAAGGAAGCGCATCGCCGGTCAGTTTTTCGGTGAGGGTAGTTTGGTGTGACATTTAAATAACTCCGAGTTACACGTAATTTGGCGAGGCCAAAATAGGGGGCAGGGCGTAAAAGTCAATTGGAATTATAATTATTATAAAGAAATGACTAGCAGGCCTGCGTGCGCTGCGAAAAGAAAAGCAGATAAAATCAGGGATCCTGCCGAATTTGACGCAGAAAGTCTTGCGAAAGCGGGGGAAGCCATATACTTATTTAAGTCCTTGGTTGGCATTTTTATTTGATGGGTGCAAATTGGAAAAGCAAGCAATCGCAAACGCATGGACAGGAATATCTTCGTGTGAAAGTTGTGTGATCCGTCATATGGCATTGTTCGCCGATCTTGAACATGAGGATTTTGAACTGATCCACAAGCCTATCCTTGAAATAAGCAAGTTTAGTGGCGAGACCCTCTACAATCAGGGGGAAGAAGGACAGTATCTTTACACCATCCGCAGCGGGGTGGTGAAATTGACCCAATATTTGCCGGATGGTGGGCAGCGCATTGTGCGTTTGTTGCGCCAAGGAGATATCGTTGGTCTGGAAACTCTGGTCAGTCCTGTCTATGAACATTTTGCGACTGTTTTACGTGATGCGGAGCTGTGTCAAATCCCACGTGACGTCGTCGAACGGCTGAACAAGGAAACGCCGCGCTTGCATAGTCAGTTATTATCGCGTTGGCATGTCGCGGTCCAGCGTGCCGATGAGTGGTTGACGGAGCTATCGACGGGCAGTTCCAAATCACGTGTAGCGCGGCTGGTGATCGGTTTGTCGGATAAAAATGATCAAACTTGCCATTTGTTCAGTCGCGAAGATTTGGGCGCGATACTTGGCGTTACAACCGAGACAACGTCACGCATTATTGCAGAATTTAAACGCGATGGCGCCCTGAAAGATAAAGGGAAAAACCATTTTTGGGCCGACCTTGAGCGGTTGGAAACCATCGCTAATCAAAATAATTAGATCAAATTGATATTTCGCAATGCCCGCTTCCTGAGATTTTGCGATGGTTGTCCAACGGCAATTTTTTGGAGTAGGTAAAATGGACGAAATTGCAATTTATGGCATCGGTGGTGTGGTCACAACGGTATTGGTCGTGATCGGTTTACTAACCTTCCTGATCCTCAAAATCAACAAAAGCTAGAATCCACATACAAGAAACAATCTGTTGCGCAATGGGGCATTGTGGTTTGCAAGGTCCAATGTCATTCTTTCTCTAAGGTTTCAGAAAGGACAGTGCAATGGCTGTTTCAAGCGATCAAATCTCAGAGATTATCCCGAAGTTGAGCGATATCGGCGGCTTTGACGTCAAAAGATATCTCCCCACACGGGGTAAGAAATCGGTGGGCCCGTTTGTCTTTTTTGATGAAATGGGCCCGACTCTTTTGCAGGACGGCGACGCTATGGACGTGCGCCCCCATCCTCATATCGGTCTTTCCACCCTCACCTGGTTGATTGAAGGGGAAATCCTTCATCGCGATAGTCTGGGGTACACCCAGTTGATCAGACCGGGCGAAGTCAATTGGATGACAGCGGGTAAGGGCATTGTCCATAGCGAACGTTCCCCGCACGCAACCCGCGACCAAAACCGCCCCCTCTATGGTTTGCAAATCTGGATGGCCTTGCCGTCTGATAAGCAGGAAATTGATCCGAGCTTTCAGCATGTGAGTGCAGAGGAGTTGGCGACGTTTAAGGAAGGTGATGCCAAGATCACTTTGATAGCAGGGCAGGCATTTGGCTATACTTCCCCGGTCGAGGTCCATTCTCCAACCATTTATCTCGACGTAAAGATCAAAGACGGTGGACTGTTTACGTTACCTGCGGATTATGAAGAACAGGCGATCTTTATTTTGAAAGGGAAAGGTCGTTTTGACGGGCGCTTGTCAAAAAAAGGGGAGTTTCTTGTTTTGCCGCATCGCCGATTGGAGGTACAGGCCGACGAAGACCTGCATTTTGTTTTGCTAGGTGGACAGGCCTTAAAACACAAACGCTATATGTGGTGGAATTTTGTCTCCACCAGCAAAGAGCGAATTGAGCAGGCAAAGCAGGATTGGAAAGAAGGCCGTTTCCCGCAAGTGCCTGATGAAGTTGATTTTATCCCTTTACCTGAAGGGTGATTACTCCCAACGAGAATGATCTTCCATGCGTTCAAAGCCAAGGGCGTTGCCGCCAGCGATCAGTTGACGGATACGCCAAGGACGACCGTTTTCATCCAGTTCAACTAACCCAACGCCAGAGCCATTTAACGTGCGATGACCATGGGCGCGTCCTTCGGGTTTGCGGGGGATAATGCGCATATGGCGGCGTTTCGTCAGCCAGTTCAGCGGTGACTTGGGCGCAAAGAGCCATTTGTTTGCCACATCAAGCAGGTTTAACAGCTTGTGGGGGAATTCGTTTCGAAGACCGCTGCTGGTGATCTGCCAGATATCCGGTCCGCCCTTGATGCGCCGCAGTTCCACGTCATAGACAAAGGAATAATGAACATCACCGGATAGAATAACAAAGTTCTCCGGCGTGTTACGGTGCATGAAGACATTGAGAATGGAGTTTGCGGTCCCCGGATGAGCCATCCAGTTTTCCGCATCTACCACCAACGGCTTGCCAAACCATGTGAATATCCGCTGGATTGTCTCAATCAGTTTGACACCAAAGATGGGCGCAGGCGAGACAAGCAGCACGTTGTCTTGATCACGCAGGCGTTGCTGCAAATCTGTCACCGCTTCCCAATCCAAAAGACCAGAAGGGCGCACAGCGGAGCTTTCGGAGCGCCAACGCCGTGTTCTTGTGTCAATGACGATCAGCGGCGGGCTGCTCTCCCACGTATATTCCCAATTTTCAAATCCCAAAATGTCATTGATAAACTGTTCGTGAGACTGGCGGCCGGGTTCTTTTAGGGACTGGGTTAGATGTCCCATCATATTGTCATCAAAGGCGCTTGGGTTATTCCCCCAGCCCTGATTGAGGAGATATGACGTTAAGGCATTGCCGATCATGCGTTTGGAAAAAGGATTATTATAGACGGCTTCTTCCCATTGGCGATTCAGATTCCAATCATCGGTGACATCATGGTCATCAAAGATCATGGCAACGGGCAGGTGCGCAAACACCCGCTGTACCTTGGATAATCCTTGGATAAATTGGTCCAATATTTTTTGTTCATCGCGATAAAGGGCGGCATTTTCGGTGGATAGGCCTTTGGGGATTTCTTCTGTATCGACAAAGGGCCACAGGGTCGGGGACCAGACCATAAGATACATCACCAGATGTTCGGCGATGGTGATCAGATGGTTGTGGGCCGTGTCGGTGGTAAAGATCGGTTTCTTCACCCCTTCGAACACAAGGTCCAGAAGTTGTCGCGCCCCTTGGGTCTTGGGTAGAATTTTTTCACGGTTATAATAGCAGTCTTCATGTTCATACAAACATTGCGAGTCCGCGACATCCTGCCCCTTTAGTGACTTCATCTCTTCAAGGTTAAGCCCCAATTGAGCGATGATTTGATGGATGGCGTGCAGCATGGGGCCGGCAACGTCATCGGCATAGACCTGATCCCCTGTCAACACCAACATGGAAGGCCAATCGGGTAGATCTTCCCCGTTTTGTGACAGGATATTCCCAATAAGTTTATCGGCTTCTACCAGCCCATCTTCTGAGTCATGATGGGGTTTGCGACAAGACCCGTGTAAGAGGGATTGAACCCGTGACGGGATTTTAAAACCCAGGCTTTTTCGCCCGTCATAATAAAGGTCTGAGTTTGGTGCGCAGATGTTTCTCCAACGCAAACGACCTTTTACTTTTTCCCCCAGTTCGAGCTTGTAATCGATCCAGGTATCACTTGGTAGCTCTTCTGGAAGATGTGCATCGATCAGCAAGTAATAGAGATGGGTGCCAGCCTGAATGAGGCGGCAGTCCGGTGTATCTTCTTTGAGGGTCACTTTAATGGGGGCGCCGCCATCGGGCGTAAAGGTGATGCGGGCACGCGCAGGGGTGCTTAGGGCCAGCCAGATCGCCACTTGCTTTGTATTTGTGCGGCGTAGAATTGGTCCGGCAAGGACGGTTTCATTCTGGATAGAATTAACTGGCATGAAATAAACCCTCTTACATCACAATGACTTAATAATGTAGAGGATCGTCACAAAAAAGAAAGGGGAAACCTGTCATTGTGACTTTAAAGACAATGACAGGTTCAAGATATGCCGATCTATGCTCAGGGCAGCAACATGCCGCGCAGGGTGAAATAGATCAGCGCAGCCAGTAGACCGGATAGGGGCACCGTAATGACCCAAGCTGCGATAATCTTGAGGGCCGCAGAGCGTTGGACCAGTTCTTTTTTATATTCCTTCACCAGACTTTTGCGTTCTTTTTTAGTGACGGTGGGGGCTTGTTTGTGTTTTTTGAGGTCGGCAAGCATATGGCCTTTTTCTTCAAAAGAGGCGGCTTCAAACTTGTCGAGGAAAGCGGTGACTTCAGCTTCGTCAGCCCCTGCGTGGTGGGATTTGATTTCCACGATCATCTTCCCATAGTTGGCCTTGATCGCTTCACGCAGAAAGCCGATACCAAAAATGGCCCCGATTGCGATGTGTGTAGAGCTTACAGGTAAGCCCAGTTGACTCGCGATGATAACGGTAATGGCAGCCGCCATGGCGATACAGAAGGCGCGGGCCTGATCGAGTTCGGTAATTTCTGAACCAACAGTTCGGATCAGCTTGGGACCAAACAAAGCAAGGCCAAGAGAAATCCCCAACGCACCGATGACCATTACCCACAAGGGGATGCTGGCTTTTGCGGCCATTGCCCCGTGAGAAATAACGTCATAGATCGCGGCCAAGGGGCCAACAGCGTTGGCAACATCGTTTGCGCCATGGGCAAAACTAAGCAAAGCCGCGGCACAAATAAGGGGAATGACGAAGAGTTTATTGACGGACGCCTTGCTGTTTTTAAGTTCGGCTGATGTGCGTGCAATGATCGGTGATACGATGAAAATGACACCCACCCCAATGACAAAGCCAATGCCGAGTGCGTATATAAAGTCGATTTTAAAGAGCTTTTTAAGCCCTTTCATAATCAGATATGTTGTAAAGGCCCAAGCCATAGTGCCGATCAAGAGGGGGACAACTTTACGCGCGGCGGCAATTTTGTCGCACTTGTAAGTGATGGTCCTTTTGATGGTATAGAGAAAGCCTGCAGCGATGATGCCGCCAAAGACAGGTGAAATTACCCAGCTTGCTGCAATCTGTCCAACTTTGCCCCAATCCGCGATGTCCCAGCCAGCAGCGGCAATACCCGCCCCAAGGACGCCACCAACGATGGAGTGTGTGGTTGAAACGGGCAGGGCAAGGAAGGTTGCGAGGTTAAGCCAGACGGCACCGGCAAGTAAAGCAGCCATCATCAACCAGACAAAGACTTGCGGGTCGGAAATGGCGCTCGGGTCAATGATGCCTTTGCGGATGGTCCCGACCACATCGCCCCCAGCGATAATGGCACCGGCTGATTCAAAAATCGCAGCAATTATGATGGCGCCTGTTAGGGTCAGTGTCTGGGATCCGACGGCGGGACCAACATTGTTTGCGACATCGTTGGCGCCAATGTTAAGCGCCATATACCCACCAATTACAGCAGCGGAAATAAGCAAAATACTGCCGGGCATTTTGGTGCCGACAAAAATGATGATAGCGACGAGAAAGATTGCCGCACTTCCCAAGCGGACAAGTTCTCTCCTGTTTACATATTGCGCCTGTTCAATCTTTGCGATGTTGTTCAGGTCCATGTTGTTCTCTCCTACAGAGCACCATTCACGTTCTACTTCGAAGTTATTTTGCACCGTTATTGTCTACGGCTTTTATAATAAACGTTTTAATTGTTTATCGTTTTATGACAGTTTTATCACACTCAGGGGTTCTAGTGAAACTGACAAATATTGCAACGATAAAAGCCATCAAATTAGACTGTTTTCCCGCATGAATCCGCTTCGAGACGGAAACGAATAGAATGCAGTGAAAATGTGAAATAAAAAATCCATGGTTGGGATCTAACTTGGCTCGATGGTCCCTTAAGGACATAGGCCGACCTTGAAGTAGAAAGGTTATAGCTGTGCTTCAATCAGCAACTTTAAACCTGATCTTTTAGGCGATGGGTTTACTCTGGTATGAATTAAGTGTGGGTATGAGTACGTGGCATTCCTAGAAAAAGCACATCAATCTGTGTGCTTTGCTCATCTACAGGATGTTGGATGAACAAAATAAAAAACCCCACGAAATTAATCGTAGGGTTTTTAATGGCGGATGGCTAGGGATTCGAACCCCAGGTACCTCTCGGTACAACGGTTTTCAAGACCGCCGCTTTCGACCACTCAGCCAGCCATCCTTAAGTTTGTGGAGAGGGTAATAGCCCAATCTTTATGGTCTTGGCAAGGGTGAATTTTGCTTTTTTTGAGTTTTTTTCTATTTCATGGAAAAAGGCCCCCCATCATTGTGGGAGGCCTTTGTTTCTATGTGTCTTTTCTTGCTGCGCTCATAGCGGCTTTCAGGATATCCATATCCCCAATGTGATTGGCGAGGAGGAGGATCAAGCGGGCATTGAGGTCGCGGCTTTCTTCGTCGCTTAAATCGCGGTGTAGATCGATCAGGTCCTGATAAAAATCATCAGGAGAGGCGATGTTCGGTTTTGTGTTGAGGCTCATGGTTTGCTCCCTATGATTTATTGCGCTGTTGCGGTGAGGACGGCTTTTTTGATTTTGTCTTGGTCAAACGTGCGCCAGCGGGCGGCAACATGCTGGTCTGGACGGATGAGGTAGGTTGTTTCACCCGTTCCGTCGTAGCGTTCTTGCAGGCAGCCTTTGCTGTCCATGATGTCTTTACCAACGACCAGAATGTCGCAATCGATGCCGTTGATGTTTACTGTTTTGTCTGTGATGGAGGTATCAAACGTCAAAACAACAAATTTCGAATTTGCAATCTTGTTTAAGAACCAAGTGTCTTGCCCATCTACGGTGATAGGGGCATCGGCACAGTTTGTGCCCGGCCTCATTTTTCCGCTGAAGGTATCTTCATCTGGGGTGTTGAGAGAGCTGTTGAGGTAAGGTGTCGGCATAGACAGACGACCGGAGTTTACCAATGGGCGGGCAAATTCGTACTCACTCGCCAGATCCAAAACCGCATCACGAAAGGCTTTAGAGATCGGGCTTTTGGGCGTGATAAAATCTGTCGAGCGGGTGGAGTTCAACAGGTTGTCCGCAGCCGCAAAAACCCGTTCCTCGCTATAGCTATCGAGCAGGCTTTCAGGGACCTTACCGTCCATGACAAGCTTAAGCTTCCACGTCAGGTTGTCAATATCCTGCACACCTGTGTTTGCGCCGCGTGCACCGAAAGGGGAGACTTGGTGGGCTGCATCACCTGCAATGAAGACGCGACCGCATTTGAAGTCTTTGAGCTGGCGACAGGCAAACTGATAGACGGATACCCATTCCAGTTCAAAGTCAACGTCATCACCTAACATGGCTTTGAGGCGCGGGATGACTTTTTCCGGCTTCTTTTCTTCTTCCGGATCGCAGTCCCACCCAAGCTGGAAGTCGATACGCCAAACGTCATCTGACTGCATATGCAGGAGAACGGATTGATTACGGTGGAAGGGGGGATTGAACCAGAACCAGCGTTCCGCCGGGAAATCGGCCTTCATCACCACATCCGCAATGAGAAAGCGGTCTTGGAAGAAATGACCATCAAATTCAAGGCCCAGCATTTTGCGGGTGTCTGAATTTGCACCGTCACAGGCAACCACATAGTCAGATTCCAGCCCATAAACCCCATCCGGTGTTTCGACCTGCATTTTGACGTGATCATCGTTGTTTTTCAGGCTGATGATTTTAGATTTCCAGCGAAAGTCGATCAGGTCGCCATACTGTTTTTTGCATTCATCAATCATATATTCTTCAAGGTAATATTGTTGAAGATTGATGAAGGCCGGGATTTTGTGGTCATCTTCAGGCAATAAATCGAACTGATAAACCAGTTCTTCATCGCGAAAGACTTTACCGACTTTCCATTCCACGGATTTTTCGATCATGCGCTCGCCTACGCCCAGACGGTCCCAAACCTCTAACGGGCGCTTGGCGTAACAGACAGCACGTGAACCGATAGAGACGGTGTTGTTGTCATCCAGCACCACTACTGGAATGCCTTGCTTTGCAAAATCTAGGGCGGTCGTTAGCCCGACCGGTCCTGCGCCAATGATAACGGCTTTATGACGTTTGACGGTGTTGTGTTTTTGTTCATCGCACTGAATATACTCAAATTCAGGATAAGCATATGTATTAAGCATGTTTTCCTCCCCTTATTAATAGTGTTACGCCGAAAATTCTTTTTCGTGCATCCATTTGGCGTGATCTGGCGCGCGTTTGGTTTTGGACCATTCTTCCAGCATCTGCCATTTGACGTCGTCTAAGCGTTTGTTCATATCTGGCGTGGCGGTGTTGGCAGCGAGTTCCAGACGATGCCCGCTTGGGTCAAAGAAGTAGATGGATTGGAAGATCGTATGGTCTGTCGGGCCGACCACGTTAATGCCATCGGCTTCCAGTTTCGCTTTGATAGACATCATTTCATCCGTTGACCCAACCTGAAAAGCAATATGCTGGCACCATTCCGGGGTGTTCGGGTCGCGGCCCATCTCCGGTGAATTTGGCAGTTCAAAAAACGCAAGGACATTGCCGTTCCCTGCATCAAGGAAGATATGCATGTAAGGATCGGGCTCTTTTGTGGATGGGACTTCGTTTTCTGCAATCGCAAGAACAAAGTCCATATCAAGGTATTTCTGGTACCACTCGACCGTTTCCTTCGCATCCTTGCAGCGATAGGCAACGTGATGAATTTTCTGGATGGTCATTTTTTTCTCCCTGTGGCTTGTGCCAAATAAGTTACAAATGAAACTATAAAGGTTGCAAATGTAACTAATCAAGAAAAAAATGAAGTGAGGCGAAAAAACTTGCAAGGAGGGGGAGGGTGGCCTTAAATAGTTATTTATGAAACTAAATTGTAAACACTCAGGAATAAGAGATGAAAAAAGGGCCAGCAGACGCTTTTCAGCTTGAGAGCTTTTTCCCCTATTTGGTACGAATTTATTACCGTTCCGTCAGTCAGTCTGTGACAGAAATCTATGAGCGGGAATATAAATTAACCGTGTCAGAATGGCGTGCAATGGCGGTGCTGGGCAATGAGCAACCGCTGTCTGCCGGGGAGATTGTCAAGCGATCCAGTATCGACAAAGTGAAGGTGAGCCGCGCGATTGCCGGACTGACAAAAGCGGGGTATCTGGAACGTCGTGTGGACGAGGATGACCGTCGCAAAGTTGCGTTGCAGTTGACACGATCCGGCCAGTTGGTTTTTGAAGATTTGGTCCAGAAGGTTCGCCAGTTGGAGGAAGATCTGCTGGATGGGTTCACGGATTCCGAGCGTGATAGCTTACGTAATATGATGGCGCGCGTGCGACAAAACGCAAAAGCGATCGAAGAGAAGCATAAAGAAAAGTCCGCTTCAGGAAATTAAGAGTTAGTTTTCGGTCTCAACTATAGTATATTGGATTCACATACCTTTTACACCTGTGCAGGAGAGACGGCTATAGACGCCGGCGCCGAAGGAGCAATCAGCCCCGACAAACTCTCAGGCACATGTACTGCGCAGGTTTAAGGCTCTGGAGAGAGGATAGTCATATCCCACCGAAGGTCAGTCCGCACCCTGCGATAGTCAGGACGGGGATAATCTCAGGTCACAGGACAGAGGGGGCACATCTTAACGGCAGTTTGCAATGAACTGCTTATCTAAGGAGTGCCAGATATGAACGCCAAACAAAAAGCCCAATTAGAAACAAACCTAAGTGTCGTTGATCTTTTTACCATCGGCATTGGCCCGAGCAGTTCCCATACGGTTGGTCCCATGCGGGCAGGGTATCTCTTCTGTCAGGATTTGATCCGTTTAGAACAATTGGGTAAAACCGTTTCGGTAAAAATTGATCTGTTCGGTTCCCTCGCGCTGACAGGTAAAGGGCACGCGACGCATGATGCGGTTTTATTAGGATTGAGCGGGCAGCGCCCACGGAGCGTCAATCCAGATGAAGTCCCCGATATTTTAAACAGAATTCGCAGCAATAACCGCATAGTGTTGGCGGGGCAGCACGATATTGCTTTTTTTGAAGATGACAGTCTGATCTTTAATTATGACGAGGTCTTGCCGGAACATCCCAATGCCATGCGTATTGCGGCCTTTAATGCCTTGGGGCAAATGATCCATCAGCAGGAATACTATTCTGTCGGCGGTGGCTTTATCGTGTCCAAGGGGGAGCATAATCACATTGAATACAGTAAGGATAACCTTGTTCTCCCGTATCCCTTTACGTCTGGTGACGAATTGTTGGAGATTGGCAAGCGAGAAGGTTTGAGTATTGCTGAAATTATGCTGGAAAATGAAAAAGCTTGGCGACCGGAAGAAGAAACCAAGGAATTTCTGGGGCGCATTCATCAAGCCATGACCGATTGTATAAAACGTGGAATGGAGCAGGAAGGGTATCTCCCCGGGGCCTTCAAAGTAAAACGCCGCGCGCGTGACATGTATCGAGAATTGACAGAACGTCCTGAAGCCGGTTTGAAGGACCCGTTGACCGTTATGGATTGGGTTAATCTTTATGCGTTGGCCGTCAATGAGGAAAACGCCTCTGGCGGACGGGTCGTAACCGCGCCGACAAATGGGGCGGCAGGTATTATTCCTGCTGTTTTAAGGTACTATGAACGGTTTTGTCCGGCTGCCAACCAGCAAGGGATTGAAACCTTTTTGCTGACGGCTGGTGCGATCGGGGTTCTTTACAAAAAACGTGCGTCAATCTCTGGTGCAGAAGTTGGTTGTCAAGGCGAAGTCGGGGTTGCTTGTTCAATGGCGGCTGGGGCACTGGTGGCGGCTCTTGGTGGGACCAACGAGCAGGTGGAGAACGCTGCTGAAATTGGGATGGAACATAACCTCGGTTTGACCTGCGATCCTGTCGGCGGATTGGTGCAAATCCCCTGTATTGAACGCAACGCGATGGGAGCGATGAAAGCGATCAACGCCTCACGTTTGGCTTTGCGTGGGGATGGGACTCATCTGGTGTCACTGGATAAAGTGATTGAAACCATGAGGCAAACAGGTCTGGATATGCAGAGCAAATATAAAGAAACCTCTCAAGGCGGTTTGGCCGTCAATATTGTCGCCTGTTAATCGTAATACGCGTGTTTTCTGCCGGAGAATACCCCTTTTTTGGACGGGGAGATAACGGTCTCTCTATGTGTTTTTACCTATACCTTTGGGTGAGTTTTTATCGTAAGGAGTGTTTTTTTGATGCGAATCAGAAGACGCTCTTTTGCTGTAAGGATTCGCAAGTTTTTGATCCTTTAAGTGACTTGCTTCCGCTTGGGGTTGTCGCTTTGATTGAAACTGAAGGTAAGAGTCTTTGCTTAAATTAGATTTTTAATACAAATAAAACAAATGGTTAGCTGTGTTTCTTTATGAGCAAGAGGCGCTATCCAACAATTGTGATTTTTATTTGAGAGTTTGTTTCTGTCTTTTCGAGAAATTTGATAAAATTCTATCAATTATAAATATGCATAATTCATGCTTTTGAGGGGCATGGGGAAACTTTATTTAGGCAGGCAAACTGATGAATTTTTTTGATCGTGGGAATGGGCAGTCCGATGATGCGCGAACTGTAGATTTTGTGTGGACCAAAGATAACTCTGAGGTTGTGTTGCCACCGGATTTCAAGGTTTCCAATGTTCAGTTTGACCGGGCTGGTCCAGATCTCCTCGTTCAGTCGGCTGACGGTCAAACCCATCTGATTGAAAATTATTTTGCTGCCGAGAAAACGCCCTCTGTTGGTTTTGCCGATAATGTCATCTTGCCTGCTGACATTATCGCGAAGCTCGCTGGCCCTATTGCCCCTCAACAAATTGCCCAACAAGGTGAGTTAACCTCGCCCGAACCCATTGGCACGGTCGAAACCGCACAAGGCGGGGTCTCCGCGATCCGGGCCGATGGTACACGTGTAGAGCTGCAAACGGGCGATCCTGTCTATCAGGGTGATGAGCTGGTGACCGATGCCAATGGCGCTGTCGGTATTGTTTTTGCGGATGATACGACCTTTGCTTTAGGTGAAGATGGTCGCATGATCCTGGATGAAATGGTCTATGATCCAGCAGGTAGCGATGGCGCGGTTGGCCTGACGCTGCTGAGTGGGGCGATGACGTTTGTGTCCGGTGCGGTTGCAAAGGTAAACCCGGACGCAATGCAGATCAACACGCCGGTTGCCACAATCGGTATTCGCGGGACAGGCGGCATCGTGAAAGATGGTAGCGTCGCGCTGATTGGGGAAGGTAATGGTCAGGTCGGGGAGATCTCTGTCACCGCGCCAAATGGCGACGTGATTACCCTGAACCAAGAAAACCAGTTGGTGACCAGTAGCGCGGGCGGATTGTCCCCGATTACAATCGCTGATCCCGCAACGCTGGCGGCGTTAGGTGGCGCTGCGGTTGCGATTATGGCAGCAGCGGGATTGATTTCCGATGCGATTGCATCTGCTGCCAAGCAAGCCCAAGATAAAATTGACCAAAACAACGATGAACAAGCTCAAGATCAGGTTGATCAGGATTCTGCTGAGGGTGTGGAGTTTACCGATGTTTTAAGCGCGCTTGGTGAGGGTCTGCAAAAGGCGAGCTTTGATATCAGTAATTTCCTGAAAGGCCTTCAAAGCGAGATAGAAGACGCGCAGGAGAATCGTGTGCGGGCTGCTGTTGAGGAAGAGAACCAATATGCAGAAGCTGAATCGATTTTAAAGCAGGCCTTAGCCACAGCAAATAGCGCGAGTACCACAGCCTCAGACGCAGAAAATAAGGTTCTAAACGCAACCGATGAAAATGCGGCGGCAAACCAGCTCGCCGGGATCGGCGTGACGGATACTGCAGCGGTTATTGATGTTGTCTATGCGGGGTATGATGCCTTCGGGTCAGCTTTGGCATTATCTGCGGCGGCAAGCGCGGTGGCCGAGCTGGCAAACGCAGCCCTGTACACCACAGGGGAAGGCATCACAGGTGATGAACTGGTTCGTATCGCGCAAGAAATTCAGGCTGCGGCGGATGCCGCTTTACAGGCAGCGGAACAAATTGATTTGGTCATTGATGCCATCATTTCGGCTGCCACGGATATGATGAATGATATCGTCGCGAACCATGCTTCAATTCTGGCAAATGACGGCGGCAATGACCTTGATCTGGCGCTGCAAAATTATGCAGCGACCGACGATGATGTTCTCGTCAATAACTATCTGTCAGCTCACGGGTTTACGCTGAGCGATGTCGATACCTTTTTGGATGGCGTTCTGGCCGCTGTTGGTCAGGCCGTAAGTCAGATTCTTGATATTCAGACAGAACGCGATGATACCGGCTTTCTTTCTGGTTTTAAAGATGTCCTGAATGAAGCGGTTAGCTTTATTGTAAATGCAGACGGCGTAACGGGTACTGCTGAAAACGCACTTATCAGCGATATCGTGAACACAGTGACGGGGGATGCGTCAAGCGCACGTACATCCGGCTTGGATTTTGAGCAGCTTTTGACCAATTTCAAAAATGCGGCTCTCTCAACCTATAAAAACGCACAGATCGGCAATGTGGATGCGAGTGTTGCTGACTCGATCGCAAGCGGTGAAGCGCAAAACAGTGAAACTCAGAACAAGCTGGGTACAACGACGTCCACTTATAAGGCGACCTCAAATTCAGGGGCTGCCGCAGAAGATTATATGAGTGGCAAGACCGAACAGAAATTGTACGGCGCGGACTGGGATTCCGGTGTTACAGATAATAAAACCGTCCTTGCTGACGGGGATAACGCGGATAAAACCGACGGTTCCGAAGGGGCGGTTGCAAGCACCCAAACTGATTATGTTACTGAAAAAGGCGATCTATCGACTGCGACCAGTAATCTGCAAACGGCTTCTGCGAATGTCCTTCAGCCGATGATTGAATGGGCGAAGGCCGAGGCCAAGCTGGATGTTTTGACGACCCGCACGGGTAACGCACTGGATAAAGTGCAGGAATATGCTCTTGATGAAATTGAAGTCGCGAGCGAAAACTTCATTGATATGATGGAGTTTACCGTCGATGCACTTGAAGAGAGCTTAACTCAGGCGCAAAACAAACTGACTGGCACTGCCCCGGCAAGTCTGGATGCGGCGGATAGCAAACTTGGCGAGTTGAAAACAGCCTTATCCAATTTGTCTGACAGTATTGACGGTATTTCGGCTTATGAAGAAAATGCCGCTGATAATCCGACCCAGACTCAACTTCAACAAATGGTGGATGATGCCCTTTCTGTCGGTAATTTGATTGAACAGGTTAAAGCCGCCCTCACGGCAGCATCCGCTGACTTGACCGGGGAAGCGGCTGCGAAAGGGTATGTTGACTCCCTTATTCTTGCTGTTGGTTCGGTTGAAACAGCATATGACACTGCATTGGTCCAGTTGGATCAGGCGATTGATTTTGATACCCGCGGGGCGGATGATCTATCCGTTGGGGACAGCGCGACGATTCTAACCGCGTCTGTGGGGGAGATTAATGAAGCGATTGCGGCGATCAACACTGCAATGAATGACGTTGCCTCTGCGATACAGAGCCTGTCTGACCGTCATCCCAGCGACACTGTGCTCGCACAAAATGCACAGGATGTTTCGACACAAGCCGACAATGCGAAGTCTTTAAACGACTTTGCCAAGTCGCTCACCGATTTGTGGGAAGATGCGTTTAACACGGCAAATGGGGAGCGGGAAACGGCAAAGACAGATTTCACAACCAAAGAAACAGCCTATAATAATGCCCTTGATGCGGAAGAGGCGGCAAGGGTCGCGCTTGTCGGGGATAACGCAACGACTGGGGCGTTGAAAGAATTTCAAAACGCATCTTCTGCTAAATATCAGGCAGATAAAGATTTTGCCTATGATAATGCCTATCTTGATGCGGGTCGTGCCGTTGCTGAACAACGCGCTGAAAACTTCGTTAAAACAGAAGAAACAAAAGTCGATGAGGCTTTAACCAAAGCATTGGCTGCCATCGAAGCAGCAAAAGCCGCAAGCACCGCTGCCAAGGCCGCATCAACCGACAGCAGTAACGACCCTGCCGTCACCGCACAAGCGCAGATTGATGCGGCCGCAGCGCGCGATGATGCCTTGGCAGCCGTGTCTGATGCGCAGGCGGCGATTGCCCGCGTTAAAGAAATGCGCGATGATCCAAGCGCTTTCAACAATCTGGGCAAAGCATCTCCCGCAGATATTGCAGAACGCTATACGGCACTGGAATCAAAGTTTGCCGCCCTTAAGTCTATAGCGGCTGTTAATGGTCAGACGTATACAGAGATCGATGGCACGACCCAGACATTTGGATCGGACGGAACGGTTGAAAAATATGTGAAGGCCGTTGATGCTTATGACACCTTGGCTGATTTGCGCGCGGGTGGGGCGAATTCAACTGATATTACCAATGCTGAAACGGACGCGACAAACGCAGAAACGCAAGTCGCCTCCGCAGAAGTGGCAGATGCGTTTGAACGTGCAACAGCGTCTGAGAATGAAGCGATCTCTGCTGTTAAAACCGCATCGACCAACAGTGATACAGCCGATGAAACCAACGCTGCGGCCCAGACGTTGGATGGCAATAACGTCGAGATTGTGCCTGAGAATATCCAGTCGCAAGTCCAAAATATTGTTGATCAAATCGCAGCAGAACGTTTGACGTTGCAAGGCCATAAAGATGCGGCAACCAATGCCAAGAACTCAATTGACCTCGGCACATCCACACCGACAGAGGCAAATTCGGCGGCTGTAAGCGCAGACACGGCAGCAGATCAGGCACAGACAGTTGCTGACAATATCGTGTCTTTATCTAAACAAGCTTCAAATATTCTTGTGGCTTGGGCGGTTGCGGAAGTATCGCGCCAACTGGCACTGGCCCAAGCGGCAGAAGCCGCAGCGGCATCGGCAAATGCGACGCTGGAAACGGCTTATGACCAGATTAACACCAATTATTCCACGCAAAATGTGACGCAAGGCGCTGTGGATGATGTCACCGGTCATGTTGGCACTACAATCCGACCACAAGCCGCGATCGTTGAAGCAGAATCTGCAAAAGCAAAAGCCGCTTATGAAGCTGCGGACGCGGCCCTTGAAATCGCACGCAAAGGGTCGGGCGATTATAATGACTTTGCGGTTGATTTACAAAAAGCCGCAGAAGAAGTTGGCGACGCTCGCGAAGCTTCGTCGACTGCTGAAAATACATCTGAAAGTGCGCAGGCAAATCTGGCAACAGCTGAGTTACGCCAAACCTATATGGAAACTTTGCTGCAAGCGCGCCAAGATCGTGAACAGGCAGAAGCTGATGCGCAAGCGGCCGCTGATCAGGCTGCACAAGACACCCAAAATGCGTTGGATCAGCAGGAGACGGATCAGGCTAATGCGGATGAGAAAGCAGCGCAGTTAGCGTCTGATCAAGCGGAAATCGCCCAGCAAAAAGCCGCCTTGGCAGATCAATATGCGCAAGCGGCAGAACAGGCAGCCATCCGCGCAGATGCAGTCGAAGCAGATGCCCAGTATAAATTGGCGCGAGAGGCCGCACAGGATGCGCAGGCCGCGGCAAATTCGGCTGCGGAACTGGCAGCGGGACATGGGTCTGCAGCCCTTAATCATGCGACAGCTGCATCAGCTTCTGCAGCTGAAGCCGAAGCAAGCCTTGCTGTTGCCCTAAGCGCCAAAGAAAACGCATCCAGCTCTGCAAGCGCTGCGGACAAATGGCGTTCGGGTGCGGCGGCGACGGCTGTTGATGATGCAAATGACGATGTGGATGCGGTTTCTGGCGCAAACGGGCTTGTCGCACGGGCAAACCTAAACGCCCAAAATGCGATTAATGCAGTTAATGAAGCCAAATTTGGCAATGGGACGGATAAACCCGGTGCAATCCAGTTGCAGGTGGATGCGGCGGCGGCTAAGGCGGCATGGGATTCAAAAACCCAGTCGGAAGCCAGTTCCGTTGATCGCTTAGTCAATGAAATGGCAAAAGAAGGGATCGTCAATGCCGGGACAAATAATGCCTATACAACTGCCGAAATTGCGGCATTGGATAGTGCGGGGTTGGACGGTTTAGACCTAACTGCGGCCGGTGCGAAAGAAATCGTGCTGCGCATATGGGTGAATGCCCTTAAATCCGCCATGACAGCAACGGAAAATGCTGAAGCTGCTTATGATACAGCTCAAGAGGCGATGAACGACGCCTTGTTAGAACTAACCATCGCAGAAAATGAGGCTGTCGCAGCTTTGAAGGCTGCCGTCAATGCCGCAGCGCAGGTTGCCGACCTTGTTGCCACCGCTGCCGCGGCAGACTCTACACAGACGCTTGGGCGTTTGGCTGCCGATTTGCAGGCAGAAAGTAGTGCGGATGATGCACTGGAGACCACTAAATCTGCTCAGGCCGCGTTGGATAGCGATGCGTCTGATACGGATGCAACCGACATCATTGATGCACAAGGCGAAATTCTGTCCAATTTGGCAACGGTTACGTCTGGGACAGTGACGCAAGGGGATGTGACAGCGGCGACCAATGCCTACAATGCAGCAAGTGCGGCGTTGGCGAAGGCGTTGATCGCCAAAAATCAGGCAGATGCGGCGGTTGCAAAACTGCAGGATATCGACGGGGCCGGTCCGGGCACAATGTCTGCGATCGAACAGTTTTATGTTGATGTATCCGGTTTGCCCGGTACACCTTCTATTGGCACGCTGGATAATTACGATGTCAATGTCCATGACTGGGTCTATGTGGATGGCACGACCCATGTGATCCATGTGGACTCCATTTCCAAATATCAGTCTGTTAAGTCGAATATCGAACTGGCTGAAAAACAGGCACAGCAGATCGCTAAAACCTATGACGTGCTGGAAACCAAAGTATCAACGGCTGAACAGAACCTTCAATCTGTGTTGGACGCGAAACGCGAAGCCGATCTGATCGCCAACAACGATTTGCAGAATGTAAAAGACGATTACCCCGAGGCGGTAGAGCGTGCGGAAGCATCCACAGAAAAGTCGGTTGATTCCGCTTATGCAGCCGTAAAATCTACAAAATCAGCGTTGGATGGGGTGATTGACCTCGTTGAAGGATCATCGGTCGACGGCAGCAATGTGGTGACGGTGAGTGGCGATGGCGCGCTTGGCACAACACTGACCACCGATTTACAGCAACTGGTTGCCACGCTGGATGCAGCTGCGCAGCTCAGTACAGCGGTTGATGGCTGGTCAACCAATGACAATGATCCGACAAACCCAAGTGATGCTGCCATTCAGGATGTGTTGAGTGATATCGGCAATGTGATCAATGCGCTTGATACAACGATCCAAAACCTGACCGACTTATTGGCAGATTTGACGGATGGCACCTATGCGGATGATGCTGCCATCTTGGCCCTTGATGCAGCACAACATGCGCGCAACGCAATGGCGGAGGCCCAGTCGGCAACGACTAACTTACAAACTTTCCGTGGCAATCAGGCAGATTTGAACGCCGCGACCACAGTTGAAGATGCATTGGCTGAACTGGAACCGGCAAATGCCGCCGCAGCTGATGCTAAAACAGCGGCGCAGGAAGCTGGACAAGCAGCAGATAGTGCTTCAAAGGTTGCCGACATTCAAGAAACCCAGTCGCAAGAAAGTGCGGACGCTGCCTCTCAAGCTGCACGACAGGCAGATTATGACGCGGTTATTCTGGCGCGTGACAACGCAGCAAATGTGTCAACAGATGCAAGAGATGATGCGAACGCAGCTAAAGCGGCCTATGACAATGCTGTGGCCGATTTGACAACCGCGACCACACAGGCGGGGAATGCCCAAACCGCAGCGACCTTTAGTGGTGGTGCGATTAGCGACCAAGAAGTCAAAGAGCAAATTGACGAAGCCAATAGCGCGGCACAACGGGCGTTAGGTTCTGATACAAATAATGCGGACTCACTCAACCTGACAAATGAGGTCGCAAAAACCAAGGCTGCATGGTTGGCGGCATCAAATGCAGCAGATTCCGCAGAAAGTGCATATAGCAAAATTCAGGCAGCAGCCGTTAATGCAAAGACTGCATTGGATGGCGGGCAGTCTGTTTCTCAATACCGTCAGACAGCCGAAACCAACTATAAAACCCTGACCGATAAAAATAAGCTGGCGGATACCGAGCGCCAGAATGCTGAAAAAGCGGAAACTGACGCCCAAACGGCGGCTGATCGGGTCGAGGCCCAATCGCAAACAGCCGTAGATAATCGCGCTGTTTACAATGTGTCAGATAGTGTCGCAAACCTGTCTGAAAATGCGGAAGATCAGGTCGATGCCGCGCAAGCTGCCCTCACAAATCTGAAAACAGCGCGCACCAATACGTTGGCGCAAGCTGAAATCGTTGCGACGAATGCAGAAAGCGCAGCGACTAAAGCAGCGAACGTGATTGATGAAGCCGGGGCAAGTGCCCTTGATGTGTCCGGTGAACTTGGCGCTGCCCAAACGGCACAAGGTCAGGTTGCGACCTATGCCCAAAGCGCAAAAAGCAATCTGGATACGCTCAAGGCTGCCTATGATCAAGCGGTGAGTGACCGTGATGATGCGCAAACCATTGTGGATAATGCAGGCAGCACCGCCAATGATTTTGCGAAGGAAGAACTGGCCTTGGCAAAAGCGGCAGTATCTGACCTGTACGCTTTGTTGCAAGAAGCCACGAAAATAAACGAAGAAGCCCAAAGCGCCCTGCAACAAGCCAATGAGTCTGTAGATACAATTGCGGAGATTGGCGGAACCTTGGCGGACGTGCAGGCGAAAGGTGCCGACACGAAAGCGCAGGTCATTGCCGCTTATGAAGCACAGGCCGATGCGTCAGCGCAAACGGCGCAACAGTTGGCAACACGTGCACAAGAACTGTCGGATGAAGTATCGTCTGGCGGGCAGGGGCTATACCATGATGCCAAGACTTTGGCGGCGCAGGTCGATGCAAATATCCAAAGCTGGTTGGATGACACCGGATTACAAAATGCCTTGCAGACCGATTTGGGGGCCACGGCCTATAATGACCTGATTGCATCCGTTCAGGCGTTGCAGGACAAGGTGGATAATACCGCCAATAACCTGAATGCGCAGCTTGATGACGCCTTGAGTGAAATACCTGGTGCCTTGAGCGCCGCAATAAATGCCGCACAACAAGCGCAAGTCTTGGCAGGTTTAACCCATACCGAGATTGCGGATGCGCGCACCACTGCGCAAGCTGCGGCAGATCAGGCAAAGCTTGCAGAAAATAATAAAGAATCTATTGAGGGGAAACGCTCATTGATTCAAGGCCTCTATGATAGCGTACAGGCAATTGAGACCGACTTCTCCAATTATAAAGCCGAGGCGGAACAGCAAATTGATTTGAACACGGCTGAAGCTTTGGCCTTGGCAACACCGGAAGCTTATGACGATACCATCACAGGTGTGCAGGAAGATGGTTCAGAAGTGATCGACGTCTTTGCCGCCAACGGCGGGCAGGCGGATGGTCGTGATGACGGTGGTGCCATTCAGTTGGAAAATGTAAGCGACCCTGATCACGGCACGCTGAAAATCCTTAAAGCGGGGGATGTCGGTTATGATCCGGCCAAACCGTGGTTGATGCGCTACACGCCGGATCCTGACTTTAGTGGGAATGATAGCTTCACCTACACTATTACAAACGGCAATGGCAAGTTCGCCTCGGCAACAGTGTCGGTGACAGTTGATCCGACCAACGATATCCCCGTCGCGATCAGCGATAAAGCATCTATTGCCAACGAAAGTTCGCCTGTTGATGTGCGGGTCTTGTTAAATGACGAAGATGTGGACGGTGATACGGTTGCCATCCACAGTGTTATCGGCGATGGCAATGCGGGCACGGCGGAAACTGATGGGTCTGTTGAGGTTTATGAGCTGGATAGTAACGGCAATTCAACGGGTAAAGTCCTAGGGACAGCCAACTGGGCAGCAGGCAGTTCACTGGTGCGCTTTACACCGGCGGCAGGTGCGTTTGACTATCTCGCAGCCGGCGAGACGGAAAGCTTCACCTTTAAATATGTGATTACCGATGGCACAGCCCAATCAACACCGGCTGATATTACGATCACGGTTACGGGGGAGAATGATGCACCGACCATTGAATATTCTTCACCGTTGAACGCAGGGTTTGTGGAAGATGGTGGTCCGGTCACCGTCTTTAATGCGGCGACCCTAAACACGTATGATGTGGACGGTGATACGATTGAAAGCGTCGTTGTTCAGGTGAATGGATTTACGCCGGATGACATTCTCACTTTCACGGCGCAAGGTGGGATTACGGGAACTTATGACAGTGCAACAGGTCAGTTGATCTTAAGCGATAGCGGGTCATCTGCAACCAACGCCGACTTTAATGCGGTGATGAAGAGCATTGCCTTTAATAATAGTTCCGACAGCCCGGATACCTCCAACCGCGTAATCACCATGAAGGTCAATGACGGTACGCTGTTTAGTACGGAGATTAGCGAAACTGTCTCCGTGCAAGGCGTAAATGATGCACCGGTTGTGAATGACCCCGCAACTGAGCCTGACCTGACGACTATTCAGGAAGATCATATCTTTAATGACGGGACCAGTGTGTCTGACCTGTTGGCACAACTGGATATCAGCGATGCGGAAGGGGATGCGATTGGGATTGCATTGACCAGCACGCCGGAGATAGACGGATATTGGCAGTATTCCACGGACAATGGTGGTTTTTGGACCAGTTTACCGGCCTTGAATGACAGCACGGCCCATCTATTGGCAGGAACGGATTTGGTCCGTTTTGTCCCATATCAGGATTTCCATGGTCAGGTTTCTTTGCAGTTCCGCCTTTGGGATGGCACGGCAGGTAGCGCCGGGTCATCTTATGATGCGACGACAAACGGCGCAGATACGGCGTTTAGTGCACAAGTCGTTACGGCAAACCTTGCGGTTTCTTCCGTAAATGATGCACCGGAATTGTCCTATCAGGCCCCAATGGGTGTCTTTTATGTGGAAAATGGCGCGCCTGCGACTGTCTTTGACAATACCTATTTTGATATCATCGACGCTGATGGAGAAACCATTACCAGTGCCACCGTCAAAATTTCGGGTCATACGCCTGACGATCTTTTGTCCTTTACACCTCAAAACGGGATCACAGGCACCTATAATAGCTTGACGGGGGAGTTGATCCTGACGGATAGCGGTACTGCCGCAACCAATGCTGATTTTACAGCGGTCATCAAGAGTATCCAATATTCCAGCAGCTCTGAACATCAAACGGGTTTGCTGGAGATTTCGGTTCAGGCCACAGATGGCGCGTTGCTGAGTAACGTGGTGAGCGAAAGTGTCATCTTCCAAAATGTGAATGATGCACCGGTGGTGAATGACCCTGCCGTGCAGCCGAACCTGAACACGATCGTTGAAGATGATGTGTCCAATATGGGGACGTCTGTTGCTGATTTGTTGGCGCAATTGGATGTGTCTGATGCTGAAGGTGATAGCTTGGGCATTGCCATTGTGGATACGCCAAACGCTAACGGTATATGGGAATATTCCATTGACGGGGGCAGCAGCTGGACCGATATGAGTGGTCGTACGGCCACGGATGCAAAGCTTTTGGATCAAAGCGGCCTTGTCCGTTTTGTGCCGAACCCGGACTATGACGGTCAGCCGTCGATGCAGTTCCGTTTGTGGGATGGGACATCTGGCACACATGGGCAGTTGGGCGATGCGAGCGTTGCGGGCGGGACTTCTGCCTTTAGTTCGGATATCTTGACAGCGAACCTGACGATTACACCTGAAAATGATGCCGCCGTTATCAATGGGGCCAATACCGCCCAAAGCTTTACGGAAGATGGCGGCGCGATTGGTGTCTTTGACCCAGCGCTAGATGTGATTGACCCCGATGGGGATGTTATTGCCTCTGCAACGATTGTCATCAATGGTTTTACCCCTAATGATGACCTGACATTTACCCCGCAAAACGGGGTTACCGGAATTTACAATCCGTTGACGGGGACATTGGTCCTGAGCGACAGTGGCACAAGCGCTACAAATGCGGATTTTGCTGCTGTTATCAGAAGTGTCCAGTTTAATAATACATCTGACACGCCGGATACTACGCCGCGTACGCTTGAATTGGTCGTAAATGACGGGCTTGTCGATAGCATCCCGTTGGCTGTAAGTGTCAATATTACGGCGACAAATGATCTGCCTGTATTTGATGGCACGCCACTTGATGGGGTAGCACAGGATAGTGCAAGCAACACAATCACTGAAGCAGAATTGCTTGTCGGGATGACGGATGCGGAAAATGATGTGCTTTCCGTTTCAAGTGTCATTGTTTTGACGCCAGGGTCGCACACCGTGACCGACATGGGCGGCGGTGTCTGGGAGTTGACACCGGAAAATGGATTTACCGGAAACTTGCAATTGCAATATACCGTTTCTGATGGAACCGGAACGACGATGGTTACACGCGATGTGCCAGTGTCGTCTGCGCCCACGGATATCATGATTGACAATATGACGGTTGATGAAAATGCTGATGGGGCGATTGTCGGCAACTTAAGCGCCGTCGACCCTGATGCGGGTGATACGCATACTTTCACCACGACGGATCCGTTTTTTGAAATCGTGAACGGTAACCAGTTGAAACTGAAAGACGGTTTTGCACTGGATCATGAATCTTCCGAAGGAACTTACGACGTAGATGTGGTTGCCACCGATTCAGACGGCCTTACTTTTGCAAAGACCATTTTCCTGTCCGTGACCGACCAGAATGATCCGGTGGAGATTGATAATCAATCCTTCTCACGGATGAATATGGACTTTAAATATCTGGAAGCTGATCTTGTTCAGTCGACAGCCGGTCCGGTTACGTTTGAAGTTGTGTTTGAGATGGAGTCCGGGTCTCAAGCGGCGCAAACGCTATTTACAAACGGGACCGTCGGCACCAACGGGTATAGTCTTGTCATTCAGGATAATCTGGGCTTTAAGCCGGAGTTGGTGATTGAAGGTGTCGGCACGCTGGTCTTTGACCAAGTCGAGATTAGCTCCTATACGCCAACGCATATTGCCGTGTCTTATGACGGGACGACATGGTCAGCCTATGTTGATGGTCAGCCTGTGGTGCTGGACGGCAGCGGCAGCGGGATCGATGCGACAGCCGCCCCGATTGTCCCGACCGGTGCAACCGTTATGGGGGCTGGGGACGGCCTGATCCTTGACGAAGTTCGTGTTTGGGACAGTGCGCGTACAGAAGCCGAGATTAACGGGACACTAAAACAGCCTTTGACAGGGAACGAGCCTAACCTTGTCGGCTTGTGGGGTTTTGAAGGGAATGAAACCTCCCTCGTCTTTGATAAAGCGACCGGTGATGGGGCGCAAGATGGTGTTCTGCATAGCAGCAGCAACGATATGATTGTGTCCTCTTACACCAGTGATTATTCGGCGGGTGCGTATGGTGATGTCATCCGTTTTGTATCTGACGGTGCACGCGCAAATACCGAAAATAAGCTTGATTTTATTCAACTGCACGACCCGGAAATGAGCTTTAGTGACGTGACGATGACGATCACGGTGACCAATGGCACACTGACGTTTGATGAAGGGCTGGCCTCTTTAACGTCCGTTACGGGGAATGGGACATCAAGCCTAACCATTGCCGGGGATTATGAAAGTATTTCGACAGGTGTGTTTGGCGGTGATCTGCACTTCCTTGCAACGGGGCCGGGGCAAACTGCTGGGCAATTGACAATTACGGTCGATGATAACCATCCAACTGATCCGCAGACCTCAAGCAAAACCTTTGAATACTCGGTCGATACCTATCCGGATGCCACGATCACAGGCACAACGCAAGTTGACATCATGATCGGTGACAAGGGGGATGATACCTTCACTGGCGCGCAAGGGATGGACACCCTTACAGGTGGGCAGGGGCAGGACGTCTTTGTTCTATCCACCCAGAATGATAGTTATTATATCAGCGCAGGTGATAACCAGATCGATCATATGATGGACTTCACCGATGGGGAAGATACGTTGCGTCTGGATGGTGCAGACGGGTATGCCTATGGTGAGATATCCTTTGGTGATTTTGCGGATATGGATGCTGCGATCACCGCCATGTCGGCTGATCCATCTGCGGATCGGATTTACTTTTTCACGGTAGCAGGTGATGGCTACATCCATGTTAAGGGCGCAGGGACGGGGACACAGGACTTCAATACAACAACGGTGAAGTTTGTTGGAATGACGGACCCGATTAGCCTGTCCTCGTTTGAAAGTGGGGTAACGCCGGTTAATTATGCGCCGCAAGTGTTAGGGGTTAGCACCTCAGCGGTTGGTGTCGATTTTGATGGGGCTTCCTCCTTTATTGATGCCGGACGTGGGATGGCGGATAACCTACAGCTTGTCGATGATATGACCATTGAGACATGGTTGAAGCTGGATAGTTTCACCAACACACCGACCTTGATGTCCTTTAGCGGAGATACAGAAGCGGCTGCGGACAATACTGTCTATCGCCTGTACGTCGATGCGACAGGTGATTTGCACTATATGCATGAATATGGCGCAGGCACGGACGTGGACCTGAGCTTTGATACCAATCTGCCCTTAAATGAATGGCACCATATTTCCATGGTCCGAAACCATGATGGGGCCGGCACCAGCACTGTGGAAGTCTTTATTGATGGGGTTTCGGTCGGGGTGCAAACCTATGATGGGGGAAGCGAGGCACCGGCACCGGCGTCAAATGCGACATTGCGCTTGGGCGGCTTGGCTGAAAATACCGATATCCTTGACGGGTCGGTTGCAGACGTGCGCATTTGGTCTGAAGCCAGAACGGAACAACAGGTCAAAGATAACTACAACCGGGCTTTGGATGAACCGGCGACAGAAATGACCCTGCAGGCCAATTGGACCTTCAAAGATGCGATTGGCGAACAAGAATTTGTCGGTGATCTGTCAGGCAATGGCAATGACTTGCGGGTATTTGATAGCTTGACCTTTGACGGGGTCGATGATTACGCCACTTTGTCAGATGCCCAAAATATCTCCGAACATGCGGCAAGCACGTGGGTGCGCACCGATGCGGGCGGCACCATCCTTTATGGCACCAATGGGACGGATCAGGAATTTAGTCTTGCTGTCAATGCATCAGGACAGTTGGTTGTGAATGTGCAAGGCGCATCGACGCTCATGCATTATGAAACAACGGGCTACAACTTGAGCGATGATCGTTGGCACAATATTGGATACTCCGTCACCATGGCGGGCATGTTGATGCTGTTTATTGATGGTGCAGAAGTACCCGTCGGCAGTATCACCAAAGTAAATGATGATATGTTGACGGACTTTGGCCTTGTCACGTCAGAGATTGGCTTTGGACGTTCTGTGGCAGGTGCGGATAATTATGATGGGGAACTGTCAGAAGTCGCGCTTTATAACCAACCGTTGGGCGCAGGTGATTTTGCGACAATCTACGCCCAAGGGGTGGATGGTGTTTCGGCAGATACACTTGGATATTGGATGATGAGTGACGGCGAAGGTGCTGTTATCACCAATGATCTTTATAATGCTGTCCTTGGGGATGCGACCATCCATAACATGACACCGGGTGCGGAGACTTGGAACCTCAACACACCGAGGTTGAATGTCTACGCTGATGCCTCCCTTGATTTGGAAGCTGGCGCGGGGATTAATGTCGGTTCGATCACACCATCAACAGGTAAATTCACGATCTCGGCGTGGATCAATCCTGAAGACCTGTATCTGACGGATCAGACGATTTTCTCCCTTGGGGGAACCGATGTCGTCCTGAAGCTTACCTCCAACGGGATGATTGAGTTTTCGCTGGATAATGGCGTCCATGTGGTGAGCACGGAGTATTGGGGAAGTGATGGGGAGTGGCAGAATATATCTGTCACCTATGATCCGACCACAGGCATGGCGACCATTTATTTTGATGGGGACGAGGCCAGAAGCGAATATATCGGCCATTATGACACTGCCATGATGACATTGGCGGGGAATATCGGCGCAGGCTTTGACGGCGATGTCGGGGAAGTTCAGTTCTGGAATGCGGCCCTTACCCATCAACAGATCAATGATAAGGTGATGGGCGATGTTGATCCGGCGCTGGAACCTGATCTGGAAGCCTATTGGCAGATGAATGAGGCCAGTGGCTCATCTGTTGTCGATCAAACCGGTAACGGTCATGACGGAACCTTAAGCAGTGGATATAGCTGGAACCCGGCGTTGCCGAAGCTTATCAGTAATACGCTTAATCTGGATGAAGACACGACGGCATATTCCAGCCTGATTGCCAATGATTTGGAAGGCGATACGGTGTCATACGCCCTGCAGGGGGTGCCGATGTACGGCAGCGTTGAACTGAACCCAGATGGCAGTTTTGTCTTTACGCCGGATGAAAACGTCTTTGGCGCGGATAGCTTTATCGTTCGTGTTTCTGATAACCAAGGGAACTTTGTCGATCATACAGTCAACGTGATGGTCCATGAAAAGAACGAGGATCCTTACGCAGGATACGACGAGCTGGAGGCGACGCAAGGGGAAAGCTTCCTCATTGATGAAGCGGTTCTGCTTGGCAATGACTATGATCAGGACATGGATGTTTTGGACATCGTGTCCATTCAAGGCGCCGAAAATGGGTCATTGGTTGATAACGGCGATGGGACGTGGACTTATATGTCCAATGCCGGATTCACTGGCTATGAATATCTGACATACACCGTCACGGACGGCAATGGCGGTCAAGATACGGGACATGTGGAACTTAAAGTCAAAGACAACCCGGAACAGCTGGTGAATAGCACGCTGGCCGGAGATCAAGCCGAACCGTCAATTGCCGCCTTGAATGATGGCGGCTGGATCACGGTTTGGCAGGATGCCACGACGACGGATATCTATGCGCAACGATATAATTTTGATGGCAGTAGGTACGGGACAGAATTTAAGGTCAATGACGACGTTGGTTTTGGGACGGGAGTGCAAGGCCTGCCATCGGTCACGGGATTGAGCGACGGGGGCTATGTCATTTCATGGGCCAACGGGGCCACGGCCACAAATCCGGGCACAGTCATCAAACAGTATGACTATATGGACATGGTGGTCAAAGGTGCGACCGTGATCAATGCCTACAGCGATCAGGGGGCACCGCAAGTTATTGCCTTGAACGATGGGGGCTATGCGGTTATCGATTCAGAAGGTGCGAGCAATGGGGATGTGAGTTTAAAGACCTACAGCAGCATCGGTGTCGAGAATATCAATATCGCCCAAGTCAACGGGACAGCAGCAGGGGCCCAATATCAAGCCGATATTGCCGAAGGGACAGACGGTAGCCTGTTCGTGGTGTATCGGGATGATCAAAATATTAATTCCTATGGTCAAATTTACAGTTCTGCTGGTACATTGTTGCAGCCCGACTTCCAACTCGGGACAACCGGGGTCCAAAATCCGAAGGTTGCCGGGTTGTTAGATGGCAACTTTGCCGTGGTTTGGCAGGATGTGGGGAGCAACGGTACGGATATCTATGTGCGTTTGTTTGATCCGACCAATGTCCCCGGTGCGGCGGCTGCCGTGCAGGTCAATACGGGTGATGTCGGGGAACAGATTAATCCGCAAATTACCGCCCTTTCAAATGGCAATTTTGTTGTGGTCTGGGAAGGGCCGGATAATCTTGGTGATGTGTTCGCCCGTATCTTTAATGCGTCAGGCGCGCCCATAGGGCCAGAATTTACGGTCCATGAAACGATCGCAAACGCGCAAAGCTTTGCGGGCGTTACGGGCTTGAGTGACGGCAGCTTCCTTGTCACATGGACAAGCGATAACGGCACCGACACAGATATCTATCAAAAACGCTTTAACCCGGACGGCTCGATATATGGCGAGTTTAATACGATAACCGGGACAACTGGTGTGGACACCTTGAACGGGACTGATGGCTATGATGTGATCAATGGCTTTGATGGTGATGATTTGATTATGTCCTCAATCGGTCAGGATACCATTGACGGTGGCAGCGGATATGACACCATTGACTATAGCGCGTCAACGCAAGGGGTGACTGTAGACCTGATGATGGGGATGGGCGACAAAGGGACCGATGGGTATGACAGCTTGATGAATATCGAGGCGGTCCACGGTTCTAACTTTGGTGATACGGTTGTCGGTGATTATCAGGATAACTTTATCAACGGGGATGGCGGTGACGACACGCTGTTTGGCGGGGATGGTCAGGATACCTTGCTCGGTGGGGCGGGGAATGATGACCTTTATGGCGATAGCGGTAATGACGACCTGCAAGGGGCTGATGGGGATGATCTGATCTTTGGTGGCCTTGGCGCGGATACCATCACAACAGGCACCGGCCTTGACCTTATCAAGTATATTGACTCGAACGAGTCAAATATCACCGATATGGATGTTATCACTGACTTCACCTCAGGTTCGGATATTATCCATCTGCAAAATGGCGGCCATCTGTCTATTCATGGGGACATGGGTGACTTGTCCGTACATGGTACCTTGACGGATATGATTGCCTACATCGAAGCTGCGCCCACTGTGGCAACAGGTGTTCTGGTGATCTTTAATGACGGGGTAGACACGTACCTGTATGCAAAAGTGAGCGCACCTGAGGACAGCTACAACGGCTTCCTTGTTCAAGTGACAGGTCTGACCACCTTGGTTGCGGGTGACTTTAACCTGACAGGAGACGGGAGCGCAGAAATTACCCTCACAGGTTCAGCTGGTGCAGATACACTTGTCGGCACTGCATCAGAGGAAGTTCTACTGGGGCTAGATGGTGATGACACCTTGATTGGTGATCTGGGCGATGACGTGTTGATCGGCGGGCAGGGGACTGATGTTGCCGTCTTTGCCAATGATCCAAGTGCTTACAAGATCGGTCTTGAAGGGGCTGCTGTAACCGTAGATGATATTGCTTCACCGGCACCAAGCAGTGACGGCAAGGATATGTTGATTGGTGTCGAAAACATGTTCTTTGAAGTTGGCGGAACGGTTGCGAACCAGAGAACATTCACCTTGTCAGGCCTGTCAGAAGAGTTGGTAAATGACATACAGACAGGTTTTCAGACCACGCCCGATGTCGCCGTCTTGCGCGAGGGTGGTTATGTTATCGTTTATGAGGGTCTGAATGGATCAAGCGACAGTGCGGTCTATTTCCGCATCTATGATGAAACCGGCGCACCTGGGCCAGAGATTGAACTGATATCGAATGCCACATATCAAACCGGCTCCACACGGGTTGCCAGTATGGAAGATGGCGGGTTTGTTGTGACTTGGGTTGAGGGAACCGGGGCCAATGGCAATGATGTCTTTGTCGGGGTCTATGATGAATTTGGAAGCCCTGTTGCAAACTATCCGGGTCCAGTCAATGTTGGGGTGATTAATCAAGCCGCAGAACAACATAATATCACGGTCGCAGGCCTAAACGACGGTGGCTTTGTCGTGACATGGACAGAAGACCTAGACATCAAAGGGCGCAGGTTCTTCTACGACGGATCGGATAGTGGTGAATTTATTGTCGCCAATAGCACTGATGATGAAGATGGCTCGGAAGTTGTGGCCCTTGATAACGGGGGCTTTGCAGTCATTTGGCAAAGTGATGACTATACCGATGTTGCCTACAAGATGACCATTTATGACAATACCAATACGCCAGTTGCCAGCAATATTGTTGTGGAAGCCCAAAGCATCCATGATTTGAGTTCGCGCGACATTACGGTCTTGGCGAACGGTAATATTCTGGTGGTTGGTGTTGCTGAGAAAACCGGCGATGGGAATGAAGATGCGGTTGCCAGTATCTATGATGCGAGCGGCAACGTGGTCGTAAGTTCTATCGTCTTGAATGCAATGGATAGCGATCCGGAAATGGCAGTGACGACTGCGGCCCTGTCGAATGGCAATTTTGTTGCCGTCTGGCGCGCTGTCGGGACGGATACGGATCAAGGCGGCTTGTTTGCCCAGATTTATGATCCAAGCGGCGTTGCGATCTTTACGGATAGCTTCTTGGTGAACAGCATAGTCGAAGGCGATCAGGGCAGTGCCCGTGTCGAGGCCACAGAAGACGGCTTTGTAGTTGTCTGGTCGGGCGATGACAGTGATGGTCTTGGTATCTATAAGCAGGAGTTCAACAACGACGGGACACTTAGCGGTGGCGTCACCATTACAGGGACCGCTGACTCTGACTACCTCATGGGTGGCGACGGCACGCAGGTCTTTGTCGGTCAGGGTGGGGGCGATACCTTCCTTGGTGGTGTGGGCGATGACACCTTTGTCGGTGCAGTCGGTGATGACGAATATAACGGCGAAGATGGTGTCGATTTAGTGGACTATTCCGCCCTTACGGAAGGGGTGAACGTTGACCTGCTTGGCAATGCCGCCACCACGGCGACGTCCGGTAATGACACTCTGTTCGCCATCGAAGCGGTGGTCGGCACTGACTATGATGATAACCTGATAGGGGACGTTGCGGACAATACCTTGGTTGGTGGTCTGGGCAACGATACTCTTGATGGCGGCGCCGGGAATGATACGCTGCTGATCGGGGCAGGTGATGATACGGCCTTCGGGGGCGCTGGTGACGATACATTTGTAATGGATGGGGGCTCCAACGTCATTGATGGCGGGACAGAGCTTGATTGGATCACCTTTGATGTTGATATGGGTACCGAAGGGATCACGCTTGATCTTTCCCTCACCGGCAACGGGTTTATCGACGGAACTGGCGACCAAACCATCAACACGGACTTTGGCGTGCTGGATATCGCAAATGTAGAAAATGTCGAGGCAACGATATTCGACGATACTGTCACAGGGGATAGCGCGAACAACACGATCTATGGCCTGGAAGGCGATGACGTGATTGCAGGTGGTGCCGGTAATGACGTGCTGGTCGGTGGGGCCGATGCGGATTACCTAACGGGTGGTTTGGGGGCTGATACCTTCCTGTTTGAACATATCGGGGATGTGTGGAGCAGTTCAACTGACACCAACGTTGCTGATGTCATCACGGACTTTGAAACAACGATTGATAGTCTGACGTTCTATAAAGATGGGTTTGATAACCTGTTTAATCTGGCTGATGGTCCCTTGGCTGCGATTAATTTTGAAACCCATTCAACCGCACCTGTTGATGGGAATATCGCTAATGCAGGTCCAACCTTCATCTTTGTCGATGACGGGGTAACAGATGCCAACTATACGGCACTCTATTACGATGCGGATGGCAGCGGGACAGATTATCAGTCCACCAAAATCGCAGAGTTTTCGGATGATGCGGTGATTACGAAAGACGATATTATCCTTACTTCTGGCTAAGAGGAAGGAAGGCACAAAAAAAGGGCTGCATCAGATGGTGCAGCCCTTTTTATTTCTATGTGTCTTATTCGTCGTCCAGTTCGGCCCCGTTGGGGTACATCCGTTTCAACTGCTTGATACCGCCCTTGAAAGAATAGGCTTCGTATCCTGCCTTTTGCATCCGTTCAGCAAAGACGGCGGACTGAGTGCCATAAGGGCAGTAGAGGACATAGGGCTGGGTCTTTACAAAGGTCTTCATCTTGTTTGCAAGCTGTCCAGCATTGTAATTTTCAGCCCCTGCGATGTGCCACTCGTCGTACAGGCTCTCCGGCTGACAGTCGATAAAGATCGCGTTTGATGGGATCTCTTCAATGAAGACAGAGTGCTGGGCAACGTCTTGATCGTTTACATTAAACATATCATAAATCTTTGCATTATCAACGGCTTCCGTAAGGATGTTAAAGTCCATTGATAACTCTGCTTCGGTGATGTTTTTGCGGGCAGACTTGGTTGCCGGGCGGCGCTTATTGAGCGCACAGTACTCAGGGATTTTCTCCGAAAGTTTATCTGTGCCGATCATGCGCGCATCCGAAATGATCTGTTCTTTATCAAAACCGATCAGCGGGCGAAGCACGGGAACGTCGGCAACCTGATCGATGGTATTCAGGTTGGACAGGGTCTGGGAAGACACTTGCCCCAAAGCTTCCCCTGTGACGATGGCTTCTGCGCCGATCCGTTTTGCAATCTCACAGCCCGCGCGATACATCTGGCGTTTCAGGATAACTTGCCAATATTGCGGGTCGGAGTTTGCGCGCAGGTTGTCGATGACGCCCTCAAAATCCACGCAATAGAGTTTAGGCCGTGTCCCCGTGGCCCAGCGATCGCACAAGACTTTTGTGATTTCAAGCACCATCCGTTCGTACGCAGCCCCTGCAAGGTTGCAAAAGACAAAGTCATTCAGCGCACCGCGTTTCATCAGGTACCAAGCTGCAACCACACTATCAAAGCCGCCGGAAATCAGCGTTAGGGCTTTGCCTTGAATACCGATGGGGAAGCCGCCCGGTCCCGGGATCTTCTTGGTGTAGAAGTAGGCCAGATCACCGGCAACGTCTGCTTTGATCATGACTTCTGGATTGGTCAGGTCCACTTTTTTGGCGTATTTATTGAGCATGCCGCCGATTTCGCGTTCCATCTCGACAGAGGAATGCTTTTTCTTGCGCCCCAGACGTTTGATACGAACGGCATAGGTTTTATTGGCAACAAGGTCTTTGTACAGTTCCACGGCTGCCACTTTATGAGCCTCCAGACCGCCATCAATGATTTTATCGATGGGGGAGTAGGAACTGATACCAAAAGTGCGTGAGACGACGTCTAGCGCCTTTTCCTGATCACTGGTGTGGATTTGCATCCGCCCTTCATGATTGAGGATTTCGAAATCGATCTCTTGAGTGCGCAATCCTTTGATCAGATTTTCGTACAGGTGCTTTTGGAACTTCCGGCGCGTGGTTGGGGATTTCAAAAGGATTTCGGGCGCAAGTCGTACAATGATGACATGCGGGTAACGGGTGGACACTTCCATGACGCACTCTTCTCAACTATAATTGGGGCAGGGGTTGATGCGCCTTGTATACCGATCACCTAAAAGTGTCAATCTTGGCGCTTTGGGAAGCTGGCGTTAAACCAGACTTCCCCACAGGTCATAATCCTCGGCATGTTCGACTTTGATCTGGACAATTTGGCCCGGTTCAAGATCAGTTTCGCCGTTGATATAAACTTCGCCGTCGATCTCTGGCGCATCGCCTTTGGTACGACCGATAGCGCCTTCTTCATCCACTTCGTCGATGATGACATCCAGCACTTTGCCGATTTTGGCCTGCATGCGATCTTCAGAGATCTGACGTTGGAATTCCATGAGACGGTTCCAGCGTTCTTCCTTGACGTCTTCATCGACCGGATCGGGCAGGTCGTTAGCGGCAGCGCCTTCGACGGCCTCAAACTTAAAGCAGCCGACGCGGTCGAGCTGGGCTTGTTCCAGCCAGTCGAGCAGATATTCAAAATCTTCTTCCGTCTCGCCCGGGAAGCCCACAACGAAGGTGGAACGGATGGTGATTTCGGGACAGATCTCACGCCACTTTTTGATCCGTTCCAGCAATTCAATCTGGTTGCCCGGACGTTTCATCAGCTTCAGAACTTTAGGCGAAGCGTGTTGGAACGGGATGTCCAGATAGGGCAGCACTTTGCCTTCGGCCATTAACGGAATGATGTCGTCGATATGGGGGTATGGGTAGACGTAATGCAGGCGGGTCCAGACTTTCAGATCACCCAATGCGTTACAGAGATCATACATTTTGGTGCGGACTTTTTTGCCGTAAAAATCATCTTCCGCATACTTCAAATCCGATCCGTAGGCACCCGTGTCTTGGGACACCAACAGGATTTCTTTGACGCCGGACAGCGCGAGGTTTTCAGCTTCCTTAAGGACTTCACCTGCTGGGCGGGACCGGAGTTTGCCGCGCATACTTGGGATAATGCAGAACGTGCACTTCTGGTTACAACCCTCTGAAATCTTTAGATAAGCATAGTGTCGAGGGGTGAGCTTGATCCCCCCGGGGGGTAACAGATCCGTATAGGGATCATGCACCGGTGGCGAGACTTCATGTACTGCTTTAAGAACACTTTCGTATTGCTGAGGACCACTCACGGCGAGGACGCCGGGGTGAATTTCGCGGATGCCGTCTTCATCGACACCCAGACAGCCTGTCACGATGACTTTACCGTTCTCTGCCAATGCTTCGCCAATGGCGTCAAAGGACTCTTGTTTAGCGCTGTCGATAAAACCGCATGTGTTGACGATGACCGCATCTGCGCCATCATATGTGGGGGAAATCTCGTACCCTTCTGCACGAAGCCGAGTCAGGATACGTTCAGAATCAACCAGCGCCTTGGGACATCCAAGACTGACGATACCGATTTGTGGAATGTGCTTGCTCATGCGCGCCTATATAATGAGTCCATGGGGGGAAGTAAAGAACTGAGGCCATCTTGCAGACAAGGGCTGTTCTTTTGAAAAAGGATCGTTACAATGCCTGCCAAATTTGTGTGTTTATACCAGATATTTGCTGGGGCAGGACATAAAAAATAAACGCCTGAATATAACAAGGAGATAAAAATGAAGCTGGTAAGATTTGGCCCGAAGGGAAAAGAGAAACCCGGTCTGATCGATGAAAGCGGGTCGCTGAGAAGTTTGGCAGGCCATATTGATGACCTGACGCCGGATGTCATTGGATCAGAAGTCTTTGCTGATTTGGCCAACATTGATGTGTCCAGCCTTGAGGTGATTGAGGGGGCACGTCTTGGTGTACCTATCGCCCATGTGGGCAAAGTGGTCTGTATTGGCTTGAATTATTCCGACCATGCAGAAGAGGCAGGAATGGAAGTCCCGCCGGAGCCTGTGGTCTTCATGAAAGCGACCAGCGCCTTGTCTGGTCCCTATGATGATGTTGAACTGCCCCGCGGGTCGGTAAAGACAGATTGGGAATGTGAACTTGCCATCGTAATTGGCAAGGAAGCCAAGTATGTGGAAGTGGAAGACGCGTTTGATTACGTGGCAGGCTACACCGTCCTCAACGATCTCTCGGAGCGCGAATATCAGATCGAACGATCAGGCCAATGGGTCAAGGGTAAGTCCCATGACACTTTCGCCCCTGTCGGGCCGTGGCTGGTGACTAAAGATGAAGTGGATGATCCGCAGGCTTTGTCCATGTGGCTGGACGTGAATGATAAACGCTTTCAGGAAGGCACGACCAGTACAATGGTGTACGGCGTTGCATTTTTGGTGAGCTATCTGTCCAAATTCATGTCCCTGCAACCGGGTGATATTATTTCCACCGGGACGCCGCCAGGTGTGGGCATGGGGCAAAAGCCGCAGGTCTTCTTGAAAGAAGGCGACGTGATGACATTGGGTATTCAGGGGCTGGGAAGCCAGAAACAGAAAGTGGTTTCCGCTTGATTATTCCAAGCTATCCTTTTTCTTGAGTGCGGCGATTTCTTTTTCCACCCGCTCCTTAAGGACAGGATTGGTTTCATACTCATAGCCCAGTTCATCAAAGCTGGGGACTTTGTCGGGGGCTTGCGTGCGCGGGTCCCCGATTTTATTGAGTTGGTCTTCCAGATCAAATTTACTTAAGCCATCTTTCAGCAATTGTTTGATGTGGTCATCACCGGTCATTTTTCAAAAACTCCTCAATCACATAAATCTGCTGATCTTTGTTTAGGGCAGGGGCGTGCCCGCAATTTGGAAACTCGACACCCGTTGCATTTTCATTGACCTCGCACATTTTGGCGAAGACTTCTGTCGTGAGGATATCGGATGATTGTCCGTGCAAGATCAGGGTCGGACAAGTGATCTTTTGATAGCTGTCCCATAGGTCATAATCTTGCAAGTTATCGAAAAACTGTTCTGTGATGCCGGGGTCAAAATCCACAGTAATGGTCCCATCATCACGCCGGCGCAGGGAAGATAAAGTTAGGGCGCGCCATTGTGCGTCGCTCAGATAGCCCATGCCGTCATATATGGATCTTAGATGATCTTCATAGTCTTGCGGAGCTGTAAAACTGATGGGGTTCGCACTGTAAGAAAGGATGCGGTTCAGCCCGTCTATTTCCACCTGCGGGGCGGCATCGTTGATGATCAGGTGGTTGATGTTTTGCTGCAAGGGGCCACTCGCAAGGCGTATGCCCAATGCGCCGCCCATGCCGGTTCCGAGAAAATCCAGATTAAAAAATCCAAAGACCTCGCATATTTTAAGTGCCAGTTTTTCATACAGGTCGAAGCAGTAGCTATCTTCAGGTTTGCTTGCCCATTGTGACAGGCCGCGCCCGATGGTGTCGGGACAAAGGACCCGATATTCTTTGGTAAGGCTCTCGGCAAGATGATCAAAGTCGCGCCCGTTGCGTTCAAACCCATGCCACAGCAAAATGGATTTTGGTTTGTCAATTCCCCATTCGGTCACGTGGACCTGATATCCCTCAACCGTGATAAAATGTGAAACGGGTTCTTTTTGTGTCAGCATGTCTCAACCTGTAAAATGTTTGTCTCAGTGATACCAGACTTGGGCAGCGTTGGATAGGTACGGCAGGCGAAAGGAAAAAGGCTTCTTGCCGGATGGAGCAAGAAGCCTTTTGGGGACGTTGTTCAAAACATAGGTTTGGTGCAGCCTACTAAAAGGTCGGGGGTATGTGTAGAATGGGGGAAGGTGACCTTTCAGCCCGCAACACCGTTTCAAGCAACTTGGCGCGGATACTAATAGTCAGCAGAAGGCATGAAAATAACCATGAATACGTACATTCACATACCTAGAACTAGGTAGTAGGAAAAAACGCGTTCCATGCTATTCTGTCCTAAAGTATGAATTGATTATTGGGTGACCATGTTTCGTTTAAAGATTTTGTTGCTGGCTGTTGTGCCCCTGTTTTTCGCTGTAAGCAGCATTGTCTTTATCCTCTTTTTCCAATCAGATGATTTGATTGAAGAGCAGCTATATCGGGTTGAGGAAAACGTCCTGACCTCCAAAGCCAACGAACTTAAGGCTTATATGGATATGGCGCTAAAGGCGGTCGATCATGTTTATCGCAATGCCAATGGGGATGATGAAAAAGCAAAAGAGCAGGTTAAAGCGCTGTTAAACCAGTTGACCTATGGCGATGAAGGCTACTTCTTTGTTTATGATGGAAACGGGAAAGGGCTTGTCCATCCCGGCCAGCCTGAAATTGTCGGATTGAACTGGTGGGGTTTGCAGGATAGTCAGGGACGTATGGTCATCAAAGAACTGACGGAACGGGCGCGCAATGGCGGCGGCTTTTATCGCTACCTCTGGGAAAAGCCGGAGAGTGATGAGATCGGTGAAAAGCTGAGTTACGCCGTGTTGCTTGATAAATGGGATTGGATGATCGGCACCGGCGTTTATCTGGATGATATCTATCGCAATATCGAAGCACGAAAGCTTGATATTCGTGACCGGGTTCAAAAAGCATTTATGATCATTTTTACCATCGCGATCGTTGCGTTGATCGGTGTATTTCTGTCCGGCATTGTTATTCAGTTGAATGAACGAAAACTCGCCGATACCAAACTGAAAGAACTCACCCAGCGCATTGTTGAGTTTCAGGAAGAAGAAAGAGGCCGGGTGTCGCGTGAGCTGCATGACGGGATTAGTCAAATTCTGGTGTCTGTCAAATATTCCATCGAGTTGGCGATTGATCGGATCAATCAAGGTGCCGACAATGCCATTGAACCAATGGAAAAAGGCGCGAATGGACTAAAGCAAGCCATCGCAGAGGTTCGCCGCATATCACGAGATCTGCGCCCCAGTGTGCTTGATGATATCGGTCTCTCCGCGGCCCTTGATAGTATGAGTGATGAATTTGGGGAACGGACGGGTATTGACGTTTCGTTCAAAGGTCATCCGTTCACTAAAAAGCTGGGACCAGAGATAAAGACAACACTGTTTCGGATTGCTCAGGAAGCGTTGACCAACATAGAACGCCATTCCGGTGCCTCGCGGGTTACCATCGAGTTGGTAAAGCGTGTGGACGGGGTGCGAATGATTGTGTCGGATGACGGTGTCGGGTTTGATGTGTTGCGTATGGATGGACGCAAAAATGGTTTTCAAGGGATTGGCTTACGAAATATGCAAGAAAGGCTAGAATTTCATGGCGGCGAATTGACAGTCTGGTCTTCACCGGATAAAGGAACAGTTGTTGAAGCCCGCCTTCCTAATAGCGTGTTGATTGTAGATTAAAAGATGATGTCAGAACTTTCAGAGACTAAAATTCGCGTTCTTCTCGTAGATGATCATCCGCTTGTTTTGGATGGGATAAGATCACGCATCGAACAAGATGAAACCATCGTCGTGATTGGGGAAGGAGCGAATGGCGAGGAAGCCTTGGTACTGGCGGCAGAACGAAACCCCGATGTGGTTCTTATGGATATCAGCATGCCCATCCTCAATGGAATTGCGGCGGCTGAAAAATTTGCCGAACAATTGCCCGAGATCAAGTTGTTGATGCTGACAATGCATGATAACAGGGAATATATCACCAAGGTATTGAAAGCAGGTGCCAAAGGTTACATTTTAAAAGATGTACCTTCCAACGAATTGGTGCAGGCAATCAAAACCGTGTCGGAAGGTAAGACTTATTACAGTTCGGGGGTGACAGATATCCTTTTGAATGAAGGAGCAAAAAAAGAAGTCCCCTTAACGGACCGTGAAAGAATGATATTGAAACTTCTGGCGGAAGGCAGCAGCAATAAGCATGTCGCCAGAGAACTTGATATCAGCGTTAGAACCGTTGAAACCCATCGTCGAAATATCAAGCGAAAGCTGGATGTAAAGACATCTGCGGGGTTGGTGAAATACGCAATCGAAAGCGGTATTGTAGAGATATAAGCTATTTCATTGAGGCTTCATCAACAGTACGACACATTAAAAAAGTAATCCTAACGAGAACTACGTCATGTCATACTCAGTTCCAAATATGGAAGATATCCTTGCCGAGATGCGAGAAAAGTTCATAGAGACGGCACAGGAGAAATTGGATCGCCTCAATGATATTCTAGCCTTGTTTACCAGCGGAAAGGGCGCAGATACGGCCCTGCAGCAGGAGTTCCGGCGGGAAGTGCATAGCCTGAAGGGGATGGGGGGCACCTTCCAGATGCCGCTGGTGACAGAACTGTGCCATACCTTTGAAGCTTTTCTGGAGGGCGAAGACCATTTTGATGAGCCGTTGATACAAGCGTCTCACATTTATTTAGATCGTTTGGCAGATTTGATTGAAAGTGGGGAGGGTCATCCCACCGCGTCACGACAAGAATGGCTTCATGGCCTCCCGCAGAAGCCGAGTGATGCGTATGGATATAGTGTGCGGTCTCAGCCGACTGTTCTTGTGATCGGGATTGAGGAACAGCAAAGCAACGTGATCCGTGATAATTTTGCGGAAAGCGGGTTTGCCTGCGTGTTTCAAAAGACCCCTGAGGTGGCCTTTGAAACGGCATTGAAAACCCATCCCGAGATTGTGATTGTTAACCAAGTCCTGCCGGATATGGACGGGGCTGAACTGTTGCGCGGTCTGGGGGCGACCAAGGGGTTGTCTAAAACAAAATTTGCCATGATTTGCCCGGATCGACGTCAGGCCTTGCAGGAAAATCTGACCGCAGTGCATTTGCTGTCTCAAAAAAATATAGATGCGGATGTAATGAATTTTATTGCGATCACCCTAACCACCTAGAAAACGTTTCATTTTTTCTTGTTTGCCTGCTAGCATATCCAAAAGGTACCAATAAAAAATACAGGCTTCGTTTGAGATGCAAACGAAAGCACATTCTTGCAGGAGACATATATGACCGAAGCCTTTGAAATAAAGGTGGAAAATGACAAGGCGATTCTGGCGCTGCTGCCCATATTGGATATGTCTGCTGCGGATAGTTTGCTTGACGCCTTGCGATCATGTGTTTCTAGTTATTCTCATTTAGTACTTGATGCATCGGTGGTAGAACGGATTTCTACCCCGTGTATACAGGTTTTGCTGGCAGCAGCTTTTAAAGTCGAAAAAAACGGTGGTCGGTTTTCGATGAAAAATGTAACCCCGACTTTTGAGCGCGGTATGCGTGACTTGGGGTTATCGGACTACCTAAGAAAATGGAGTGAAAACTAATGGGTTTACGTGTTTTGGCCGTTGATGATTCCAAAACAATGAGGGATATGGTCGGTTTCACCCTTCGTAATGCGGGGCATGAGGTTTTGGAAGCGGGGGATGGTCAGGATGCTCTCGATAAATTGGGGAGTGATCGTGTTGATCTGATTATAACGGATGTGAATATGCCTCGTATGGATGGCATCACTCTTATTAAAGAGCTTCGAAAACACGCCGTCCACAAATCGACACCGATCTTGGTGCTGACCACCGAGTCCGATGCCAGCAAGAAAAATGAAGGCCGCGCAGCCGGTGCGACGGGATGGATTGTAAAACCTTTCAGCCCGGACAAGCTGTTGCAGGTTGTTTCCAAAGTGTGCCCTTGATCATAATTTAAAAAAGTAACGTAAATCCCGTGCCCCAAGATTTTAATCTGGAACAGTTTAAAGTAACCTATTTCGAGGAATGTCATGAGCTTCTGGCTTCGGCAGAAGAACAACTCACTCTTCTTCAACAAGAATTAGGTAACGTGGATGTCGAAGTGCTGCACGCGATCTTTCGCTGTGTGCATTCCATCAAAGGCGGTGCCGGGGCTTTTAACTATACTGATCTGATAGATTTCACCCATAGCTTTGAAACATTGCTGGATAAATTGCGCGAAGGGGAAATACCGATCAGCATGCCCTTGGTGGATGTCTTGTTCGAAGCCACCGATATCCTTTCAAGTCTAGTTCAACGTGCCCAGGATAATCAGGAAAGTGATCCGGAGGTCTGGAAAAAGACCAAGCAAAAACTGGAATCCTATCTGAAAGAGGGTGGGGTGAAAAAAACGTCGCCGTCAGATCACCGTGATGGGATCGCTGATTATGACCTGACACCAGAAGAAGAAGAGGAACAGGGATGGGGGCTGTTTATTGATCTTGAGGAAGATGAGCCCGCGTCCGAATTACCACCGGAGCCTTTAGAAAACTTCAAGCCCACCTATAAAATCAAATTCGTGCCGGAACCTCATTTATTGCGTTTTGCCAATGAGCCTCTTTTACTGGCCCGTGAGTTATCCAGCCTTGGAAAATATGTCGCACACGCCGACCTGTCTCGCTTAGATGATCTTGATCAGATTAATCCGGATGAAGCTTATTTAAGTTGGATCTTTGAGCTGGAGACGGACGCGTCAAAAGGCGCGATTGAGGAAGTGTTCGAGTTTGTGGTGGATGACTGTGAACTTGTTATCGAAAAAATCGGCGGTGAAGCTGTTACGAACACGGCCACGACGAAAGAGGCGCAAGGTGTAAAGGCGCAAAAGCCTGAACCCAGAACAGCTAGAGCGTCACGCATAAGGAAAGAGGTCGAGTTACACACGCCCACGCAACCAGCACCTCCACAGGCGGCACAATTGCCTGACACGGCAGAAGATCGCCCCCCTGTCACTGAGACCTTGAATGATGGATCTAAGTCCTTATTGAAACAGCAGGCCAAAATTTCCTCTATTCGGGTGGAGCTGGATCGGGTTGATCGGCTGGTCAATATGGTTGGGGAATTGGTCATCAGTCAGGCCATGTTACGCCAACAAGTCGAAAACCTTATTCCTGAAGACAGCCATGTCATGGCACAGGGCTTTGAAGATTTAAGCGCACATACGCGGGAACTGCAGGAAAGTGTCATGGCTATCCGTATGCAGCCTGTTAAATCGGTTTTTGCCCGTATTCCCCGTATGGTGCGGGAACTGTCTGCGCGGTTGGGTAAAAAGGTGGATTTGATTACACAAGGTGAAATGACGGAGGTCGATAAAACCGTCATTGAGCAATTGATGGATCCCTTGACCCATATGATCCGAAATTCCCTTGATCACGGTATTGAGACACAGGAAGAACGCGCCAAATCCGGTAAACCAGAACGGGCAGCGATTAAACTAAGTGCTGAACATCGAAGTGGCCGTATTCAGATTGAAGTGAGCGACGACGGTAAAGGGATCAATCGCCAGCGCATCGTTGAAAAAGCAGTCCAAAAGGGCTTGCTGTCAAGTGATCACGATTTGTCTGATGAAGAGATCGACAATCTGATCTTCGCCCCCGGTTTTTCAACGGCTGATGAAGTGAGCGACGTCTCCGGGCGGGGTGTCGGGATGGATGTGGTGCGCCGAAATATTGTTAGCCTAGGTGGACGTATCTCTGTTTTCTCCACACCGGGGGAAGGCACACGCTTTTTGATGTCACTGCCCTTAACGCTTGCTGTACTGGATGGTATGATCATTCGATGTGGACAGGAAAAATATATCATCCCTTTAACGTCGGTGATCGAGAGTATTCATCCGATAGCGGAAGAATTGCAGCCCTTGGTAAACGGCGCCATGATGGTATCCATGCGCGGCCAATATATCAGGATCGTTAATCTATATAAGCTGTTTAATATCAAAGGGGCAGTTACGGATGCGGCGCAGGGGCTTGTCGTTATTGTCGAGACAGAAAGATACGGGCACGTCGGCATACTTGTTGACGAATTGTTAGGGCAGCAGCAAGTGGTTATCAAAAGCCTTGAAGAAAACTATGATCCGATTGACGGCGTCGCGGCGGCAACTATTCTGGGAAATGGCAAGGTCGCGCTTATTCTGGACGTAGACGGTCTGGCGGATATGGAACATGGCAGCGATCGCCACCGAACATTTGCAAATCTGGAACAACAGGTTTTATTGACTGGAGAAAAAGCACATGGTCACGACTGATACAGGTCTGACACCACAAGCAAGCGGTTCTGATGAACTGGTGATGCAGGAAGATCAGGTGGATCAATATATTACCTTCACCATTGGTGAGGAGGAATATGGCGTTGACATCATGGCTGTGCGCGAAATCAAGGCCTGGACGGAAACCACCCACCTGCCAAACACACCAGAATTTATGCGCGGTGTGTTGAACCTGCGTGGCACCATTGTTCCTATTTTTGATTTACGTTGTCGTTTTGGGATGGGATTGACAGAAGCAACCAAGATGCATGTCGTGATTATCGTACGCGTCGAAGACCGCATGGTTGGTGTTCTGGTCGATACGGTATCTGACATCATTACGGTGGGCCAAAACCAACTTCAGCAAGTGCCAAAGATGGATCGCAATATAGACGACGAATATTTATCCGGGCTGGTCACGGTCGAGGGCCGAATGGTCGCGCTGCTGGACGTTGAGCTCTTATTTAAACCACAATCAATTGACCACGGGATCGCCCTTGGTGAAGCAGCAGTAGGGGACCAGAACTGATGACCCAAACGATTATGACGAAAACATCATTTTGGCAGCTCTCCCGCAAAATCCCGCTTGTCATCGTGGGGTGTTCCGCCATTAGTGCGATCCTGATTATGGCGTACTCCCTAATACAGGTGAGTAAAATCGAGGAAAGTAACATCAAGGAAAATTTCGAAGTACTGACACAACAGCGATTGGCTGAAATGGACAGTTACTTTGAAAGCATTCAGACCGACATGAAGATTGTCGCGAATTCACCTATGACGCAAAAAGCTTTGTTGGCTTTCTCGCGCGCGTGGGCCATGTATGATGGCGATCCACAAAAGGATTTATCCCGTCAGTATGGTGAACAGAACCCTTATCCGGCAGGTGAGAAGCGAAAGTTGGATATGCCGGACGGTGATATGTCTGCTTATGGGCAGGTGCATAAAACCTATCATCCCTGGTTCCGCGAGTTTATGGAAGAGAAGGGGTATTATGATATCTCTTTAGTCAATGAAGAAGGGAATGTGGTTTATTCTGTCGTAAAGGAAAGTGATTTTGCGACAAACTTGCTGACAGGCCCGTGGAAAGAAAGTGACTCTGCCGCGGCCTATAGGAAAGCCATGACCTTGCCGAAAAACCAGCAAGCCTTTTTTGATTTTAAACCCTATCAACCAAGCCAAGGCGTCCCGGCCAGTTTCATCACTCAGCCTATTATTGTTGACGGTACGGTAAAAGGGGCTTTGATTTTTCAAATGCCGATTGACCGCTTGAATATGGTTGTTGGGAAGCCGTTTGGTCTGGGGAAAACCGGTGAGTCCCTTTTGATCGGTGAAGATGCACTGGCGCGTAATACGTCGCGATTTGACAATGGTACGGAACGGAATGTCCAGCGACAATATCGTGGCCAGTTCATGACTGCGGCCTTGAAAGGTGAAACGGGTATTACCCGCGAAACGTTTGAAGGTAAAGATCGCTATTTCGGTTATGCGCCATTTGAATTCTTGGGGACAAAATTCGCCTTGGTGGTCATGCAAGACTACGATGAGGCCTTTAATAACGTCACGGATACCCGCACCACGTTATTGGTTGGTTTGCTCTTTATTATTATCACCATGGTTGTTTTGGGCGGCCTGGTTGGACGCAGTATTTCCAAGCCTATTTCTCAACTAACAGAATTTGTCGGTGATCTTGCCCGTGGGGAAACCCGGACGGTTGTCATGCAGGATCGTAAAGACGAGTTGGGGGATATGGCGCGTTCTTTGAACCAGATTTATGAAATGAGTGTGGAGAACCGCCGCATCCGTGCTGCGTTGGACAATGCGACAACCTGTATCATGGTGGCAGACTCAGACCGTCGCGTCATTTATATGAACCCGGCTGTCGAAGCCCTGTTTAGGGACGCGCAGGAAGATATTCGCCAGAGTATTCCAAACTTTCATGTGGATGCGATCATGGGCAATTCCATTGACAGCTATCACAAGAATCCAAATGTTCAGGCCGAGATTCTGGAGAGTCTTTCCGGTATTCATAAGGCCCGCATGAAGTTGGGACCGCGGACGTTTGATCTCTCTGCTGCGGCCGTTTATGGCACCGATGGCTCCCGTCTCGGCAGCGTTGTCGAATGGAGCGATATGACCGATGTTCTTGCCCGTCGAGAGGCAGAACGTAAACAGGCGGAAGAAAACTATCGTATTCGTGTCGCATTGGAAAATGCCAATACAAACGTCTTGGTCGCCGATGCTGACAATGAAGTTATCTTCACCAACGACGCCTTGCAGCGCATGTTGACAAAAGCGGAAGTCGATATCAGTCAATCCGTACCCGGCTTTAAAGCGTCAGCTATGCTGGGGAGTAATCTTGACCACTTCCATGATGAAGTTGCCGCCAAGGTTCGTGAGATCAATCTGGTTGATAAAGAACAGCACTTCCACCTTAAGATGGGCCAACGCTCATTTGATTGCGTCTTGAACCCTATTATAGATGATGAAAATAATCGTCTGGGAACGGTGCTGGAATGGAGTGATGTCACGAACGAGCTTGCGGTTCAGCAAGAAGTTGATGAGGTCGTGCAGGCCGTCGTAAACGGTGATTTCTCCAAGAAGATTTCATTGGAGGACAAAGAAGGGTTTATGGCGGCTTTGGCGCACAGTATCAATGATTTGAAAGATACTGTCAGTGACGTTTTTGATGAAATTGCCATGTCTTTGTCATCGCTGGCAAAAGGTGATCTGAAATATCAGATCGAAACCGATTATGCCGGCACCTTCGAGATATTGAAGCAGGATACCAACCAGACGTCGGCGCGGATCAAACAGATTGTGAGCGAAATTATTATCGCCGCAAACGAAATTGCCAGTGCGTCCAAAGAAATTGCGTCTGGCTCGATTGATCTGTCCCAACGCACGGAAAATCAAGCTTCCAGCCTTGAAGAAACCGCAGCGAGCATGGAAGAAATGTCTACGACGGTCAAACAGAACGCCGATAACGCTCAGCAAGCCAACCAGCTTGCCATGCGGGCGCGCGAAGTTGCCGAAGAAGGCGGGTCTGTCGTGGAGCAAGCGGTGGAAGCCATGTCTTCCATTGAAAATTCTTCACAGAAGGTCTCCGATATCATTGGTGTTATTGACGAGATCGCTTTCCAGACCAACCTTTTGGCGCTCAATGCCGCAGTGGAAGCCGCGCGCGCAGGGGAGGCCGGAAAAGGGTTTGCGGTTGTTGCATCTGAAGTGCGCACCCTCGCGCAACGATCAAGTGAGGCGGCGAAAGATATCAAAGGGTTAATCCTTGATAGTAATACGCAAGTCCGTGATGGGGTTGATCTGGTCGGTGAAACCGGACAATCCCTGTCCAATATCGTTGAATCGATTAAACGGGTTGCGGACATTGTTTCTGAAATTGCAGCGGCAAGTCAGGAGCAAGCCTCCGGTGTGGGTGAGATTAATGCCGCCATTACGCAAATGGATGAAATGACCCAACAGAATGCGGCCCTTGTTGAAGAGAGTTCCGCTAGTGCCCGATCCTTGGAAGACCAGTCAGAGAAGATGATGCGTCTGATGTCCTTCTTTGATATCGGGGAGCAAGTGGTACAGAACAAGGTCGAGTTTTCGTCAAGCCAACCTGTTTCACCACCGTCACCGTCCATCCTGCGTGCACGCCACGATATACTGGGGCGTAAAACCAAGGGAACAGATACACCTGACGATGCCGACTGGGAAGAGTTCTAGGGGGCATCCATGTCAGATAAAACCGTCATTCACCCCTCAAAACAAACCGGAAGTCCAGCCCGTCAAAAGGTCGAGAACAAGGTGCGTTTTGTGCTCAAGCCGCGGGAGAAAAAGCGTGAGTTTGTGTTGAATGATGATGACTATTTTACATTGGCGGACCTTATTCATTCCCAGACAGGGATTGTCCTAAAGGATCATAAAAAAGATATGGTTTATGGTCGTTTGTCAAAACGGCTTCGTCAGTTTGGGATGACCTCCTTTGGGGATTATCTGCATTATCTGGCGGGTGATAATGGTCCGGGCGAGATCGGGATGTTAATCAATGCAATTACAACCAATCTGACCCGTTTCTTTCGCGAGCCGCATCATTTTGACCATTTACGTGATCATGTGTTGCCGGAAACACTGGATTTGATCAAGCAGGGGCGTCAATCACGGTTGCGGCTGTGGTCTGCGGGGTGTTCGTCGGGTGAGGAACCCTACAGCATGGCGATGTGTCTGGATGAGGCGCTCAACAAAAGGCCGGATCAGATCCTTGACGCGAAGATACTGGCGACCGATCTTGACACAAACATGTTGGAACGGGGGCGAGCCGGGCGATATCGTGATCAACACCTTGAACATCTCCCCCCTGAATTTCAGCCCTACCTGTCTCCTGCACAAGGGGAGGATGGATATGTTCAGGCCCAAGATATATTGCGCCATTACATCTCCTTTAAGCAGCTGAATTTGCTAGAAAAATGGCCTTTTTCTGGGCCTTTTGATGCGATTTTTTGCCGTAATGTGATGATTTATTTTGATGCAGGGGACAAACAACGTCTGATTAGTCGCTTGGTGGAGAAATTACGTCCCGGCGGTTGGCTTTTCATCGGGCACTCGGAGACTATTTTGGATATGAGTCCGGGCCTCAAACTCTATGGTCGAACGATTTATCAAAAAACACAGCTGGATCACGGTTTATGATGGATAAGGTGAGCCATACCTCGGGAAAAGAGGATCTGAAAAAGGACGGCATGACCCGCTATTGGGACCCAAGTTTTGATCACTTTGCGGTCAAAGTCTCGCCGGGTATGCATTATGTCACAGATAAAAAGGATGAAATGATCGTCACCACTTTGGGGTCTTGTGTGGCGGCGTGCATTCGCGACACTGCCCTTGGTATTGGGGGGATGAACCATTTTATGCTGCCACAAAGTGATAGCGGTAATTGGGGTGGAGTGAGTGCCGCCATGCGATATGGCAACTATGCGATGGAAGTCCTCATCAACGATATCCTGCGCAAAGGCGGTGCGCGAAACCGGCTAGAGATAAAGGTCTTCGGCGGGGCGAATGTTATCGGAACCTCATCCTTCATCGGTACAAAGAATGTCGAGTTTGTTGAAACTTATTTAAGGGTCGAACATATGGCGGTTTCTGCCCAGCATCTGGGCGGAGATCAGGCACGCCGGATTATCTTTTTCCCTTCGAACGGTAAAGTTAAAATGAAATTGCTGGATAAGCACGACAACGCGAGCATTGTTGCTGAAGAACAAAGCTTTAAAACACACATTGAAAAGTCGGAGATTGAAGGTTCAATCGAACTCTTCTAGGGAGCGTCAACATGTCAGATATTATTTCTGTTTTAGTTGTGGATGATAGTGCGCTTATCCGGCAGCTGTTAACGACGATTTTAGAACGCGACCCGGATATTCACGTGGTCGGTACAGCACCGGACGCCCATAAAGCACGCGAGTTGATCAAAAAACTAAACCCTGATGTTCTGACGCTGGACATTGAAATGCCCAAGATGAATGGCATTGAGTTTTTGAAAAAAATTATGTCCCTGCGCCCGATGCCGGTACTGATGGTGTCGTCCCTCACGCAGGCGGGGGCGGATATCACTTTTCAGGCGTTAGAAATCGGGGCGGTGGATTTTGTTGCCAAGCCGCAAAATGATATCCAGTCGTCCTTGGAAGACATGTCTGAAGAGTTGATCAGTAAAGTAAAGATCGCAGCTCAGGCCCGGATCAAACCTTATGACGCAGACACTTTTGCGTCGATTGCACCAATAGACCAGAAAACCCATTGTATTTCAAATCGGGAATTAATTGTAATGGGGGCCTCAACCGGCGGGGTGGAGGCCTTGAGGTGCGTATTGCAAGCACTGCCTGCAGATATGCCCCCCATCTTGATTGTTCAGCATATGCCAAAACAATTTACGGCGAACTTCGCGCGTCGATTAGACCAGTTATGCCAAGTTACGGTGGTTGAGGCCCAAGATGGGATGACTGTCGAAAGGGGGCATGTCTATATTGCGCCCGGTGATGCGCATTTGACCCTGGAAAAGGCCGCAGATGGCTATCACTGCTGCGTGGCGGATAGTGGTAAGGTGTGCGGTCATATGCCATCTGTCGACGTCTTGTTCGCCTCGGTCGTGAAGCTTGCAGCGGATAAGACTGTTGCTGTCATGTTAAGCGGCATGGGAAAAGATGGTGCGGAAGCTATGTTTCAGTTAAAAAGTAATGGGGCTTACACAATCGGTCAGGATGAAAAAAGCTGCGTGGTTTACGGAATGCCCAAGGCCGCGTTTGAAAAAGGCGCAATTGATCTTCAGCTTGATTTGAAAGACATCGCCGGCGAATTGGTCAAACAATGTTGTGCGCCATCATGACACAGTCAGACGTTACTCTAGAAAGAGAATTTTTGGCGCATTGGTGTCGGTTGTCACAGGTTCAGCGGCGCGCGTTGCTGGCACTGTCACATGAAATTATCATCGCGTGTGATCTGGTTGAAGAAAGTGTTGAGTCTTTAACAGACCGCTTTTTGGGGCTGGCAGATAGCGCCAAGAAATTAGCGACAGAGTTAGGTAAGTTCGACTTTGTTGAAACAGAGACAGTTCGACAAAATTTCACAATACTGAGCAATGCTGTCCGCACAGATGGGCAACCGTGCGAAGCTTTTGCCGTTTTTGAAGATGTACTCGTTCGCAATGAAGCAAATATCCTTCATCAACGCCTGATGATAGGCCAAGCGGAAATGGTGGCCAAGGGCTTTGAAGAGGTTGTCACGCTTTTGCAGTTTCAAGATCGAACGAGCCAACGCCTGACGGTCATAAGCGATGCGTTGCAGTCCGTGGCGGCCTTGGTTGTAAAGATGCATGATGAAACCCTTGAAAAGGTCGTTTTATCTCAACAAGATCAGGTCGAAGACCGGTGGATTGAAGAATTGGTTTCTGACATTCAGTTAGGCGAGATTCGAGAACGTTTCATTAAACATGCCTTGTTTGATAAATGTTCAACTTTATTTGCTGAAGTTGCACCGGAAACAGAGAGCAACATGGTTCAAGAGGACACGGATGATATTGAGCTTTTCTAGCTAAAACTTGCGGATTTGTCTTTTCTCCTGTTGCCACAGTCGAGCCAATGGATGATAATCTGTCTTATCTAAAGGGGGGAGTTTCTCGCACGGAAGAAGTCGTCAAATTTGATGAGCTCGCGGATTGTAAAATTTTAATCGTCGATGACGTCGCTGTTCTTCGCACACTTATCAAGACCTGTCTGCAAAAAGCCGGTTATAAAAACCTGCATACAGCAGAAAGTGGTGACCATGCGCTTGAGTTACTGGATGAATTAGAACCCGATTTGATTATTCTGGATATTGTCATGCCGGGTACCGATGGCTTTGAAGTTTGCCGACGTATTCGTAAAAGTAAAAAACATGCTCAAATCCCGATCTTGATCCAAACAGGTATGGAAGCAACGCAGGAACGTGCGGAGGTCTTCGAGGTTGGTGCAAACGATCTTATTTCGAAACCGATCAATGTGTATGAGCTGGTTGCGCGCGTTAAATTACAACTGCAAAACCTGATCTTGCAGCGTAAAGAAAAGGCCTATCAAGCCCGGATGGAGGCAGAGCTCAGCTCGGCCCGCGTCATTCAAGAAAGTTTGTTGCCGACAGAAAACTGCATCCGTGACGTTGAAGAAGCGTCCGGCCTTGTCATCCAAAACCATTGGAAAGCATCTTCCGAATTGGGGGGTGACCTTTGGGGATTACAACAGATTGATGAGCATCGTGTCGGCTTTTTCATCATCGATTTTTCCGGTCATGGGGTGGTGTCGGCCTTAAACACATTTAGACTTCATACCCTGATTAACGAGAGTAACCTTGATTGGGGCAACCCAAAAGAATGTGTTCATGCCGTCAATGCCCATTTGACTAAGGTTCTGTCGCCGGAACAGTTTGCGACGCTATTTTGGGCGGTCATCGATTTGTCTGAAGATACATTGACCTATGCCTCTGCGGCTGCGCCACCGGTACTGATTGGCGAGAGTGGGGCGGTAGATGATATTCGTTTTCTCGATACGGCCGGTTTGCCAGTTGGTATCGTCACAAGCTATGAATATGAAAACAACGTCGTCGCCTTTCCGAAAAACAGCTTTGTTTTTGTTTATTCCGATGCGCTGATCGAGTCACCGGATGCGGATGGCAAAATGTGGGAAGAGGTCGGCCTGATGTCTCGCGTACAACAATACGCGAAAGACGGCTTCGAAAATATACTGCCCAAAACCTTGGACGAGTTTTTGAAAAGTGCAGTTCATCCCATACCGGATGATTTGACGACTGTGTCTTTTATTCGCAAGAAGTAATTTCTTACAGATTAATTGTCGCGATGACCTGATTGCCTTTGTCATTGTAAGTGAGCTTGTTAAAGCCCATTGCAATGGCGATCGCAATCCCGCGACCGTGTTTGTCGGTGCTTAACGATGGATCACATTCTATAAATTTGCGCCAGTCAAAACCATCGCCTTGATCTGTCACTGTAATTTCAATGCGATCTGACAGCCGTTCAAAAACCACTTCAACATACTTGTCTTTGTAGGTATTGGAGGCGAGGCGCGAGGTAATTTCTTTTTCCCACTGGCCACTTTCAAGCAATTGGGATTTTAGCTGGTAGTTGATCTGCAAATTGCCGTGTTCAATGGCATTGACCAACAACTCGGACAAGCCAAGGGCAACCACCGATGGTTCTGGACAGGCGAGGGATAGCATGGTCGTTAGGGCCTCTGCTTGCCCAAGTGTTTGCAGCCGAAAAGAGCCGGATTTTATCAAACCGATCGCAGAGGTACGTGAACTCACTTCTTTTAACAGCGCATTGTAGCGTTTAAAGTCCGATTGGGCAGCTTCAATGGTATGCAGAAGGATGTTTTCATCTATGGGTTCTTCAAGAATGTGAAAAAACGGTTGTCGGCAGACCTCATCTGCATGACAGCCCGACTTTAAAACGCCGATGAAGGGGATGTACTTGGCTTTTTCCTGCCGCTTGATGGTACGGATGCGGCCTTCAAATTCAGTTTGATTTTCCGGGATTGAGAGAGTGACGCTTGCAACCATTTGATCTGGTGTTTCCAGCTCAGCAATGATTTCATCAAGGCTGGAAACCGTAATGATGTTATGGCCTTTGCTCGACAGGAAATCAAAGGATCGCGTGATTGTGGAATTTGCGTCAACGACGAACAAAGAAACTAATGTAGCCATCTCAAGACAAACCCTTTTTTCATTTTCTTTAAACCTGCCCGATTACCCACATTTTCGCAATAAATTTCGGACATATATCCAATTTTTTAAGCATCACTTATTGTTTGCTGCGCTATATCGTGGTTATATCGGCTAAGCTGGATTATTCTTTCGACATTATATGGCCTGTTGGGAAGTTGATGAGACAAAACACCGAATTAAAGACAACCTTCTTCATCACTGCTGTTGCAGTGTCCGCGAGGTTGGGTTTTGTGTTGAAAGAAGCCAAAAACATCTCTTTGGAAGCAATGAACGCCAAAGCACTGGTCGCGCGCGCAGGTGAAAACGTGCGGACCTTTAAGCCGATCACGGATTATATGGTTGAACTTGCCAATGATACCATTCGTCTGGTGGATGATATCAACCGGGAGGCGTTGGGTATTTCTAAAGCTTCTTTAATCGCGTTGCGCGGTAATGAAGCGGTGAACCACTTCAACGGGGCGAAGCAAAAGGCTGGAAATGCCATTTATCGTGATAGTTTTGAGCCAGCGTTGCGCAGTGCGGAAAAGGATCTGCATTCCTATCAACAAAACTTGCTCCGCAACGTGCGTCGATTAAACGAGCTCTTGGAAGAAATTGAAAGTCGTATGTTGGCAGCCAATGTTGTGACATCTACATCGCGTCTGGAAGCTGCCACCGTTTCAAAACTTTATCGCGCAAATTTCGAAGCCATCGTTGCAAAGTTTGAGCAGGCGGCAAAGAACATCCGGGCTATCGTGCGAGAATGTCGCAAAGTCCTAAATTCTAAATAGGTGAGATCAGGTAATAACATGCAAACCGTGAAGCTCTTTGAATGTGCCACCCATGAATGGATTGTGTTTGGGCGTGACCCTGACAAAGGCGAGAAAATTGTTGATACCAACCAATATCTGATCAAAACAGCGCGGGAAGCGGTGTTGTTGGATCCGGGCGGGATCGAGTTGTTTTCGTCTATGTTGGCCTCTGTGGTGCACTATTTACCGGTAGAACAAATCACCCATTTGTTTGCCTCCCACCAAGATCCTGACATTATTTCCTCATTGGGATTGTGGGATAAGACCTTGCCGCACGCGACCTTGCATGCACCGTGGATTTGGGAAGGGTTTTTGCGCCATTATGGCTGCAATAACATCACCTACAAACCCATTGCGGATGAAGGCGGGACGTTCAAGATGGATGGGATTGAGCTGGATTTTATCCCGGCGCACTATATGCATTCTTCCGGTAATTTTAGCGTCTATGACCCCGTCTCCAAGATTTTGTTTAGCGGTGATGTCGGTGGGGGATTAAATGGCGCTGATGATCCCTTGTTTGTCGAAGATTTTGATAAACACATCAAACAGATCAAAACGTTCCATCAACGCTGGATGCCTTCTGAACGGGCTAAACAGGCGTGGCTAAACCGGGTGCGTAAGCTCGATATTGACTTGTTATGTCCACAGCATGGGGCCATCTATCAAGGCAAAGATATTGAACGCTTTTTGGATTGGTTGGAAGATCTAGAGGTGGGAACAGCTTTACGCCTTTCCTAAGGAACGCTTTAAAGGTATATACGTCTTTAGTATTAACATTTCGCCAGATATGAAAGATCACCGGTTAAAATATGGATAAGCAGCTTAAAAAGATAATGTATGTGGAAGATGAACCCGATATCCGTGATATTGCTAAGCTGGTTCTGGAAAATGTCGGTGGTTTTGAGGTGCTGGTGGTTGAAGGCGGCGAAAAAGCATTGGCTGAAATTTCGCATTTTCAACCGGATATGGTCCTTTTGGATGCCATGATGCCGGAGATGGATGGTCCGACGACTTACGGTGAAATTCGGAAACTCGATGCCTTTAAAGACATGCCGATTGCTTTTCTAACGGCAAAGCTTATGGAAAAAGATATCGCAGGCTTTTTGGACCTTGGGGCGGTTGGTGTAATCGCCAAACCATTTGATCCTATGACACTGTCCGAGCAGGTCAACGAGTTGTGGCAGAAGGCCTAGTCGTTTTTTTGCTCCGTGCCTAACAGGGCGCTTGCCTCTTGATAAAGTTTAATAGCTTCTTCATCCGAAACAGGGTGGGGGAGCTGTTTTAGTTTAAGCTCGAACTCTTTCAAACGCTCACTTGTTTCTCCAAGTCCAAATGTACCTGCACTGCCCGCATATTTATGAGTGAGGAATAAAAGGTCATCAAACCGATCCGCGGTTTGCCATGTCTGTAGATCCGAAGCTACGTCCCACAACTTCTGCCGAAAGTTTTGCTGCATGAGGGCAAGTTTGTTTTGAATATCGTCTTGCATGACTGTCCGATCTCTCTCGTATGTAGGAGGTCTAACAGTTATGCACAAAAAAGGGTTGCACAATCAAGTGGTAAGCCCAATGTCATAAAAAAGATACGTGAACGATCTTTTCTATGTTAGGATTGTTCTAAAGTTCTTTAGGACTACGATAAGTATAAAACAGGGGGCATATATGTCTAATGCACTTAATCCCCACGCAGGGCATGCGGTCGAAGCAAACAAAGTACACATTGAAGCGCCAGCAAAATGGCTCAAACAGGGCTGGCGTGATTTTATCGAGGCACCCACAGTTGGGTTAACTTACGGCCTTATTTTTGTGGCTGTCGGCTATGCTGTTTTTTGGGGTCTGAATTCACTTGATTTAACCTATTTTATCTTACCGCTGTCTGGCGGTTTTATTTTGTTTGCGCCATGGCTGGCCCTCGGGTTGTATGAAGTCTCGCGTCAACGGGAAAAAGGACTGAAGCCGACGTTCCTCAGCACCTGTGGTGCATGGCGTGCAAGTCCCCGTCGGTTGGGGATTATGGCCTTTGTGTTGTTGATCATTATGTTGGTCTGGACACGGGTTGCCATTTTTATGTACGCCCTCATGATGGGCAATGCTTCGTTGACGCTTGAAACGTTGACGACAGACATCTGGAGCAGAACGGACGGCATTGTCTTCCTTGTTTCAGGCTCTGTCGTTGGCTTGTTCTTTGCCGCCATGGTCTTTCTTTTAACCGCGGTATCTGTTCCCATGATCCTGGATCGGGATGTTGGTGCCTTTGAAGCGATGCGCTATAGTGCCCAAACCGTGATGAAAAACAGTCATGTGATGTGGAGCTGGGCGTTTACCATCGCTATTATCGCGTGGTTTGGGCTTGCAACCTTCTTTATCGGTTTGATCATTGCCATGCCAGTCTTAGGGTACGCCAGTTGGCATGCCTATCGCGACCTTGTCCCTCAGGATCAGTAATCTGACGTGAAGGGGGATACGAGTAAGAACAGCCGGCGCCTCATTGGGCTATGGTTGTTCGGGGTCGCGTTTATGGTCTTTGTGATGGTGGTGTTGGGCGGATTGACCCGACTTACGGGGTCCGGTTTGTCCATGGTTGACTGGCGCCCCATCACAGGATGGCTGCCACCGCTAAATGAGGCGCAATGGCAGGCGATCTTTGATCTTTATAAACAATCACCACAGTTTAAAGAATTTAACTTTGACATGGACCTTGATGGGTTTCGGGGGATTTTTTGGCTGGAGTTTTTACACCGCCTTTGGGGCCGTTTGATCGGCTTGGCCTTTGGTCTACCCTTACTTATCTTCTTGCTCAAAGGATGGATTGAAAAATCTATGCGCCTGCCGTTGGTTGGTTTGTTTTTGCTGGGCGGTGCGCAAGGCGTTTTGGGCTGGTATATGGTCAAAAGCGGGCTTGTCGATGACCCGGAGGTCAGCCAATACCGCTTAATGGCGCATCTTGGTTTTGCTTTCATTCTCTATAGTATGCTCGTCTGGGCGGGGCTGTCCTATTACAAAGGTAGGCAGGTACGTGGTTTAAATGGGGCAGCGCTTGGACTATGGGGGCTGGGCTTTGTGACAATCCTTGCCGGTGCATTGGTGGCCGGACTGGACGCAGGGCTGACCTATAATACTTTTCCTTTAATGGACGGGGACCTTATCCCGAATGGGCTTTATAGCCACAGTCCAGCTTACCTCAATCACTTTGAGAATATAACGACGGTGCAGTTTCAGCATCGGGTTTTGGCTGTAGTGACCTTTATTTTGTGTCTTGTTTATTTTGCCTGTAACAGGGAATCGCGCGCGGCTAAAGCGGTTGCGTTGCTGGTGTGCGTGCAGGCAACTTTGGGAATTTTGACACTTTTGCATTCTGTGCCCACTGCGCTTGCCTCTTTGCATCAGGCATTTGGCCTGTTGTTGTTTAGCGCATTGACATGGCTGATTTTTGAAACACGGAGATAATATGGATATTCTGGACGTACTGCCGCATTTTCAGGCTTCACTCAACGCCATTTCACTCGTTCTGATTAGTCTTGCGTTTATTGCGATAAAATCCGGTAAGACGGAATTGCATAAAAAACTGATGATCTCAGCTTTGGTGGTGTCCAGCGTCTTTCTTGTATCCTACCTCTATTATCATGCTCATATCGGTCATGTACCTTTTGCCGGGCAGGGTGGGGTGCGAACGATATATTTCAGCATTTTATTTACCCATATCGCCTTTGCTGCGGTTGCCTTGGTAATGATCATCATGACTGTTTGGCGCGCCTTGGTCAAAAAAGAATATGGGCGTCATAAAGCGATTGCCCGTTACACCTTTCCGGTCTGGGCCTTTGTCTGCGCCTCCGGCATTGTCGTCTATGTTATGGCCTTTCATATCTATGTGGCGGCATGACATTACGTGAGGAATATAGATATTGGAGCCTGATCTCCATCATTGCTCTGGCCATTGCGGGGGTGTTTGCCCTGTTATTGGTGTTCTCCCGCACGCCCTATGTGCAAGATATTCTCCCTTGGCCATGGAAGAGCTTTTTCCATAAGGGACTGGTCACACACGTTATTTTTTCCTTTGTTGTTTGGTTTTTGGCGACAATGGGCGCCTTTTGGGCCTATAGCCTCGCACAACAACAAGGCGACGACGCGCACAGTAAGATCGGGGGATTTGCCCTTTTGTTGGCGGTTGCGGGCTGTTTGGGCCTTATCCTCCCCGCTTTGCTTGATTTGGGAGAGGCCGAATTAAACAACTACGTCCCCGTGATGACCCATTGGCTCTATTACCTTGGTCTTATCCTACTTGCAGCGGGGCTTTTGATATGTGCTGTGCGCCAGATGATCATGCGGAGTGGCTTTAATGGCCAAAAGGCCACCGCGATTTTATATATCATTGCTTTAATTTGCTTCACCTTGGCCTATTCTTATCTGCCGGACGGCCTGAGCAGTCCAACCTATAACGAGCGGCTGTTTTGGGGCGGCGGGCATGTGCTTCAATTCGTGAATACGGCATTGTTGTTTTTGGCATGGCAGTTTGTGGCACGCGATCCCATATTGTCCCCGCCATATGTGGTCCTGACATTTGGTATTCTTGTCGTCTTTGTTTTGCCAACGCCAATTACATATTTGATTTTTGATGTACTAGGGCAAGTGCATCGCGATTTCTATACGGACCTCCTTCGCTACGGGCTGTTGTTGCCGTCTTTGATTTTTTCTTTAGGGCTAATCCGTTTTCTCGTTTCAGAAAAACGGCGTCAGCTTGATCGCCTTACTCAACAGGTTTTTTGGTTATCCCTGATTACCTATAATTTGGGGGGGCTTTATGGCTTGTTGCTGGATGGGACTGATACACGGGTGCCTGCGCATTATCACGCGGTGATTGGCGGGATTAACCTATCATTTATGATTTTTTATCATCGGGTTTTATTACCGGCGATAGAAGTACCGGTACGCGAAGGGCGGCTGTTCACTGCGCAATACTGGCTCTATGGGCTTGGACAGATTATGCACGCCAGCGGGATGTTTTTAGCGGGCAGTATGGGAGTGCCGCGCAAAACTTCCGGTGATGCCCAAGCATTGGATAGTTTGGAAAAAGTTTTAAGCATGGGGTTGATGGGCATTGGCGGAATCATCGCCGTTCTTGGTGGTGTTTTATTTGTCATCATGACACTAAAATGGATGATGTCGGCACGGAGGGTAGGATGAAGCGATCGGACTATATCTTTCTCCCCCTCATTTGCGCGATCGCACTTTTTTTAGGGTGGAAGCTGTTTGCGGCAACTGAAAAGGATTTATCAGGTGTGATAATTCAACCCATTGATGATATTGGTGCTTTTATTGCGGCAGCCGAACAGATACAACCCAAAGAAGGGGAAGTGTATCTACTGGCTCAGCAATGGAAATGGTCAAGTGAAATTACCCTACAGGCAGGTCGGGATTATATTTTGCATTTGGCAACTGCCGACATCCAGCATGGGTTCCATTTACCAAGAGAGGCAATGGGGCAATCTGTTGATATTTTGCTACAGCCAAACAAGAAATATCAAGTAAATCTGCGAAATTTAAAACCAGGTGTTTATCCCATAGGATGTACGGAATACTGCGGGATTGAGCATAATAAAATGCGCACAAAACTGATTGTCTTGGAATAGTTGAGTAAAAAGATCAATTTTCTTTTTGAAGTTATTCTAATTTAAAGCTATTATAGGTTTCATAAAAATATAATAAACCACAACAAATGAGGTTTATAATGGGAGGATACATTCAACTCGCCAAACCGCGAATTGGTGTAATGATTGCATTAACAGCCGTGACGGGATACCTCGCCACGGTGCAACAGGGACAGGTCGATTGGGGCCACCTTGTTATGTTGGTGATCGCAATGATGATGGGGTCTGCCTCATCTAGTATTTTCAATCACTTTTATGACCGTGACATCGACAGGTTGATGACGCGGACGCAAAAGAGACCCTTTGCCGAGCGTCGTGTTCAACGCCCTAATCTAGTGCTTTGGATTGCGGCCGGACTTCTTGGCCTAGGATGTTCTATCGCGACTTATGTGTTTAATCCGGTTGTTGCTGCGCACCTCTTTTTGGGTGCGTTTTTTTATGGGGTCGTTTACACGATCTGGTTGAAAAGGCGCAATTGGCTAAACATTGTGATCGGGGGACTTGCAGGGAGCTTTGCCGTGATGGCGGGCGCAGCAGCGGTTAATCCCGATCAGTGGCTTTTGCCGACATTATTGGCGCTTGTCCTGTTTTTCTGGACGCCGTCACATTTTTGGGCATTGGCGATCCGTCTTAAGGATCAATATGCCGCAGCGGGCGTGCCTATGTTGCCTGTTGTAGTCGGTAATATCGCGACTTCTAAAATCATTTTGATCAACACCATTTTGTTGGTCACGTCCAGTCTGTTGCCGTGGTTCCTTGGGGAATTAGGCAATATCTACGGGGTCGGCGCAGCGTGTCTTGGCGCATACCTGCTTAAATGCAATTGGGATTTGATCAAATCACCCGATGAGGTGACCGCAATGACAAACTTCTTTGCATCAATGAAATATCTGGGTGGGCTTTTCTTGGTCGTCATCTTGGACGTTCACTTGCCAATTTAAAAGCCGACTTTTCGAAAGAATAAGGTTTTCGAACAATATTAATTCGGAGTTTTTTAATGTTAAAGAAAGAGTTTTTGTATCTCTTCATAACAGGGGTGATAACTGTTATCGCAGTGCCCGCGTCTGCCCAAATGGCAGAACCGTGGCAACTTGGTTTTCAGGGGGCATTTTCTCCATCTGCCGAGAGATTACACGATTTCCATGATCTACTTTTATGGATCATTGTCAGCATTACGTTGTTTGTGCTGTTTTTACTGATTTATGTGGTGGTGAAATTTAATCGCAAGGCCAATCCAACGCCTTCGACCACCACGCATAACACAAAGCTGGAGATCATTTGGACGGTTATTCCCGTTCTTATTTTGGTGATGATCACAATCCCGTCTTTGCGTGTTCTTTACTTCCTCGATCATACCGAAGATGCGGATATGACGGTCAAGATCGTCGGGCATCAATGGTATTGGTCCTATGAGTATCCAGACGAGGATGACATGGCTTTTGACAGTTTCATTGTTGAAGATGATGAACTTGAAGAAGGACAACCCCGTCTTTTGACCGTTGATAAGGCCCTTGTTTTGCCAGCAGGTAAAAACATCCGCCTGTTGATGACCTCAACGGATGTGATCCATTCATGGGCCGTTCCTTCGCTAGGGGTTAAGCTTGATACGGTCCCCGGACGCTTAAACGAAACCTGGGTCCGTATTAACGAACCTGGCATGTATTACGGGCAGTGTTCCGAACTGTGCGGGGTGAACCATGGGTTTATGCCCATTGCTGTGAAGGCGTTAAGTGAGGCTGATTATGCCGCTTGGTTGGTTGAGGCCAGAGAAGAATATTCACAAACACAGCAACCAGTATCAATTAAGGTTGCCCAAATGACGACGGGGGAGGTTAACTATGAGTGATCATGCACCCACGGGCTGGAAGCGGTGGGCCTATTCCACCAACCATAAAGATATCGGCACCATGTACATCATTTACGCCATTGTTATGGCGGTGATTGGTGGGGCCATGTCCATGATGGTGCGGCTGGAACTAACCCAGCCGGGCCTGCAATTTATCGAAGATTTGCATTTTTATAATGTGCTCGTGACCGGTCACGGTTTGATTATGGTCTTTTTCGTCGTTATGCCGGGGTTGATCGGTGGGTTTGGCAACTGGTTTGTCCCCTTAATGATCGGTGCCCCGGATATGGCCTTTCCACGATTGAACAACATCAGTTTCTGGTTGTTGGTGGCCGCGACTGTCCTTTTGGGCTGTTCCGTGCTGATCGGCGGCGGGGCAGGGACGGGCTGGACCGTTTATCCCCCCTTAAGTAACCAAATCTTCCATGACGGGGCAGCGGTGGATTATGCGATCCTCAGTCTGCATTTGGCGGGTGCCTCCTCCATCCTGGGGGCGATTAACTTTATTACGACCATCGTTAATATGCGCGCACCGGGCATGACCTTTCATAAAATGCCTTTGTTTGTCTGGTCTATGCTGGTGACAGCCTTTCTGCTGGTGACGTCTTTGCCAGTATTGGCAGGCGCTTTGACCATGTTGTTGACAGACCGTAACTTCGGGACCACTTTCTTTGCGCCGGAAGGCGGCGGTGATCCGATTTTATGGCAGCACTTGTTCTGGTTCTTCGGGCATCCTGAAGTTTATATTATGATCCTGCCTGCCTTCGGGATTGTCAGTCATATTGTCTCCACATTTTCCCGCAAGCCTGTCTTTGGGTATATCGCCATGGCCTATGCCATGTGTTCCATCGGCGCAGTGGGATTTGTCGTGTGGGCGCACCATATGTATACGGTCGGGCTGGACGTTGATACCCGCGCGTACTTCTTGTTAGCTACTATGCTGATCGCGGTGCCAACGGGGGTAAAGGTCTTTTCGTGGATTGCCACCATGTGGGGCGGGTCGTTGACCTTTGAAACCCCCATGTTATTTGCAATCGGCTTTATCTTCCTGTTCACTGTTGGCGGTGTAACGGGCGTAGTGCTTGCCAACGCAGGCATGGATATCATGTTCCATGACACGTATTATGTGGTTGCACACTTCCATTATGTGCTGTCGCTTGGGGCGGTCTTCAGTATGTTTGCCGGCTTCTATTACTGGATCGGTAAAATGTCCGGTCGCAAATATCCAGAAGCACTGGGTAAACTGCATTTTTGGGTGACCTTTGTGGGGGTCAACATTTTGTTCTTCCCGCAACACTTCCTTGGTTTGGCAGGGATGCCGCGCCGGATTCCAGATTACCCGGATGTCTATGCAGGCTGGAATATGGTGAGCTCCATCGGGGCGGGCATTGCCGCTTTGGGTGTGCTTATTTTCTTCCTAGTTGTGATCAGAACCTTCACCAGCGGTGCGAAATCTGAAGCAAACCCTTGGGGGGAAGGAGCGAAGACGTTGGAATGGACGGTTTCTTCGCCACCACCGTTCCATAGTTTTTCAGAACCACCGAACATGAACAACAAAGAGGCGGCTGAGTAATGGATAAATCGAAGCAACAAAGTTCAAACCGACGCGTCGGCCTAACGGTCGTTGGCATTGTGTGTATGATGCTGGGACTGGCTTATGCTTCGGTTCCCCTTTATCAGCTTTTCTGTAAGGTCACAGGATATGGCGGCACCCCGCAAGTTGCGGAAAATGAGGCCGAACATATCCTGAAAGGCAGCAAAATACAGGTTCGTTTTAACGCAGATGTCAACTCGTCGCTGGATTGGAAGTTTAAGCCGGTCCAAAAACAGGTTGAGGTCGCGTTGGGTGAACATGCTTTGATCGCCTATCATGCAGAAAACCTCAGTGATCAGGATATAATCGGAACGGCGACCTTTAATGTGACACCGTTAAAGGTCGCCCAGTATTTCAACAAGATCGATTGTTTCTGCTTTACCGAACAAAGACTTTCACCGGGGGAGTCGGTTGATATGCCTGTGTCCTTTTTTGTTGATCCCGCGATTTTAGAGGATAGCAACGCACAGGAAGTCAAGACCATCACCCTGTCTTACACGTTCTATAAAGCAAAAGATAAAAGTTAATTATGACGAGGAGGTCATTTCATGTCTTCTACCTCTAATAAACATCCGTACCATTTGGTGAACCCCAGCCCGTGGCCCTTTGTGGCATCGGTGGCTGCGGTGGTTCTGGCTGTTGGTGCGATCAATTATATGAAAGAAGGCCAGCCGTGGGTCATGCTGGCGGGCCTGTTGTTGGTGCTTTACACCATGTATGTATGGTGGCGTGACGTCATCCGTGAAGCGCAAAAAGACAAATCCCATACGAAGGAAGTTCAGTTTGGCCTTAAGTTTGGGGTCGGTCTGTTTATTTTGTCAGAACTTATGTTCTTCGTGGCTTGGTTCTGGGCCTTTTTTAACGCCAGTTTGGGCGGCAGTCCCGCAGGCGATGTCTGGCCACCGGAAGGGATCGAGCCGATCCACACCTTTGGTCTGCCATTTATCAACACCATGTTGCTTGTGATCTCCGGCTTTGTGTTGGAGTGGGGGCATAAAGGGTTGATGAAGGATAACCGTAAACGCGCGATCCTTGGTGTGTATGGGGCGTTTGGGCTTGGTTTCGTCTTCATGTGCGTGCAGCTCTATGAATATGGGGCAGCGGGCTTTGGTTTTACTGATGGTATTTATTCCTCCGTCTTTTATATGGCGACGGGCTTTCACGGCTTTCATGTGTTTGTCGGTCTGGTCTCGCTATTTATTTGCGGCGTTCGTCTGCAAAAAGGTGACTTTACCAAAGATCAGCACGTAGGCTTGCTATCAACGTCATGGTATTGGCATTTCGTCGATATTGTTTGGATCTTCTTATTTGTATGGGTGTACTGGTGGGGCAACTCCGCTTTCTTCGCACAATAAATTCGCAAAGCCAATCGTTGAAAACCCACCTCTGGTGGGGTTTCTTCGGTAAATGTCCACGGTGTGGAAAGGGCGGTATTTTCTTTAACGGCCTTTCCATTCGGGAAAAATGTCCGGCTTGTGAATTGAATTTAATCGCCCATGACGTGGGGGATGGTCCCGCAGTGGCAGCGACATTTTTTGTCGGTATCCTTGCGCTTGCAACGGCACTGTGGCTGGAGTTTACCTATCAGCCCCATATGTGGGTGCATTTTGTGGTGGCGGTGCCTGTTGTCGGTCTTGGGTCTTTTTTGTTTTTACGCCCTTTAAAAGGAATTTTGGTTTCCATGCAATATCGCTTTCGTGATGTTGAACAGGATGACGAAAACTTAGGGCAAATGTAGCCTTTGGAGAAAATGATGATTGACCGGAAAAAGAAAAATCTATTCGTGGCCTTGGCTTTAGGGGTAGGCGTTATCGCACTTTATGTCAGTGGGTTGCGTTTTGTGATCAACTGATCGACTGGGTTGATTTGGTTAAATTCAGCCGTGTTTCAATTAAATTAATAAAATCGATAACATGCTGGCGGGTGCCGGCAATATCTTCGGTGATAATCCCGTGTCTGGTGGACGGCACCATAATTACGCGCGGGGTTGTCCCGACCATCTGGTCGCGGATCAGGCCCGCACTGTCCGGGTTAACCACAGTTTCTTTATCCCCTTGTATCAACAGACTAGGGGCGTTTATGCGTTGTAGATTGTCCTCCATATCCGCGACCAACAGGCGCAGTTCTTGTAAGGCGCGTACTGGGATATGTTTGTAGTTAATATCCGGATGTTCTGACTCGTTGACGATATAGGGCAAAATTCCGTCTTTTTGCGGGATCCATTTAGTCAATCTGTTGGCATGATGAAGAAGCGGAACAAATTTAAGGTTTGGATTGGCAAACTTTAAAGGTGTGCTGACGGCGCAGATCGCGGCGAGTTTTTCTGGACGTTCTGCCGCAAAACGTAATGTCAGCGCCCCACCTGTTGAAAAACCCACAACAAGCACATGATCGCTGATGTTGGACAAGATATTATATCCACGTTCAACAGACCGCATCCAATCCTTCCACCCCTTTTCCCGCAGGTCGCAGGGGGATGTGCCGTGACCTTCCAGTCTTGGACCATAGACAGTGTAACCAAGGCTCGCGACTTCTTCACCCAGTGCTTTCATTTCTGCGGGGGAAGCCAGTAGCCCGTGGACAAGCAAAACTGACAACTGCTTGTTCTTGGCGTTCTCGGCCCGTAAGAAGAAGGGGGCACCGGATTGGGTTGCCGTCTGTTGACTGTTGATCTCTTCATATTCCGGTTTGCTGTATTTTTCTAAGGCTTGTTCATGGGCGTGCAGGTCGTCTTCAAAGTAATATTGCGCCCATTGATCGGGGCTGAGGGTATGCTGGTTGCTAAGCGCGCGATGCAATGCGGATGTAATACCGCGCAAAGAGGCACATTCATTGGCATAGACGCAGATCGGATTGGTCATCCGAATACTGTTGAAATCATGTTCTTCACGCAGCTTGGGGAGGAAGATAATCTGTTTATCTTCTTGTCGGATCAATCCCGCATGCTCGGCTGAACGTAAAAACTGTTGAAACTCTGCGCAGCAATCATCCTGTAGGCCGCGATAGACTTCAGCATTTAAAAGGGAACGGTGTAGGTGAAGGGTGGGTTCATGACTGATATACCGCGCCATCAAATAAAGGATACGCACAAATCCTGCACGTAACATACGATCCACGCCTTGATCAATTAGATGCAAAATTAAAACGGAGGCCAAATGCGACAGATTGACCGTCACAAGTTCATACATATGGTGCATGGCCCGGTCGCGCAGGTCTTCAGTTTTGATCTTCAGTCGTCGTGCAACAAAGCGTTCTTTAACGCTGTCGCCGGCTGTCCCCAGATTAAACAGATCGCTTAGACTGCACATGCCGTTGGTGCATTTATTGACGATCAGCCGTTCCCACCACGGCCAATACATGGATGTTTCAATGGGCTTGCCCATACGAATGTCCATGTCGGTATGTTTGAGAACCAGATTACTTTCGATCAACAGTTCTTCAGCAAAACGCGGAGACAGATCACCTGTTAAACGTTCCACACTTTCTTTCAGGAAATTGTCTTTAATACGGATGGGGTAAAAGGTGATGTTGGACGGAACAAGACGCGTCGGTTCCTGACAGCGTTTGATCAATTGATCAATAGAAGGCAGTCCAAGTTCATTGGTGAAACTTTCCAGTAGGGATTTGTCGGTTGTTTTAAGGACTGTCTGTTTATAGATATCCAGCATCAAGGCAAGACGGGCAGCCCCGGTATGATGTTTGCGCCTTTCGAGCGAGGACGGGGAGAAGATGGAGTAATTACCCTTTGTATCCAGATAGCGCCGGTCTTTGACCATGCCCCCTTCGGGGAAGATGATCACTTTTCGCCCCTTTAGGATATCGCGCGCCAGAAAGGTCAATAGGTTGGGCATGTCATTAGGGACGGCCCCAACAGCATATAGATATTGGGTAAAACGGTCATTGCCGCGAAAGAATTCGCCTGCCGCCACAGAGCGACAATATGCCTTTTGCTCTTGATAAATCAGGTATTGGGGAATAAACGTTTCAAAACGGGCAAAATGGTTGAAAAGGAAAATATGACCGTCTTCAACCTGATTGTCGTAGGCATGAAGTTTGATGTTTACCCCTAACATACGTTTAACGGTGGAGAAGGCCCGCACAGACCAGCCGTATGTATCAGGGTTTATATCGGGTGGGTTGATGATATGATTCATCTGTCCTACTTTCCTGCCAATCCACATTTAATAATGTGGGTCAAATGCCGCAAAAAACAACTTAATTTTGAAAGAGATAGACGTGAGTGAACTTTCTTCCCCAGAGCTTAGTTGGAAAGATGAAAAAACACCCGTATCGGGTCGTTTCGATGACGTCTATTTTTCCGCTGATGATGGGCTGGCGGAGTCTATGTATGTTTTTGTCAACGGATGTGGCCTACCTGAACGTTTGACGGGGCAAACCGATTTTACAGTCGCGGAAACAGGCTTTGGCACTGGCCTTAATTTTCTGCTGACGTTAAAAGCGTGGAAAGAAAGCGACCAAGCCTGCCGCTTGCACTATCTCTCTGTCGAGGCGTTTCCCCTGACACCTGATCAACTGCGCGCCGCCTACAAAACCTTTGAGGGATTGGAGGAAGAGGCAGAGGAACTTTTGTCGGTTTATCCCGATTTAACGCATGGGTTTCACCACGTTGTCTTACAAGGCGGCAAGGTTAAACTTACCCTTATGTTTGGGGATGCTGCCGCCATGTTTGCCGACTTGGATGCGAGGGTTGATGCGTGGTATCTGGACGGTTTTGCCCCCGCTAAAAACCCAGAAATGTGGTGCCCCGAAGTGTTCCACGAAATCGGGCGGTTGGCGCATAGGGATTGTATCCTGTCCACCTTCACCGCAGCAGGTTTCGTCAAACGCGGCCTTGCGGAGGTTGGGTTTAGCATGACCAAGCGCCGTGGGTTCGGGCGCAAACGTGAGTCTTTGATCGGGACGTTTGAAGGTGAAGACCTAAAGGTTAAAGCCCCGTGGTATCAGCGATATGCCACAGACGGATGCCAAAAGAAAATTGCTGTCATTGGCGCAGGTGTAGCAGGGATGTGTGCAGCGTTGCGATTGCAAGCAGATGGGCATGAGGTCAAGGTCTTTGAGCGCAACAGCCATGCGGGATCAGAAGGATCGGGCAACCGGATCGGCCTTTTAAAACCCAAACTGTTTTTGTCACAGGAAGGGATCGGTCGCTTTAATACCATTGCTTACCTGCATGCCTTGCGTTTTTATGATCGTTACCCTGAGACGCCGTGGCATGGTGCGCGCGGTATCTTTCAAATGATGAAAGAAGACGCAGACGAAGATCGTTTTAAAGACATGATCGCCCGCAACATTCTGCCAGATGGGGATTTGTTGTTTCTAACGCGACAGGACGCAAGCAATCGCCTGGGGATGGATGTGCCCAAAGGCGGCCTTTGGTTTACCAAAGCGGGCTGTATCGAACCCTCCCAGCTTTGCCAAACGATCGCGAGCACGCTGGAGGTCACCTTTGACTGCACTATCAGCAAAATAGAAAAAACGGATCACTGGCGTCTATATGATGAGCAGGGTCTGGTCTTTGAAGGCGATTGTGTGGTGCTGGCAACCGCAGGGGAAAATGCGGCGCTCAATAGCTATAGCGATCTTGCTATGAATGGACGGCGCGGGCAGGTTAGCTATATTGAAACCACGGCCAACACCGCACAGCTTGACCATGCCGTCTCTTACGGCGGCTATATGTTACCCGCACGCGAGGGGGAACATGTGTTAGGCGCCAGTTTTGAAAAATGGCCCGACCTTTTTGATCATGCTTATGAAGACTTAAGCGATGAGAGCCATGCCTTTAACCTGAAAACACTCTCCAGTGTCATGGACACCGACGGGCTTGTGGTTAAGGGCGGGCGCGCCTCCATTCGTGCGATGACAACGGATCATCAGCCGATCGTTGGCCCTGTTTATGATCATGAGTGGTATATGGATACCTACGGCCCCTTAAGGCACGGACCTAAACGACGGACATTTGCACCGGCAGAATACGTCGGGGGGCTTTATACCTTATGCGGTCTGGGGGCACGTGGGGTGCAGACAGCGCCGTTGTTGGCTGATATCTTGTCATCCTATATCAACGGCACGCCTTGCCCGATTGAAAATAAAATCCGTGAAGCCCTTCATCCTGCGCGCTTTTTAATGCGTGATATCATTCGAGGTAAAAAATGAGCTTGAAACCATCTGCTGTCACACCTGCCTCAATGTTGAACTTGCGCCCGAGAGGGGATAGAGGACAGCCGCAAAAAATGATGGTGATTGATTGCCGTACAGATCAACACTGGGACAAAATCCACGAACCGGACGTGAATGGTGTTGTCTTGCGCCGCCGTCCGATCCGTGCCGTTGAGACTTTTTTTAATCAGGCCCCTGACGTGGTGTTTCAGTCGCACAAGTTTAAAGCCGCACACAGCCGATTACGAACAGAGTTGAATAAATGGCTGTCGGCAGGGAAGGATGATGAAAGTTTGCGCCAGAAGTTTTTGGTGAACGACATCGCCAATCATGTACGCCTGCTGATCAAACAGACTAAATCGCGTGATTATGTTTTTCGTCTTAACGAGCCGCTACCGGATAGTTTTGAGGCCGATAAATCTGCCTTAAAAATGCTGATCACCTATCAAGGGCTGGAGATAGACTTTCGCCAACCTAAAGACAAGGATGTGCGCAGTATCACGCCTTATGGCGTTGCCCTGTTTCGTGGATTAAGCTATCCCACAGCAGTTGAATGGCAGGCGCGATTAACGGCAGAAAAAGCCTTCTACCTAACTGTCGAGCCTGCTCATCGCGGGATACGGCTTTAATTACTTTTTATAGAGTTCGTCGGGGGAGGTGATAACCTCTTCCACGACTTCAACCTTACCATCGCGCGCCGCCCATGAAAAACAGCTGCGACGACCTGTGTGACAGGCAACACCGGTTTGATCGACTTTAACCAGCACCGTATCAAGGTCACAATCTGTGCGGAAATCCATCAAGACCTGCTGTTGCCCAGAACTCTCACCCTTGCGCCACAGCTGCTTGCGGGATCGGGAATAATAACAAACACGGCCTGTCTTCAAGGTTTCGGCAACCGCGTCCTTGTTCATCCACGCCATCATCAGGACTTCGCCCGTGTCATGCTGCTGTGCGATTGCCGGAATGAGGCCATCGCTATTGTATTTAAGCGCATTCACGATATCTTCAGGTGTATCTGTTTTTGAACACATGGGTAAAATCCATTAAAAAGTTTACGCTAACGTCGATCTGTTCTAATAGGACATGTAAGAGACTGAAACAAGGTAAAAGCAAGCATGGAACTGGCATTTCAAGATATAGGTGAGGGCGATCCGGTCGTCATCATTCATGGGTTGTTTGGCGCGGCAAAAAACTGGAATTCCATTGCCAAACAAATGGCGCGACGCTATCGCATCCTTACCGTTGATTTGCGAAATCATGGCTCGTCGCCTTGGACAGACACCATGTCTTATGTGGAAATGGCGGATGATATTGCGGAATTTCTGGACCAACGGGGGCTGGATCAAGCCAATATCGTTGGACATTCCATGGGCGGTAAAGTCGCCATGACCTTGGCTTTACGTCAACCGGAGCGGGTGTCAAAACTTTGCGTAGCCGACATTGCCCCCGTAAAATACCCGCAATCTGTCTTTAAGTCTTATATTGAAAAATTACAATCGGTGGACCTGTCCAGCGTTTCGCGCCGCAGCCAAGTTGATCCCTTAATTTCGGATGCGATTGAAAGCCGTTCCGTGCGGGCCTTCTTGCTGGGCAACCTGATTTCAACGGACGAAGGCATAAAATGGCAGGTCAATCTGGATGTCTTGGGACGTGAACTTGACAGTATTGTTGGCGTGCCTGCGATCCGTCCCGACTCAAAATATGAAGGCGAGACATTATTTTTGACGGGTGCTCAGTCCGATTATGTTCAGTCAAGTCATCATCAACTGATTAAACACCTGTTTCCGAAGGTAAAGTTCCATAGTATTGCTGAGGCGGGCCATTGGCTCCATGCAGAAAAACCACACGAATTTATGGACGCTTTAAACGGTTTTCTGTCATGAGCCAGACGCTTGATAAACTCTACAGCCATTATGTCGAGGGATTGAGTGGCAAAGGTTTAAGGCGCCAGTTACGCCCTGTGGGTCAAACCCTAAATGGACGTACCATGATCAACGCTCGCGAGGTGATCAACTTTTCGTCCAATAACTATATGGGCTTGGCGCAACACCCTTTGTTGATTGAGCGCGCTCAGCTATGGACGCAAGAATGGGGCACGGGCTCCATGGCGTCCCGCCTTGTCTGCGGCACGATGGAGCTGCACGAACAAGTAGAGCAACGTTTGATCGAAGCAAAGGGGGGGGAAGCCGCACTCGTCTTCAACTCCGGCTTTCAGGCCAACTCGGCGATCCTCTCAAGCTTGTTTGATCGTGACGTTTTAGGTCAGGAAGCATTGGTCTTTTGCGACCGTTTAAACCATGCCAGCATGCACCACGGCTTGAAAGCGGGTGGCGTGCGTCAAATCCGGTATCGCCATAACGACCTCAATCACCTTGAAGAGTTACTTAAAAAACACGAAGACCAAGTGGCTGCGCGTTTTATCCTGACAGAAAGTGTCTTTAGTATGGACGGGGATCAAAGCGATATTGATGCTTTGATCGATCTTGCAGAACGATATGGCGCTGACCTTTATGTCGATGAAGCCCACGCAACAGGCGTTTTGGGACAACGCGGTTATGGGCTGTGTGCGGGCAAAAATGTGACCTTTAAGATGGGCACTTTCTCCAAAGCATTGGGGGGATTTGGGGCGTATCTGGTGTGTTCTAAGGCGGTGAAGGACTTTTTGGTCAATCGATGCAGCGGCATGATCTATTCCACCTCACTGCCGCCTGCCGTGTTGGGGGCGATGGATGCGGCCTTAGAGCTTGTGCCCAGCCTTGAGGTCGAGCGTCAGCGATTGCATAAAAATGCGGAGCGCGTGCGCCAAAGTTTCCGTGAGTGCGGTTTTGATGTCGCAGACTCCTCCACACAGATTATCCCCTTGATTATTGGTGATGAAACCAAGACGCTGGAGCTGGCAAAAGCGCTAGAGGCCCAAAATATTCTGGGCATCGCCATTCGCCCGCCGACCGTGCCCAAAGGCACCAGTCGCATCCGGTTTGCCTTAAGTGCCGCCCATAGCGATAAAGATATCGATACTTTGTGTGATGTGGTCAGGTCGTTGCAAAATGGCTGATCTGATTTTCGTGCACGGCTGGGGTTTTGATAAATCCTTCTGGCAAGACGTGATTGCGCATTTGCAGGACTTCACCTGTCATAGTCTTGATCTAGGTTTTTACGGCAAGCCTGATATGAGGCTCTCGACTGAGGCGGTTTATGTTACTCATTCTATGGGGCTATGCTGGCTGTTGGATCGAAAGACGGACCTCAAAGGCTTGGTGTCGGTCAATGGGTTTACGAAGTTCTGTGCTGCAGATGATTTTGTCGAAGGTGTAAATCCACGAGTCTTAAAACGTATGATCCGACAATTTACCAAAACGCCTGAAACGGTGTGGTCAGACTTTATGAAAAATAGCGGCCTAACAGGTGCCGTATTTGCCGCTGAAGCAGACGTGCAAGCCATGGCCGATGGTCTTGCCTATCTGGAAACATGTGATGTCCATAATCTGTACAGCAATCTGACCTGCCCAAAACGGGCGTTGGTCGGGGATGCAGATCTGATTGTTCCTGAGAAAATGTCAGAAGCCTCTTTTTCTCATGATCTCATCTGCTATAAAGGGGGCAATCATTTGCTCCCCCTTTACCAACCGAAATGGGTTGCGGATCAATTACGTGATTTTCTGGATCAAACTTCGTGAATAAGACCTTCATTCAAGACGCGTTCGGGACGGCTGCCAAAACCTACGAACAAGAAGCTCCGGTCCAAAAGTGGACGGCGCACTTATTGCGTCAGTATGTTGAAAGTTTGGATTTAACCAACGTCAGCAATATTCTGGAAATCGGGTGTGGCACAGGCTTTTTAACCCGTGAACTGATGGAGGTTTTCCCGGAAGCGACATGGACGGTTACGGACTTGTCCACTGATATGCTGGAGACCTGTCGTCAGAATGTAGCCGTTGAAGCGACCTTTCAACAGATGGATGGGGAGTTTCCGACACTTGAAGGCCCGTTTGACCTGATTGTCAGTAGCCTCGCCATGCAGTGGTTTGCGGACCTGCCTGCAGGTCTTGGTCGATTGTCAGACTTGCTTAGTCCAAAAGGGCATATGGTCTTCACCACCTTGGGCAGCAAAAGCTTTCAGGAATGGCGTCGCTGTCTTGAAGCGTTGTCTTTGCCTGTTGGTTTGCATGATTATCCAACTTTACAGCAAGCGCAATCTTTTGACCTGACAGGGCGCGCCATCGGTGTGAGTAGCCGGATTAAAAAGCAAGACTATCAAAACGGTCTTGTCTTTTTAAAAGCCCTAAAATCCATCGGCGCCCAATCCCCCAAGTCGGGCTATCGCGCCATGAATACAAAAGAGCTGCGTAAGGTTATGACCTATCTGGATCAGAAAAAAGATTGTGCAATGACTTACGAAATTCTTTTAGGTCATATTGAAGGAAAGTAACATGACGCATTATTTTGTGACAGGTACAGACACTGATGTCGGTAAAACCGTTGTCTCCACTTTATTGGTCCGTCAATTAGGTGCGTTTTATTGGAAACCCGTCCAAAGCGGCACCAATGACATTGAAGATAAAAATGAGGTCATGCGTCTTGGCGGGATTGGTCCTGAAAAAATCCTGCCCTGTGTGTATGAACTGACAGAACCACTTTCCCCCCACGATGCCGCTGCCATCGATGGTGTCGAGATTGATATGGATGCGATCCAGAAACCTGATGTGGCAGGCGATCTGGTGATCGAAGGGGCAGGGGGCATTTTTGTGCCCATTAATAATGAATTCTTTATGATCGATCTGATAAAAAAGATGGACTGTGAAGTGATTGTGGTGGCCCGAAGTGGCCTTGGCACGATTAATCACACCTTATTAACACTAAAGGCATTACGTGATCGTGAAATTACTATTAAAGGGGTCGTTTTGAACGGACCGTTGAACGAACGCAACAAAAAGGCCATTGAACAATTTGGAAAGGTGCGTATTCTAGGGGAAATCCCGTATATCGAAAATCAGGATTTCATGAAACTGGAACAAAACCTCTTTCAGCTATAGTCGAGATTATCATTCATTGAGTGATAAAAAGAATTAAGGAATAAAGATAAATGAAATTTCTGTTGGCGGATGATCATGGACTTTTCCGTGAAGGGATAAAGCTCATTTTCAATAAACTACAACCGGATATCAAAGTTGTAGAAGCAGAAACTCTGCCGGAAACAGAAATGCGCCTGTCAGATGAAACCTCCTATGACCTGATCCTGCTGGATTTGAAAATGCCCGGCGTAAATGGTCTGGATAGTGTTAAAAAAGTAGTCGAACTTGCCGGTGATCAGCCTGTTGTCGTTATGTCCGGTGCTTATCGTCGTGCAGATGTCTTGACCTGTATTGAAAAAGGGGCATCCGGCTTCATTCCCAAGACACTTGGGGGGCAAGCTATGATCAATGCCATCAATCTGGTTTTAAATGGCGAAAAGTTCATCCCATCTGTGATTTGTTCGACTGATGAAGAAGAACCGGATCACACACAAGAAGACACAAGCCTGTTTGAAGAATTGACAACGCGTGAACGCGAAGTGTTGAAATACCTTGTGGAAGGGCATTCCAACAAAGTCATCGCCAATATACTGGAATTGCAGGAAGTCACCGTGCGCGCCCATTTGAAAGGGGTGTTCCGTAAACTGGATGTGTCCAGCCGCACCCAAGCCGTTGGCTTGGCTTTACGCAAAGGCTTTAGAGGTTAAATACATTTTCCAGTGCTGATAAAAGTTGTTTTTTATCAACCGGTTTTTGCAGGGTAACTGCTGCACCAGCCTCTTTTGCTTGGATTGACATATTGTGCTGACCGACGCGAGCACCGCCGGTCAGTGTGATAATCGGGCTTTGCACACCGATTTCACGCAATCGTTTGATAAATAAAACACCATCCATCACTGGCATAACCAAATCTGTGATAATTGCATCAATCCGTCCAAGGTCGTTCAAACTCGCTAACGCCTGCTTTGCCGATGAAAAGCTTGTGGTCTGATACCCGTTTCTTTCCAGCACCATGGCCAGAGCCGCGCGCACCAATTCTTCATCATCGACGATCACAATCATAGGAAATGTCATTCACAATCTCCCATCAAGGGGAGATAGATTGACAGACAGGCGCCGCCTTTATCGATGTTTTGCGCAGTTACGAAACCGCCGTGATTTCGAACGATACGTTCCACAACAGACAGGCCAAGGCCAGACCCGTCGGTTTGCGATTTGGTGGTAAAGAAAGGATCGAAGATCTCGTTTAGGTAAGCTTCATCGATGCCGGGGCCCGTATCGGTTACGCACAATTTGGCGTAAGTGCCTTCTGGGATTTCAAAACGATTGATATAATCGCTGTGTTCGTCAATGGGGAAACAGCTGAGCAAAAAGTCGATATGACCATTACGTTCACCGATGGCTTGTGCGGCATTGGTCCCCACATTCATGACAATTTGATGGATTTGATCAGGATCTGCCATACAGGGGAACTTCTTGTCGCTATAGTTTTCCTTAATCGTAATGGTGTGAGGCACGGAAGAGCGCAAAAGCTCCAATGTCTCTGCAATCTCTTCACGTAAGTTTAGCGCGATAAACTCACTGTCTTCCGGGCGTGTATAATCCAGAATACGTGCAACAAGACGTCTCGCCCGTTGTGCTGCTTGAAAAATATGCTGGAGGTTCTTTTTGTAATATTCGTTTTCCTCCGCATCCTCGATCAGTGCTTCACTTACCAAAATGATAGGAGACAGAAGGTTATTAAAATCATGAGCGAGGCTGCCGGCCAACTGTCCCATCAGTTCTTGTTTTTGTGCTTGAAAGAGCTGCTTTTGCAATTGCAGTCGATCTTCTTCCCCCAAGCGAACATCTGTCAGATCATACGCCGTGACGATAAATTGTGTCTGGCCTTGTTCTTCAAATCGCGCGACGTTAAAGCCGGTGGGATGCAACGCACCTTCTATGGATTGCAAGTTTCCTTCCATATGGATGGACTGTCGATGGGGCGAGTTGCTCAGGATATCAACCGGACTGACTTCCAGATCAAAATCCGCAATATCACAAAAGAGTTTACCCAATAATTCGTGGCGCTTATGCTGTAGCGTCTCGCAAATCTTTGGGTTGACGGCTAATATGCGGCTTTCGCTATCAAGCAACATAATCCCTTCACGGGCTTCATCGACCAAACTACGATAGCGCTTCTCACTGCGTTTCAAGGCGTTTTGAGCTTGGTATTGCAATGTAACATCATGGAAAATGACCACAATCATTTCTTCTGAGGCGATTTTCACCGGACGGCCCGTAATTTCGACAATGGTTCCTCGCCCGGATTGGCCAATGATCGTGCTTTCGACCTGACTGTTTTGGCCCCATAACATTCCCTGATAATGTCCCATCATGGTTTCCAGATCTTCTGGGGCATGGATGTTGTCGACGCTGAGGCGGGGAATGTCGTCTTCCGCAACTTCAAACAGTTCCGCAGCTTTTGCGTTTCCTTCAAGGATGGCCCCGTTTTGTGAGATCAAAACAATGGCGTCGCCCGCACTTTCCATAACACCGCGATATTTGGAAAGGGTATCGATCAAGGAAGCCCGTTCTGCATATTCTTGTGTCTGATCTTGAATGTAACCGCATACAAGATGGGTATCGGCATCATAATTAGCATGAACCATCACAGGCACCGGACGGCCTGTGGAAGTTAAAACCTGCGTTGCTAGTCGGAGTTGACAATGATCATCCGTTAGCTTTTCCAATGAGGCGTGGAGGACGTTTTGATCTTCAGGGTGGATAAACCCGATTAAGGTCTGCAGGGTGGGTTGTTCAGTTGTCTCTTTAACGTCCAAGATCTCGCGTAATTTAGCAGACCACCAGAAATCACCGGTTTCAATATTCCATTCAAATATACCGATGCCGAGGCTATTTTCGATTTGTTTACGACGATTTAGCTCATTTGCAGATGTCGGGGTCTTCATTTTTATATTTTCAATACTATTATTAAAGTTATTACCATTATTATTCATTGCCTTAACGTCGTACAAGGTTTTAAAAGGTTTCTCGTCTCCGACAAAAATCAACTACAGGCTTGGATGTATAGCTAACAAAGTGTAGCTTAAAGAGATTAGTCAAGAAAGGGCACAAAATGGTTTTCCGGTTTACTCCGGTCGTTTTATTCTTTTTTCTCGGCGCTTTAATGAGCGTGGGAAGTTATTTGCTTTGGACTTCGTACAAGAATGCCGAGACAGCCCTTCAGTTTGAACAAATTACGCAAATTGACCAAACCCACAAACTTGCGGAACAGCATTTCAATTACCGCTTAAACGAAAGCCGTCATATGCTGGAGGCGATTGCCAAAACTTTTGATGCCAATCGCAGTGTTTTTTCGCCCCAGTTTTTGCAAGATATTATAATTGATTACGTCATTGTCTTTGAAAAAAATATCGAGGGCGATATCAAAGTCCTTGAGTCCTTTGGTCTTTTTGATGAGCAGAATTCCAAGCCTCTGTTCAAGAATGATAAGTTTGTATTTGAGAAATCACGTCGCGGCCAAAGCCTGGCCTTTCAGTTTCAAGAAGTGCATGAGGAAAATGGTCAGCTCGTTGGGATGCGTATTTTTAAAGCCGGTGTTTATTTAAAAAAGAATTCCCCTCTGGTAAATGAATTGCGCAGCGTCAGCGGTGCCAGTGCTCATATGATCATGTCTGATGATACGGTTTTTGTGGAATCTACTTCCCTCGAAAATGGTGTGGCAGAGGTACGTGACGCCGTTCTAGAAAAACGCGAGACTATCTTTTCTACAAAAGAGAATATCTTTAGCGGAGACTTTCATCCCCTCAAAATCAAAGATGGCCCCCAAGGTCTTTATCTTGTTTCTGTTATGACCTCGCAAGGGACCCAAACATGGGGGGAGACGTTTAGAGGTTCGGTTATCTTTGGAGGACAAGTTGTTTTACTTGCCGCCATCCTTGTTACGTTGTTATTGCGCAAGATTACCAACAGCAACCTCAACAAGCTTTTAAGCTTTGCCCATGCCGTCCAAAATGGTGACACCAAGCGGCTCTATCAAAAGGGAAGCATCTACGAATTTAATCAGGTTGGTGAAGTCATCACAGGCATGGTGCATCATCTGTCGGCCAAATCAAAATATATTGAAGATTTGGTCAACGCGACGATTACGCCAACCTTCGCCTGGGATGACAAAGGGAATATCACCTTATGCAACCATGTCGCCAAAGATCTGTTTGATCAAATCGATACCATGGAAGATATTCATCTCTTCTTTAAGCGACAGAATAATTCCCAAATGATTCAGGCGCTTGAAAATGCGGCAAATGGCAAACCCTTTTCCTCCCTTGAGACGGTTATTCGCCTAGAGGGCAGCCTGCGGCACTACGTGTGGAACTTATCACCGTTACATGACCGTTTTGGCATCATTATCGGTGGGATTGCCCAAGGTCAGGATGTGACTGATCGCCGCTTGGCAGAACGGCGTTTACGCCTGTCCGCAAAAGTTTTTGATAGTACAATCGAAGCGATTATGATTACCGATGATAAAGGGGATATCGTCGATGTAAACACGGCCTTTACAGATATTACCGGATATTCGCGCAATGAAGTGATTGGGCAAAACCCGCGCATGATGAAATCTGGCCGTCATTCTGAAGAGTTTTACAACACCATGTGGTCCGACCTTATGACCAATGGGTTATGGCGTGGTGAGATCTGGGATCGTCGTAAAAACGGGGATGAGTTCCCCAAGATGTTATCCATCAGTGCATCACGCAACGAAAGTGGGCGTGTAACCAATTATGTTGCCGTTTTTTCAGATATTACCAACAAAAAAGAAAGTGAAGAAAAGCTGGAACAATTAGCCCACTTCGATCCGTTGACGGGCTTGCCTAACCGTGTCTTGTTTCATGATCGTCTCTATACCTCCCTCGCACGTTCCAAGCGGGAGAAAGAGCATATGGCGGTCCTGTTCGTCGATTTGGACCGCTTTAAACAGGTAAACGATTCCCTTGGGCACAGGGTAGGTGATTTATTGCTGAAGGAGGTCTCCAAGCGGCTTAAAACAAGCATCCGTGAAATCGATACAGTCGCGCGATTGTCCGGGGACGAGTTTACAGTGATTTTAACCGATCTCACATCGGATGAGGATATCGAGCTGGTGGCCTCACGGATCGTGAAATCCGTTGGGGCACCTTACTTCTTTGAAGGACATGAACTCTTTATTTCTGCGAGTGTAGGGATCGCGATCTATCCCACAGATGGTGACAGTTCTGCCGATTTGCTTAGAAATGCAGACGTTGCCATGTATCACGCGAAAGAAAAAGGACGTAATAATTACCAGTTCTTTAATCTGTCGATGAATGATAAAGCGCATAATCAGCTTTCTATGGCAAACAAGCTTCGTATTGCGATGAATAAAAATGCCATCATTCCGCATTATCAGCTAAAGATCGATAGTGTTACAGGAAAGCCCGTCGGTGTTGAAGCCCTTGCCCGCTGGACGGATGACAACGGTCAACCCATTTCCCCGGCAGAATTTATTCCTGTGGCGGAAGAGAACGGACTTATCGTCAAACTTGGTAAATCCATTATTCAACAGACCTGTTTTCAGGCTCGAATGTGGCAGGATATGCAGTTTGATTTCGGCTCCATCGCGATCAACCTTTCAGCACAGCAGTTCCGTGATCGTAACTTGATCAATGATATCAAAGAGGCCATTGAAGATCATCGTATCGTGCCCACCTGCCTTGAGGTTGAGGTCACAGAAAATATGATGATGGAAGATGTGGAAGGCGCGATCCAAATTCTTGCCGACCTGAAAGATATGGGGATGAGAATTTCCATTGACGATTTTGGCACCGGATATTCGTCATTGAGCTATCTGAAGCGTTTCCCTGTAGACACCTTAAAAATTGATCGTAGTTTTGTGCATGATATTAAACCGGGCAATGATGATGCAGCGATTGTGTCGGCCATCGTATCTATGGCCCATGAACTGAAGATTGATCTGGTCGCAGAAGGGGTCGAAACAAAAGAACAGGTTGATTTTCTAAAGTCCATTGGGTGTACGGTCGTGCAAGGGTTCCTGTATGGAAAGCCATGTCATGGTGGGCAGGTACCTCTGCAATGGGCGAGAATAGAAGAAGAATTTTCACAATAGGCTGTGCGCGTCATAAAACTGAAATGAAATTGACATATAGTGTGCTGCAATTTTTCCCTTCACTTTTCAGCAGAGTAAGCATCGTGTTGTTTCGTAAGAAAAAGGTTGAGCCTGTTCTTAAACCAGAAAGGCCGAAAGAAGTTGCGGCCATTAATGAAACCGGGGCTGTGATCGCGGCCTTGGCGGACCCTATTTTGGTTTTGGATAACCAGCGGGTTGTCAAACATGCCAACAAAGCGGCACTCAATCTGTTTGGGCGCGTGTTGATTGATAAAAACATTGTTCAGTGTTTACGCCAACCCAACGTCATTGATGCCGTTGAAAAGGTTTTCGCGAGTAAAAAAGACTGGATCGGTGAAGCCAAATTTCCAGCCCCTGTTGAGCGTCACCTGAGTATTCATATTGCCCTCATCGGTAATGGGGAAGGCGTGGTTTTAACGGTGCGCGACACCACCTTGGTTAAACGTACCGAAGAAATGCACAGCGACTTTGTGGCCAATGTCAGCCATGAGCTTCGTTCCCCCTTATCCGCCCTTATGGGGTTCATCGAAACGCTTCAAGGACCGGCACAGGATGACCGCGAAGCCCGTGAACGGTTCTTAAACATTATGATTCAGGAAGCCAATCGTATGGCCCGCCTGATTGATGATCTTCTCTCTCTGTCGCGTGTCCAGATTCAAGAACATGTGGCGCCGGATGATGCGGTGAATGTCACTGTCGTTTTGCAAAATATTACTGATATCCTATCGCTCAAAGCTATGGATCGTAATATGAAACTCAACCTGAATGTCCCGAATAATCAGGCATATTGGGTGCAGGGCGATTCAGATCAGATCACACAGGTCTTTCAAAACCTAATTGATAACGCGATCAAGTATGGCAAACCGGATACGTCGGTTGATATTGCCATTCGTACCCTCGACAGGCTACCAGATCGCAATGTGCCCGGCGTCGCGGTTGATGTGCGCGATCATGGCGAAGGCATTAATGAAAAACATATCCCGCGCCTCACAGAACGTTTTTACCGGATTGATAAAGCCCGTTCCCGCACCATGGGAGGCACGGGGCTTGGGCTCGCCATTGTGAAGCATATCATTGCCCGCCACCGTGGTCGCTTGCATGTGGAAAGCAAGTTGGGCAAGGGAACGATTTTCAGTGTCAGCTTGCCGGCAAAAAACAACTGATTTTGCCGCCTGTCATCAAACTGTAATAGTTCCGTCATAAAATCGTATCTAAGGAAGCATAGGTTGTTTTTCACGGAAGGCACGTAGTCGACGGTTTTCCAAAGAACAACGTTTCATGTTTTATTATAATATCGGAGATACTCCAAATGAGCATTAAGAAGACGCTTGCTGTTGCAGCACTCGCTTCTGTTTTGGCCGCAGGCGCCGCTGAAGCACGCGATCAAATCCGTATCGTAGGTTCTTCTACTGTGTATCCTTTTGCAACATCTGTTGCGGAAACATTCGGTAAAAGCACTAGCTTCAAAACACCTGTGATCGAATCTACTGGTTCTGGCGGCGGCTTCAAGCTGTTCTGTGCTGGTGTTGGTGAAGAACACCCGGACATCACAAACGCGTCTCGTGCGGTTAAACAATCCGAGATCGAACGTTGTGCGAAAAACGGCGTTGAGAAAATCACCGAAGTTAAAGTTGGCTACGATGGCATCGTTCTGGCGAACTCTAAACAAGGTAAGCCGCTGGAAATCACACGTAAGCAAATCTTCCTTGCACTTGCGAAAGACGTTCCGAACGCAGAAGGCAAACTGGTTCCGAACCCGAACCAGAAATGGTCTGACGTAGACCCGTCTCTGCCGGATATTAAGATCGAAGTTCTCGGCCCACCGCCGACCTCTGGTACACGTGATGCATTTGCTGAACTGGCCCTCGAAGGTGGTTGTAAGCAATTTGATGATATCAAAGCCATGAAAAAGACTGACAAAAAGAAATACAAAGCTGTTTGTCATTCTGTTCGTGAAGATGGCGCCTACATTGATGCAGGTGAAAACGACAACCTGATCATCCAAAAATTGAACGCGAACCCGGACGCATTCGGCGTATTTGGTTTCTCTTTCCTCGACCAAAACTCTGACTCTGTTCAAGGTTCCCTGATCGACGGTAAGGCACCGGAATTTGAAGCCATCGCTGACGGTTCTTATCCTGTTTCCCGCCCGCTGTTTTTCTACGTGAAAAATGCACATGTTGGTCAAGTACCGGGTATCCTGGAATATTTGGCTGAGTTCACTGCGGACAAAGCGTGGGGCGACGAAGGTTACCTGACAGACAAGGGCCTGATCCCGATGCCTGTTGAAGAGCGCGCTAAGTACAAAGCCGCTGTAGAAGCACTGGGTGCTGGTAGCTAAGCTAGTCTACGATCTAGCGGCGGTTTTTAATGGCCGCCGCTTTTTCGTGCTTATTTTTTTATTCCTTTTAAAGTTGTGACAGCATAGATGCAAACTACGATTTTCACATTTACAGTCCTGCTTTTAGCCTTGATCGGCTATTATATGGGACGTTCGCGCGCCGTATCCACGGTGGGCGGCGATATTCGTAAATTACATTCCTTACCGCGTCACTATGGTTATTTTGTTGCCATATGGTGTGGTGTTCCGGCCCTTGTCTTGTGCGTTCTGTGGACTTTATTTGAACCGCAAATCGTAAACTCGCTCGTGTTATCGGGTGTTTCAAGTCTGGATCCAGACGCTTCAAGCGCTGTTGTTTCACGTGTTCTGAGTGACATCAAATTCCTTGCCTTGAATGGCACTGGCCGTGGCGCAGATGATCCCTCTATGATCGCTGCGGCTGCCCATTACAGCCACCTCAAAAGTGTTGGCACGGCAAGTCTTGCGGTCGCAGTTATTGCTTTCTCCATTATCGGACTTGTGATAGGTCGTCGTCGGATTGGCGCGGAACTCAAAGCACGCAATCAGGTTGAAGACATCATCCGTTTGGTGTTGCTGGCCAGTTCTATTGTAGCCATTTTAACGACAATCGGGATTGTTGCGTCCTTGCTGTTTGAAGCCATTCGCTTTTTTGGCAAAGTTCCGTTCACAGACTTTTTGTTCGGTCTGGAATGGAGCCCGCAGATTGCTTTGCGTAAAGATCAGGTAGCGAGCCAAGGTTCCTTTGGGGCTGTGCCGATTTTTGCTGGTACATTGCTGATTTCGTTCATCGCGATGTGTGTTGCGGTTCCTGTCGGTTTATTGTCCGCGATCTATATGTCTGAATATGCGACCCCTAAAGTGCGTGCGTTCGGCAAACCCATGCTGGAAATTCTGGCTGGTATTCCGACCGTTGTTTACGGCTTCTTCGCTGCGCTCGTGGTCGCCCCGCACATCAGAAATATTGGCGATAGCTGGGGGATCGATGTGTCTTCTGAAAGTGCATTGGCAGCCGGTTTGGTGATGGGGGTTATGATTATCCCGTTTGTCTCCTCATTGTCTGATGATGTTATCCGTGCTGTCCCTCAGTCCTTGCGCGATGGCTCTTACGCCTTGGGCGGTACCAAATCTGAAACTGTTTTAAACGTTATTTTACCAGCAGCCTTGCCGGGTATTGTCGGCGGTGTGATGCTTGCGATTTCCCGTGCGATTGGCGAGACCATGATTGTGGTTATGGCCGCCGGTCTAACCGCAAACCTGACGGCAAACCCCTTGCAGGCTGTCACGACCGCGACGGTGCAGATGGTTACCTTGCTGGTCGGGGATCAGGAATTTGATAGCCCGAAAACACTTGCAGCTTTTGCACTGGGCCTTGTCTTGTTCTGCGTTACACTATGTCTCAATGTTGTTGCCCTTCGTGTGGTTGCCAAATACAGAGAAAAATATGACTGAGTTAAAAGAATCTATGAAAAAGGCGCGCGCGCGTTTGAAAAAACGCCACGCCGCCGAAACACGCTTCAAAGCTTTTGGTATCGGTGCTCTGGCTTTTGCTTTTCTTTGTGTTGTCATGCTGTTTACCAGCATCATCTCAAACGGTTACACAGGCTTTCGTCAGACCTATGTGCAGATTGATGTCTTTATGGATGAAGGTATCATTGATCCTAAAGGTGATCGCGATGAAAAAGCGCTGCGCTCGGCCGACTATGCCAAGATTGTACGCCAGTCCTTGTACGACAAATTCCCTGAAGTAACTGCCAGACGTGATAAACGGACCTTGGCAAACCTTGTTAGTTCAAGCGCTGTGTATGATCTGCGTGACATGGTCCTAGCCAACCAGGCCGTCATCGGGCAAAACCTTTCAGTCTGGGTCATGGCCTCCGACGAAGTAGATATGCTTGTCAAAGACGTGTTCAAACGTGATGAGCCGGAAAACACCCGACCGATTACCAACATGGAAATTGCTTGGGTCGAAAAACTGGAAGCAGAAAACCGCGTTGAAACACGCTTTAACACAAACTTCTTTGTGGCGGGTGACTCGCGGGAGCCGGAACAAGCCGGTATCCGTGGCGCATTGATTGGCTCGGCATTGACAATGCTGGTGACCTTGGCGCTCTCGTTCCCGCTGGGTGTTATGGCAGCGATCTATCTGGAAGAATTTGCACCGAAAAACAAGTTCACCCATATTGTCGAGGTCAACATTAATAACCTTGCGGCTGTGCCTTCCATCGTGTTTGGTCTGCTGGGTCTTGCGATCTTCCTCAATTTGTTTGGCATGCCGCGCTCGGCGCCGATTGCGGGTGGTTTTGTGCTGGCCTTGATGACATTGCCGACAATTATCATTGCCTCACGTGCTGCCCTTAAATCCATTCCGCCGTCCATTATGGAAGCTGCAATTGGGGTAGGGGCATCCAAGATGCAAGCAGTGTTCCACCATCAACTGCCGCTGGCGTTGCCCGGCATTCTGACGGGGACAATTATCGGCATGGCGCAAGCTCTTGGGGAAACCGCCCCTCTCCTTATGATTGGTATGGTCGCGTTTATTGCGGACGTACCGGGCACGCCGTTTGACCCTGCAACAGTTTTACCGGTTCAGGTTTATCTTTGGGCAGACAGCCCGGAACGTGCCTTTGTAGAAAAGACGTCTGCTGCTATTATGGTGTTGCTGGGCTTCCTCATCACTATGAACGCACTGGCAGTCCTTCTGCGTAAAAAGTTAGAACGACGTTGGTAATATGGAAACGAAAGTTATGAAACCAATGACTAAAGAAAATGCAATTGATATCGACAACTCGCTCCATATCAATAACGAGATGACCAAGCCAGATGTGACTTCTATGAAGATTCCGGCTGATCAAGTGAAAATCAAAGCAGAAGACGTGCGCGTTCGTTACGGTGATAAAGAGGCCCTTTTCGGGATCAACCTTGATATCCCGAAAAGCAAAGTGACCTCCTTCATCGGCCCGTCCGGTTGCGGTAAATCAACGTTCCTGCGTTGTATTAACCGTATGAACGACACGATCGACAACTGTTCTGTGTCCGGTCAAATCCATATGGATGGGGTTGATATCCTGTCCAAACAGGTGGACACGGTTCTGTTACGTGCCAAAATCGGCATGGTTTTCCAAAAACCGAACCCGTTCCCGAAATCCATTTATGACAACGTAGCTTACGGCCCGCGTCTGCATGGTCTGGCGACCAGCAAATCCGAAATGGACGAGGTTGTAGAAACCAGCCTTGAAAAAGTAGGTCTGTTGAAAGAAGTCAAAGATCGTTTGCTGGAACCCGGTACAGGTCTTTCCGGTGGTCAGCAGCAGCGCCTATGTATTGCGCGTGCGATCGCAGTTGACCCTGAAATTCTGTTGATGGATGAACCTTGCTCTGCGCTTGACCCGATTGCGACGGCCAAGATTGAAGAACTGATCGACGAACTGCGTGGTTCATATACAATCGTCATCGTCACACACTCCATGCAACAAGCTGCGCGGGTGTCACAACAAACAGCCTTTTTCCATCTCGGAAATTTGGTTGAATACGGCGAAACAGAACAAATTTTCACTTCACCAGAAGATGAGCGTACCAAAGGCTACATCACAGGCCGTTTCGGATAAGGGCATCCCATGAACACCGTTGAACATACAGTAAAATCTTACGATTCTGAACTTACGCAGCTCGATAACGCCATTGCCCGTATGGGCGGCTTGTCAGAGTCTCTGTTGGGTCGTGCCTCCGAAGCTCTGGTCAAACGCGATACAGCCTTGGCCGCAGACGTTATCCATGACGATCTTAAAGTCGATGAGCTGGAAATGGAGATCAACTCCGAAGTAACGCGCATTCTGGCCTTGCGTCAGCCGGTTGCGGATGATCTGCGTGCAGTAATCGCGGCACTTAAGACATCTTCTGATCTGGAACGTATTGGCGATTTGTCTAAAAACATCGCAAAACGTACCATCACGCTTTCCAACACAACACCGATCGGTGCTGTTCACACAATCGCGCGTATGGCGTCGTTGGTTCAGTCCATGATCCATAACGTACTGGACGCCTATCTGGAACGTGACGAGCGTAAAGCCATCGACATTCGCCAGCAGGATGAGGTTGTGGATCAGCTTCACACAAGTCTGTTCCGTGAACTGCTGACTTATATGATGGAAGACCCGCGCAACATCACGCCGTGTACACACCTGCTGTTTATCGCCAAAAACGTTGAACGGGCAGGCGACCATGCGACAAACATTGCGGAAAATGTGCATTTCCTCGTTACAGGGAAGCACCCTAAAGATGAGCGTCCAAAAGACGACGACACAAGTTTTGAAGGCCTTGAAGAGTAAAAAGTATGAACCCGTTAGTTTTAGTGGTTGAAGACGAACCGCCGTTGGCAGAACTCGTACGCTACAACCTTGAGAAAGAGAATTTTCGCGCTTTATGCGTTGGTGATGGCGAAGAAGCGATGTTGTTGGTGGAAGAGGAAGAACCCGATCTGATTATCCTTGATTGGATGCTTCCTGGCCTCAGCGGTATTGAAGTTTGCCGCCGTCTGCGAGAACGTAAATCTACAAAGTCCCTGCCGATCATTATGCTGACTGCCCGTGGCGAAGAAACAGATCGTATCCGTGGGCTTGATAGTGGCGCAGACGACTATATCGTTAAGCCGTTTTCACCGAACGAACTCATCGCGCGTGCAAAAGCAGTCTTGCGTCGTGCGAGCCCGGCTTTAAGCGAAGATAAACTGTCTTATGAAGATATCTCTATGGATTTATCTGAACATAAGGTCCTTCGTGATGAAACGCCTGTGCATTTGGGTCCAACCGAATACCGCCTGTTACGCGTCTTGATGGAGCGTCCGGGCCGAGTCTTTTCTCGCGAGCAACTGTTGGATAAAGTCTGGGGACGTGACATCCACGTGGAAGTCAGAACCGTGGATGTACACATCCGTCGACTGCGCAAAGCCTTGAGTGTAGACGAGAAACCAGATTTCATCAGGACGGTCCGTGCAGCGGGTTATTCATTAGACTCAACCGTATAATCCATGCATAGTCCGCGCATGATGTGCTTAGGACTAAAAATATGAACCCCCGTGATTTTCTACTCGCGTTATGCGTTGTGGTTTTCTGGGGGTTTAATTTTGTCGCAATCAAATTGGCTGTGACAGAAATCCCCCCGCTGACCTTGTCATTTTTACGATTTACGATTACCGCGCTTATTCTGCTGCCGTTCTTTCGGATCGATATTACTCAGTTTAAATCGGTCTTTTTTGTCGGGATTGTCCTCGGGATCGGTCACTTTGGCTTCTTGATGGTGGGGCTAAGCGGGGCGGACGCGGCGACCACAGCCTTGTTGATCCAGCTAGGCGTGCCTTTCAGCTCCATCCTCGCCGCCATCTTTTTTAAAGATAAACTGGGGTGGAAGCGCAGTCTCGGGATGGGTCTTGCTTTTGGTGGGGCAGCTTTGCTTGTGGGCGAACCACAGGGGGGCACACCCTTTGCCATCTTTATCCTGTTCATTTCCGCTTTTTGCTGGGCATGGGCGAATATCCTGATCAAAAAGATCAACCACATTCCACCGCTTGCCATCATTGGGTGGATGGGCCTGTTTGCCAGCCCCTTTATCGCCGCACTTTCCTTTATGCTGGAAGACAACCAGATGCAGGCTGTGCAGGCCGCAAGTCTGCAAGCATGGGCGATGCTGGGCTATACGATTTGTTTTTCGTCTTTGTTAGCCTATCATATCTGGTATTCCCTGATCGGGCGGCTGGATGTCAATCAGGTCGTGCCCTTTACCATGCTTTCGCCGGTAATTGGGGTTGCTGCAGGGGTGACATTGCTGGGGGAAGCCCTGACCATTTATAAAATAATCGGCGGTATGCTGACCCTTTGTGGGGTCGGGATCATCCAGTTGCGCCAAGGGAAAAAGACACTGAAGCCCTGACAAGTCACTTGAAGAAGGCTATATTTAGCACATACTGATTTAAGAGGCCTTGTCTATGGATATCCTACTTACTCATGAAAGCACCATCCGACTATCGGTCTTTGCCGGACTGTTCCTCGTCATGGCGGTGCTGGAAGCGATTAAGCCACGGCGCAAAAGGTCGTTTACGCGCCGCCAGAGATGGTTTTCAAATTTAGGTATCCTGTTTGTGGGCGCGCTGTTTGCGCGCTTCCTGCTGCCTTGGGTACCCGTTAGTGTGGCCCTTTATGCGCAAAGTCTGGGGATCGGCCTTTTAAACCTGATCGACATTCCAGATATTATGGGGCTTGTGGTCGGTGTTTTGCTGCTGGATTTTTTAATTTATGTTCAGCATGTCGTGATGCACAAAGTGCCTCTCTTGTGGCGGTTACATCGCTTGCATCATGCGGACCTTGATTATGATGTCACGACCGGCGTCCGCTTTCATCCCATCGAGATCATCCTCTCGCTCCTTTATAAGATGGGATTGGTCTTGGCGCTTGGGGTTGATCCTGTTTCCGTTGTTATTTTTGAGGTAATTTTAAACGGGATGGCAATGTTTAATCATGCCAACTTTAAACTGCCACTGGGCCTTGATCGTTGGCTGAGATGGGGTGTAGTGACACCTGATATGCATCGTGTCCATCACTCCTCTACGCAAGCAGAAACAGATAGCAATTATGGCTTTAACATCAGTTTGTGGGATAGACTTTGTCGCACCTATGTTGATCAACCCGCAAAGGGTCATGATAACATGGAGATCGGCTTGGACGACTTCAGAAACCCGTCCAATTTGAGACTTGATCAAATGCTGTTACAACCGTTTAAAAAGGCAAAACCGTGATTGTTCTATTTACCGATTTTGGGCTGAAAGGTCCCTACATGGGGCAAATGAGAGCACGTATTCATGAACTCGCGCCCAAGGAAACGGTCGTGGACCTGATGACAGATGCACCGGCGTTTAATGTGGGGACATCGGCACGTTTGCTGGCTGGTTTGATCGATCATATGCCCAAAAAAGCAGTTTTTGTCTGTGTTGTTGATCCTGGGGTAGGGAGCAGCCGAAAGCCCCTTTGTATTCGGATCAAAGAGCGTTGGTTTGTCGGTCCTGATAATGGCCTGTTCCAATTTGTCTTGAAAAATGAGCCTGACGCGGTCGCTTATGTCATCGATTGGCGACCTGAACATTTATCCCTTTCTTTCCATGGGCGTGACCTTTTTGGGCCGGTCGCAGCCAAACTTGCCACTGAACAAGAGGTCGCCATGACAATACTTCCGCTAGATCAATTGGTCATTCTTGAAGAAGAACAAAATCATTATGCAATTGCCCATATCGATGATTTTGGCAATTGCTGGGTCAGTATACGAGATTTTGAAATTTCTAAAGAATCCACTATTGTCATAAAAAATCATCACTTTTTTTATTCTGCTGTGTTCTCCGACACAGAGAAGGGAAAACCCTTTTGGTATATTAACTCATCCGGATTCGTAGAAATCGCTGTTAATCAGGGGCACGCGGCCGGTCGGTTTAACCTAACCATTGGTGATAGAGTTAATTTTATTTAAAATTTAAGCAAAATCTTAATTTTGAGTTGTTAGATTTAACCAAATCTGTCCTAATAGTTGGGAGATAATAATAATTAACCGAGGCTAACAGTCGGAGTTTTAAATGAGTTTTGCAGTTAAGTTCTGGGGTGTTCGCGGTTCCATCGCTTGCCCATCGCCTGATCATGTCGAATATGGTGGAAACACCAGTTGTATCGAAGTGAAGGTCGGGGCGGAGAGGATTATTCTGGATGCCGGTACGGGCATTCGAAATCTTGGCCAAGAACTGCTAAAGGCGGGCCATAAAAACTGCCATTTACTTTTAACACACACTCATTGGGATCATATCAACGGCTTTCCTTTTTTTACGCCCGCTTATGTGCCGGGCAATCGCTGTCACGTCATGGCGGGTCATCTCACCGATATCGGTGGGATTAGACAAGTTCTCGCAAGCCAGATGGCCAATCCCACCTTTCCCGTACCGTTGGAAGTGATGCAAGCAGAACTAACGTTCGAAGACTTTCGGGCCGGGGACAGTTTTTCCTTTTATGAAGGGGTAGTGGTCAAAACCGCCGCTTTAAACCATCCCAACGGCGCAACCGGTTACCGGATCGAATATGACAGGAAAGCCATGTGCTATGTGACGGATACTGAACATGTGATCGGCAAACCGGACCAAAATGTACTGGACCTTATCGAAGGTGCAGATCTTGTCATTTATGACAGTACCTATAGTGACGAAACATTTGAAGCCAAGATCGGGTGGGGGCATTCTACTTGGCAAGAAGGCATTCGCCTCTGCCAGGCGGCAAACGTCAAAAAGTTGGCGATCTTTCACCATGATCCGGAACATACGGACGATATGATGAGAGAATTAGAAGCCAAAGCAAAAACGATGTGGTCTCATTGTTTTGTTGCCAAAGACTTCATGGAAGTTGAAATCTAACTGAATTTACTGTGCGGGTGCAGGTTCTGATGCAGCGGTGGGGGTGGTTTCCCCTGTCGTTGTTTCTGGTGTCGCACCGTCAGCAGGCGCGGCATTTGACTGGTTGGGATCGTAATCCCTCGCAATCGACGTGACTGGCACATATTTGGGTGGAGAATATTCAAATGGCTTTTGATGAATGCGCAATACCACCCGACGGTTCATGGCTTTGTTTTCGGGAATGGGGGTCCCATCTTCCATTCTATTTGGCGCTTTAGGGCGTGTCGCGGCGTAAGATAAAACCCGCATGCGATCAACCTTCACGCCATTTTCATTCATGATCTGAAGGACAGAAGCAGAGCGTGATGCCCCCAACACCCAATTCGACGGGAACTGTAGTGTGCTGATCGGGTCATCATCCGTATGGCCTTCAATATCCATGTTAAACTTTTCATATTGCGGGCTGTTAACCAATTCCGCGAGGGACGCAATGATCGGATAGGCGGCATCAATCACCTGTGCCGTTCCCGGCTTAAAAAAGGTTGAACTATCAAACTCCAGGACAATGCCACTATCATCAACCCCCAGCTTCAACACCTTGCCGTCCGTCATTTCCTGAACGATTTCGGCGGCATCGTCTTTCAATTCCTGGGTAGGTGCTTTGCGTTCTTTCTTATTTACTTGTTCGTTGATGCCTTCTGCGACTTCTTCATAAAGCGCAAGATCAACTTTTGAGACAGCAACCAACAAGACAAAAAACGCCATTAAAAGGGTAATGGCATCCGCATAGGTCGCAAGCCAGGACTCGTCTTCTGGTTCTTCTTTGGGCGCGGGAGGTGCCATAATCGAGCCTCTCTCTACTTACGCTTCATCATTTTATCAAGATTGTAATGAATAGCCGGATCTAGAAAGCTGTTCATTCGATCTTGAATATATCGCGGGCTTTTACGATCAGCCAGCAGGCATAAACCTTCGGCAACCAGATAATTTCTAAAGCGCACAATTTCTTCGCGCTGCTGGATTTTGTTGGCGGCGGGTAAAAAGATCATTCGAGCGAACAATACGCCGTACAGGGTTGTCAACAAGGCGACGGCCAAGCCCGCGCCAAGCTGGGAAGGATCGTTGCCCATACCATCCAGCATGATAATCAAACCAACCAACGTCCCAATCATCCCGAAAGCGGGGCAGGTCGCTGCAATTGCACGTAGGATACTGGCCTGAATGGTGTTGCGCACAAAAGTGGTTTCAATGGTATTCGTCAAGATCTCGCGGACTTCTGTACCAGTATACCCACTAATGACCATTTCAATACCAAAGCCAAGGAAGCGATCGGCTTTTGCGGCTTTTTTTGTCTCAGCTTCCAGTGCCGGAATGCCGTTCTTCTGGATGGTATAGCCCCATTTGATAATGCGACCGACTTCTGCCGTGAGAATATTACGTGCAACTTTTGGAGCAAAAACAAGGCGACCAATCAGTTTGATCGCCATAAAAACATATCGAGGTTCATAAGAAACAAAGGTTGCAGCAAACGTACCACCAATCACCATAATGAAACTGGATAAGTCCAGAAACATCATAAAATTATCTGTACTGAGGAAAATCGCACTTACAAAAAGTCCGAAACCACCCAAGATCCCCACGATTGTTGCAAACGACATTATTTTGCCTCTGTCTTTCTAACAATTTGTTGCATAACGCTTAACGATAACTATTCCTTCCCTGAAAGCCTAGAAAAAACTTACAGGTTGATAAATAAAATATCTGTTATCGCTCTCTAAAGGCTTCGTGTTTCATCTTTAAGACGGGTTTAATCAGGTATTCGATAACTGATTTCTCGCCAGTATGGATATCAACCGTAGCTTCCATCCCGGGTGTGATGGCATAGACACCTTCTTTATCACCCAGATATGTCTTTTCAGTTTGCACGATGACCCGAAAATAGGTTTCGCCTTCCTGTGTGGTGGTTGAATCGGGGGCAACATGGATGACTTTTCCATCAAGGCTCCCATAGCGAACAAAGTCATAGGTATTAATTTTCACAACCGCATCCTGATTTTCCGCCACATAGCCCCGGTCAATCGGGTTTAAGCGCGCTTCAATCACCAGATTTTCCCCAATCGGGACGATTTCCATGATGGGTTCACCTGCACTGACAACGTTGCCGATGGTGTTGTAAGTCATGTTTTTTACCACCCCATCGATCGGGCTTCGGATCAAGGCGCGTAAGCCCTGATCTGTCGCTTCTGATAAAAGCTCGAAGGTTTGCGCAATACTTTGCTCTACTTTATCCAGCTCTTCTAAAGCTTCGCGTTGAAAGGCCGTTCTTTCTTCATCTATCTTCGAGCGTTCTTCTTTAACCGCGACTTTGGCTTTGGGAATGGAAGAACTGAGCGTGCTTAATTCACCTTCAAGCTTCTGGACTTCAGACTCCAGTTTCAAGTGATCCATCTTGGACGTAAGCTTGTCATTTAGAAGGTCCGATGACATTTTAAAACGTTGACGCGATAGACGCAGGTCGCTTTGAGTATTTGCGAGCTTTGTCTCTAATTCATCCACGGAGAGTTCTTTTTGGCGCAACTTATCGCGCAAGACTGTCAGACGAGAAGTCATGTCGCGCAAACGAGCACGATGAGAACGTTCAACGGCCGCTGCCATTTCCGGTCTATTCACGACGATTTCCGGCGGCAATTCTAAAGGCGTGTCGTTTGCTTCTGCATTCAGACGCGCCCGATTAAGCAATAGACCATCCAGTCGCACCGCAAGTTCTTCTTTATTCACGCCCCCGGTGCCAAGATCCAATTGAACCAGTTCGCTATCTTTGCGAACCATATCGCCTTCTTGTACGTGGATATCGGTTATAATCCCACCTTCAAGGTGCTGGATGACTTTGACTTTACCTTGGGGAACCACTTCGCCCATCGCCACGGACACTTCTTCAAGTTTTGCAAAGAAACTCCAGACGATAAAGACACTGAGTAAGCCAATGATACCTAAAACCAAGGGTTTACGGGTTTGGACAGGGTTTTCAGTAATGAGTTTATCTAAACGAGACATTAGTTCCCGGCCTCCGGCGCAGTTTGCGGTTTCGCAGATGAAGCCGCTTGCTTTTTGGCTTGGGCGTTCGCTGCAAGTTTGGGCAGCACATCCTTTGTCGGCCCCGCCAAGGCAATGCGGCCTTGATCCATAACAATCATATTTGCGCAGGCACTTAACAGAATAGGGCTGTGGGTGACCAGAATAATCGTGTGATCCTGAGCCAGTTTGGAGAGTAAATCGCGCAACTCTTCCTCAGCCTGACGGTCCAGGCTCCCAGATGGTTCATCAAGTAGCAACACAGGGGGATTGCCCAACAACGCCCGCGAAATGGTTAGCCGTTGTTTTTGACCGCCAGATAATCTGCGCCCGGCTTCACCGATATCGCTGCCATATCCGTCCGGTAGGTCGATGATCGTATCATGTACACCTGTAGCCTTACACGCCTCAACGATCTCTTCATCAGTTGCTTCAGGTCGGGAGAAAATAAGGTTTTCGCGCACGGTGCCATGAAGGAGGGCACATTCTTGAGGGACATAACCGATCCAGCTTGCGAGTTCATAGCGGGTAAACTGTTTAATATCAGCTTTATCCAGCAATACCCGCCCACTTTGCGGAATATAGAGACCTTGGATCAATTTAATGAGGGTTGTTTTTCCGCTGCCATTGCGCCCGACAAGGGCTGTCAGGGCGCCGGGTTTTAAATTAAAACTCACCGCGTCAACCACTGGTGCCAGATCTTCAGAATATTGGAAAGTCACTTTATCGAGAGAGATAAAGCCTTGCGGACGTTCCATTTTGACTTCACTTTCCTGACGTTCAATCGGCAATTCAAATAAGGCGCCAAGACGCTCTACCGATTGCTTAAACCCAGAAAAGGCGCGCCATGAACCGACCAGCTGGTTCATGGGACCGAGTAAACGGCCGGACAGCATATTGGTGGCAATCAAAGCCCCCATGGTCAGTTCCTGATTAATAATGGCAATCGCACCAACCGTGGTGAGTGAAATAGTGGTCAAGAGTGTCAGGGTCATGCCAAGGTTGGTATAGGCATCAGCTTTCCCGCCACGAATGATCGAGTTTTCGATATTGTCGGCGTGGCGGTCTTCCCATGTTTTTTCAAGCGTGCGATCCATGGCAAGCGCTTTGATGGTTGTCCGTCCGGCAATCACACCGGCAATAAGATCATCGCGCGATAGAGCTGTCTTTTTTTCCGCCTGATTGGCTGCCCCCATCACGTTTCCAGACCGCCAGGCCACAAATACAAACAACGGCAGGATAATAAGAAACACCCATGCGATAGGCAGCGCCAACATCAGGATCAGCCCTAAAAACAAAAAGACAAAGGGGAGATCGACCAACAAAATAGCTGTGCCGCCACTTAGGGTGTTGCGTACCGTATCCACATCACGAAACAAGGTCTGCCAATAAGCGGCCGGTCTGCTTTCAAGGGTTTGAAGGGGGACTGCGCTAAATTGTTTGAATAATTTACGACCGACTTCCACATCAATCTTCAAGGCAATACGTTGCATGATTTTGGAACGCGCTTGGCGCAACGAATAATCAAACACCAAAACGAGCAGTACACCAATCACCAGCCCTTGCAATGTTTCAATCCCCGCATGAAAAACGACGCGGTCATAGACTTGTAGAACAAAGACGGGGACTACAAGTGCCAGCATATTTACAAAGAAAGACATGCCCATGACTTCTCTAAAGGTTCTCATCAAGGGCTTAACAATCGGTTTTAACCAATCGAAACTAGGTGGCAACATTATCGATTCCGATGCGCAGTTGTTTTTATCAGGACAGAAAGTAACGCAAAACGATAGAAAAAACGACAACATATCTTTAAAATTCACGTTAATTTATTCAAAATGTTATAGTTTTCTTGACCTGGTTGCAACGAACTGGTGTCATCAAATTCGTTTGGGGATGACTACAAAGGGATAAGACTGTGGCTGACACATCCAAGACTGCAAAAAAGAAACCGGGGAGACTTCGCAAATTCTTCTCGATGACCCGTTTGACGGGTCTTTTACTGTTGATTGGTTTGTTAACCATTCAGGTTCTTGACCCGTATCCAGTGCAGTTTATGCGCAACAAGGTCTTTGACATGTATCAACGGGCAGAACCGCGTGAAGTTAAATCTCGCCCGGTTACGATCGTTGATCTTGATGAAGAAAGCCTGGCAACCGTGGGGCAATGGCCGTGGCCCCGATCCATCATTGGTGATATGGTTGCTAATCTGTTTCGCATGGGGGCAGGGGTTGTTGCCTTCGATATGGCATTCCCTGAACCAGACCGCCTATCCCCCAATATGATCGCTGATAATGTCGCCGGACTTGATCCAGCCTTGGAAGAACAGTTGCGCAGCCTGCCAAGTAATGATGAATATTTCGCCAATATCATCCGCCAAACCCGCGTGATCTTGGGCCAAGCTGGTTTTGATCGCGAGATTGAAGATCAGGTTCACCGCCCACCCGTTAAAAAATCAATCGGTTTTAGAGGGGAGAAACCCAACGCGTTTGTCCCAAGTCTGCCCTCTTTGGTCAGAAACGTGCCGGTTTTGGAAGAGGCTGCTGCCGGCCACGGCTTTTTCTCTCTCTTTCCTGAAAATGACGGGATTGTGCGTCGCGTACCGACCCTGTTCCAATTTGACGGTGATATCTATACTGGCCTTTCTATCGAGATGTTGCGTGTTGCAACGGGCCGTCAAACAATCCTTGCCACCGCCAATTCAAATGGCGTTGAAAGCGTTGCTATTGCCAAGGGCCTGATTTTACCCACGGATCAAAAGGGGCGAGTCTGGCCCCATTTCTCTAAACATGACAAGGCAAAATATGTTTCTGCCCGCGATGTCCTTTCTGGTGTCGTTGATCCGGCAATGATTAAAGGTAAGTTGATCCTCGTTGGCACATCTGCCGTCGGTCTACTTGATATTCGATCAACACCTGTGGAAGGGACATTGCCGGGGGTCGAGGTTCATGCTAATGTCATTGAATCCGTGTTCGACCAAGCCTTTCTGGAACGCCCGAACAACATGAATGGGGCGGAATTTCTGCTCACACTTGCTGTTGGTCTCATCCTGATTATTCTGGTGCCGATGATTGGCGCTAAATGGACCTTGATTTTATTTGCCCTGATTGCGGGCGGGTCCGGCGCGACCTCGTGGTATCTGTTTAGTGAGAAAAAAATGCTGTTTGACGCAGGTTTTGCGATGTTTGCGACCCTGGGAATTTATGTACAGCTTACCTATATGGGGTACGCGGCAGAGGAAGCGCAGAAAAAGCAAGTGCGCTCGGCTTTCTCTCACTATATGTCACCCGCACTCGTGGAGCGACTGGCAGAAGACCCGTCCGGCCTGAAGCTTGGCGGGGAAAACCGGCCCATGACGCTTTTGTTCTGTGACGTACGCGGTTTTACCTCCATTTCCGAATTGTTTGACGCTGAAGGCTTAACCAAGCTGATCAACAAATTCCTGACCCCATTGACGAATGTGATTTTGAACCGTCAGGGTACGATCGATAAGTACATGGGCGATTGTATCATGGCGTTCTGGAACGCGCCGTTAGATGTCGAAAATCACGAACGCGAAGGCTGCCTCTCCGCGCTTGCCATGATCGACAGTCTGGTTGAAGTCAACGAGCGTCTGGAAAAAGAAGCGGAGGAAGAAGGACGTCCGCACATCCCGTTAAAAATCGGGATTGGCCTTAACACCGGTGTTTGTTGCGTAGGTAATATGGGATCGGATCAACGGTTTGATTATTCGGTGCTCGGTGATCCGGTAAACCTCGCCTCTCGTCTGGAAGGGCAGTCTAAAGCCTATGGCGTCACAATTGTCATTGGGGAAAATACATATAAAAATGTACTGGATTTAGCCTGTATTGAACTTGACCTTATTCAGGTGAAAGGTAAAACCGAGGCTGTTCGTATCTATTCCGTATTAGGGGATGATACTGTGGCGCAAAAGCCGGAGTTTATTGCTTATGCAGATCATCATGCGAAACTCCTGCAGGCATACCGCAATCAGGAATGGGCAAAGGTACGTGACATGATTGTTCGCGCCAACCAGATGATTGACGAGTTGGGTATGGAACATCATGGGCTCTATGCGCTTTATGAAGAGCGTATGAAAGAATATGAAATTAATCCACCGGCTGCCGATTGGGACGGTGTGTTCATTGCAACATCCAAATAAAAAAAGAGCCGTTGGAAAATCTCCAACGGCTCTTTTTTCATATCTGTTTGTTTATTCGTTTAACGCCAGTACTTCCGGGCTCAGCTGACCTGTGGTCAACAAAACGCCGTAGATTGCCAAGCGGGTATCGTAAAACAGCTCGGCATATTTAATCTTGGCTTCATAGACCTCTTTCTCACGGTCAAGAACGTTCAAAACATCCACACCTTCTGCGCCTGACTCACGCTGCTTGCGTGTAGACAGGAAAATTTCGTCCTTGAGGATGACGTCATTCTCGACGAGGGCCAAACGTTCTTGTGATGTCTCTAACGAGTGCCAGGCAATGCGTGTAGCTTCGACGATCTTACGCGTCACATAGCTTAAGGTGTCTTTGCTGGCGGAGTAATCAAAGGCTGCTTTTCTGCGCGCATAATCCGTAGAAAAACCGCTAAAAAGTTCCCAGTTCGCTTCGACAAGAACAGAATAGTCGCGGCGTGTCCCGATAACGGCATTTTTGTCGTTTTCATAGTTCATGGAACCAACAAGATCGACCGTCGGATAATAGGCAGAATCAACAGTGCGGCGATTTTCGCTTGCCAGTTCCGTATCAAATTCTGATTTTTGCACGTTCGGGTTATTACGAACCGCAATTGCGATCGCATCTTCCAAATCCTTTGGCAGGTAATTTAGCGGCGGGGCCGGCGCAATCATTGCCGCAATATCCGGCGCGTGACCAAAAACTTGAATGTACTGATCAGTCGCTTTTGCTAACTCACCTTCATATTCTACGCGCTTCTCGATGGCTGTTTGCAAACGAGATTTTGCGTTCAACACATCAATGCCGATACCGGACCCACGGCGTACTCGTTCGTTTTCCAGTTCCATCTGCTTTTTGATGTTCGCTTCGTTTTCACGTGCGTGGTTGATGCGACTAGCTTGCTTCATCACATTCAAATAAGCCGAGATCCCTTCAAGGATCAAATTCTGTTTAGTGATACTTTCGCTGGTTTCTGTCGCTTCTGAGTTCAGTTTTGCAGACTCAATCGCCGAATATTTAGCGAATCCATCAAACAGATTTTGCGTCACGGTGACACCAACAACCTTACGCATCAAGCTTGAGTCGTTTTTACCGTCCGAACTGGTTCTCTCCGATGGGCTATCGACATTTTCATAACCGTAATCCGCGTTTAAAGAAACCGTTGGTAGATGCGCAGCTTTAGCGACATCAATTGATTCCTTTGAACCTTTGGTGGTCTTATTTGCAGCCTTCAAGGACGGGTGCTCAACGAGCATAGCGCTTAGTTCTGATTCGAGACTTGCACCCATAGATGGTGTGCTGACAGCAACAGCCATCAAAGCACCAACACAACTGCTTAATAAATAACGAGCCCGCACGGGTTCGACCTCCATTTTAATGGTTCCTTAGAAACGAGTTTAAAGTTCAACTCGATAACCGTCAATTATTTAACGCTTTTCTAGAATATACGCTAGAAAATATTGCCCTAAAGTTAAAAATAGTCATGAAATCTATAGTTTCAACTTCACTTCAACGATGTCGTCTTCAATTACCGCTTTAGTTTCAAACCCCATCGCCTTGACCATTTCAATCATCGTTCTATTCTCACGCAAGATTTGTCCGGTGAAATAAAGAGTTCCTCTCGATCGACAATAATCAATCATTTTGTTTAAAAGCTTCCAGCCCAGCTTTTGACCCTTTAAGTCAGATCTCACTAAAATTGCATATTCCGCATTCTCATTATTCGGGTCCGTACCAGTACGAACAACGCCGAGAGTTTCCATATGCCCATCTTCTTCGCTAGGAGCTTGCGCGATAAACGCCATTTCACGGTCATAGTCCAACTGCGTCAATCGCGCCATTTCCGAATGTGGCAACTCCCGAACGGAACCGAAGAAGCGGAAACGAATATCTTCGGGTGAAACTTTGCTTACAAATTCGTTATGCGCGGGTTCATCCTCTGGCTTGATTGGACGAATAAGAACCTTGCGACCATTGCGCAGGGTGAATTGTTCTTCCAGTTCCGCCGGATAGGGGCGGATTGTCAGGCGTCGATTGGGGAATTTATGAGTGATCCTTTTAATGCGCATGCGTGAATCGACCGCCAAAGCCCCTTTATGAGAACTGAAAATAGGATTGATATCCATTTCCTGAATTTCCGGGAAATCGATACAAATTTCAGATAATTCTATCAATAAATGACAAAGTGCATCCATATCGACCGCAGGGCTGTCACGGTAGCCATCCAGCAATTTACTGATATTGGTGCGCGCAATCAGGTCTTTTGCCAGTCGCATATTTAACGGCGGAAGGGCAAGGGCTCGATCTGCGATCAACTCCGTTGCCGTGCCGCCCTGACCAAACAATAACACGGGGCCAAAGACCGGATCATGGCTCATGCCGGCGATCAATTCCTGTGTATGCTGTCGATCGTGCATTTTTTGCAGAATAAACCCGTCAATCACCGCGTCAGGTTGAAAACTGAGCACACGTTCCGTGATGTCCTTGATCGCTTGCTCAACGCGTTCTTCCGTTTGCAGGGACAAAACAACACCGCCGACATCGGATTTGTGAACGATATCCTTCGACAGTACCTTTACCACCACAGGGAATCCGATTTCTCGTGCTTTTTCCTTGGCTTCTTCTGCCGTTTTGACCACGTAAGGCGCGACGGACTCGATACCATAGGCTTTCAGAATTGATTTTGTTTCCTGCTCGATTAACCAGTCACGTCCCTCATCCAACGCAGCATCAATAATTGTCCGTACGACTGAGCGGGCAGGCTTTGTCTCTGCGGGGACGCGTTCCGGGACTTCCATCAAGGACAGCTGGTTTTTTTTGTATTCAACAATATGCATGAACCCGCTCACCGCCATGCGGGGCGATGAATAGGTCGGGATATCATTTTGTTCAAACAAAGCGCGCGCGTTGGCAACCGTCTGATCACCGACCCAGCAGGTGATTAGGTTGAACTTGGCTTTTTTATGGGCAGCAACCAATGCCTTTGCACATTCATCGCTATCGCCATGCATAGACGGGGCAAAAAGATACAAAAGGCAGTCCACCTCTTTACTTTTGGCAAGAATATCATAGATATCTGCAAACTGTTTTGCGCTAGCGTTCAATCCTAGGTCCACTGGGTTTTGTGGGTGTGAGCTGTGCGGCAGAACTTTTTTAATCTGTGTCAGTGTCTCTTCTGACAGCTTGCCCAACTCACCTTTCGAATCAAAGAGGTGATCTGCCGCCAGCATATTCAAACCACCGCCGTTGGACACAATCCCCAATCGTTTGCCTTTAAAGGGTCTGGTGGTCGACAATGTTTCCGCTGCGGCAAAAAGTTCGGCAATGCTGTTTACGCGTAGCATCCCGGCGCGTTCAAAGACCGCTTCATAGACCAGATCTGTGCCAGCCATCGCCCGAGTGTGAGAGTGGTTACCGGACTCGATTTCGCGATATTTGCCTGTTTTCATGACAATGATCGGTTTATTACGGGCAGATGCCCGGGCTGCCGACATAAAGTTGCGGCGCTCCTCGATCGTTTCCATGTAAATCATGATGGCGCGCGTAAAGGGATCACTGCCCAAATAATCCAGAACAGCGCCGATATCCACGTCGCAACCTTCCCCCAAAGATACGAAGTGAGAGAAACCGACGCCATGTGCATGCGCCCAATCGATCACACTGGAGGCGATGGAGCCACTCTGCGAAATAAATGCGATTTTCCCTTTATTTACAGGTAAATGAGTGGTGCTGGCATTCAGATTTCTGCTCGGAACGATGGTTCCCATACTATTGGGGCCGAGAATACGCATTTTATACTTAAGCGCAATATTGCGAAGCTCTTTCAGGTCCATCTTGCCATGCGGTTGCTCCCCGATAAACAGCACCGCCTTGGCGCCGCCCTCTCCCAACTCAACAACAAGGTCAAGGCAAGCCCCCTTGTGGCAGGCGATAATTGTTAAATCAGCAACAAAGGGCAGGGATTTAAAATCTGGATAGCATAAAATACCGGCGATGGATTTGGCGGCCTGACTGATTGGCATGATCGGGCCATTAAAGCCGCCCAACATCAAGTTACGGATAACAGCATAGCCTGTATCATCGTCTTTTGGCGTAGCGCCAATAACACAGATGGATGTCGGCGCGAACATTTTGTCCAGATTTTTAATACCCATTATCTTATCCAATCAAAAAGGAAGTTGATGCTGCAATGCAGCAACACCGATAAGATGGACTTTTTTGACCAATAGATCAAGAAAATGAGTATGCGTACTATAAGATTATAAACGCTCTAATCTGGGGACTTACATGTCCGATTCAATATCTTCCATAAGTGCATTCAAGCTGGGGATGGTTACCTGTCGCCCTTTAAAGATCGCAAGGCCATCTTCCTCAAACTTTTTAATGGTTCGCGCGACTGTTTCCGGCCGTGTCCCAATTGCGGCAGCCAGTTCCTGACGTGACAAAGGTAGTTCCAGAATGATTTCATCCGTCTGCTGACCTTCGTTGGAATAACGTGTCCGTAATCCTAACAGAAGATGGGCGAGTCTTTTTCTTACAGGCTGCGTGGTGGTGATTAAGTACAGTTCCTCAATCTCGCGCAAATCACGGGCAACCTTGCGGGTAAAACGGATGGCTGCATCAGGGGAGTCGGCCAGCAGTTGATCAAGACTGCGTTTGGGAATGAAACACAGGCGTGCATCCAGCAAAACTTCAGCTGTTCCGGCATGTTTTTCATTTGCGAGAAACGATCGATGACCAAACGCTTCGCCTGGCTGTACGAGTTTTACAACGGCGGAGTTACCGTTCACGTCGGTTTTTCGGATTGCGACCAGACCACGCTTCAGGCAGTAGACACCCTCACAAGGATCGCCCTCAAGGTAAATATTCTGCCCGATTTCATAATGTCTGCTGGTGCGTTGAAGTTCTTTTGCGTCCAGCCCCGAACAGGCGAGAGCGCATAACGACGATTCTTCTACACCGCCGCCACAGGTACCGCACTTGTTGACACTGACAGGTTTGCCTTCAATTCCCATGACGTCTTACTCAATAATCCTTTAATTATAGCGCGTTATTTCGCTACTTATAGTTATTCTTTCTGGAATAATTAAAAATATCTTACAGGCTTTCTCTTTAAATGAAACAAAATTCGAAAAGGAATCTAACAAAAGTTGGTAAAAAATGGCTGGAATCAAAAAAGGCCATCCGAATAATGCGGACAGCCTTTTGAACGTAATCGAGATCGATTAAGCGTTTACAGTTTCACTTTCTGCAATCGCACGAACCACATCGATAACACGTTTGCGGATCACCGGATCCTGAAGGCGGGAGAATGTTCTCACCAACTCCAACGTCTGACGACGGTGAAGTGTGAGGTGTTCTTCCGGGATATCGCTTTCAGCGGTTTCACCTTCATAGCCGGGGAAAGATTCTCTAATGCTTTCCGGCATATCTTCAAAGAAGAAAGAGACAGGCACGTCCAAAACGTTACCCAACTGCCAGAGTTTGCTCGCACTAACGCGGTTTGCGCCACGTTCGTACTTTTGAATTTGCTGGAAGGTTAACCCAATGCTTTCACCAAGTTTGCCTTGCGTCATACCCATTAAAGTTCGGCGCAATTTTACGCGCTGACCAACATGGACATCAACAGGGTGGGGGGTGTCGCTTCCACGAGTACCAGGAAGTATTTCTTTAGCGGCTGTATTGGCCATTGTTTTACCCTTTTAAGTATCGGCAGATAGTTAGTTTTCACGGATCACGAGAACATTAACAGACTCGCCTCATGTATCCATAGGTAGAACTATAGGGTATTTTTAGCCGCTTGTCTTGAAAAAAACACAAAAAATTGTGTGTTAGTGCATTTTTTTATGTTTTAGGTGGTAAGAAAAAACGCCTCTTAATAAAAAGAGACGTTTTTTCTTAAATTGGCTCCGGCTGCTGGATTCGAACCAGCGACCAAGTGATTAACAGTCACCTACTCTACCGCTGAGCTAAGCCGGATCAGGGCCATAATATGTTACCGACGGTTACGCCAAGCCTTTAAATTGGCTCCGGCTGCTGGATTCGAACCAGCGACCAAGTGATTAACAGTCACCTACTCTACCGCTGAGCTAAGCCGGATTAGTGGAGGCGCGGAGCGGATTCGAACCGCTGTTCACGGATTTGCAATCCGCTGCATAACCACTCTACCACCGCGCCCTCTTGCCAAGATTTAACTTGGTTAGGACGGCGTGGCGTATCCGTCGGTGAGCCGGAAATTAGTCGGATGAATGTCTTCGGTCAATGCCTTTTTTTCATTTTTTTACATTTTTTTTTCGAAGCCCCAAAAAACTTACGACTTAGGCCGTGTCTACCATTGTCACAACGGCATTTGAGGATTATAAATCGCACATGCTTTTGCCACTTAATAGGGCATACCTATTCGTTTTTTTTAGATTTGAATCATTATTTACGGTGTTCGTCATGGATTATGCGCTTTCTCGCTTCAATATGGTTGAAGGACAGATCAAAACCAATCGGGTTACCGACCCTTACGTTCTTGATGCGATGACGGAAGTCCCGCGCGAAGCGTTTGTACCGACTTCTAAGAAGGGGATCGCCTATATCGACGACGCCATCGAAGTGGCGCGCGGACGTTATATGCTGGAACCCATGGTACTTGCCCGCATTCTTGAAGCTGCAGAACTAAGTGAAGACGACATCGTATTGGATATCGGCTGCAATACCGGTTATAGCACCGCTGTCCTCTCAAAGATTGTCAGCACAGTCGTTGGTTTGGAATCAGATAAGGACTTAGCAGACTGTGCCACCAAGACATTGGAGAAGCTGGGTGTTGATAATGCGGTCGTCGTGAACGCGCCGTTGCAGGACGGGGTGGCAAAACAAGCGCCATTTAATGTCATCATCTTTAACGGAGCTGTTAGTGAAGTTCCTGATTCTATTAAAAATCAACTGGCAGATGGTGGTCGACTGGTCGTAATTACAACAGGGAAGTCAACGATGGCGACTGTTTCAGTTTACACACGCAACAACGAAGTCTTTTCCAAGCGTGATTTACTCGAAGCTGGTGTCGCGACCCTACCGGGCTTTGAGGCCAAAAAGGGTTTTTCCTTTTAACTTGTTGAAATAGAATAAATAAAACAGCCCCGATCATAAAAACTTGGCGGGGCTTTTTTATTGATATTTTCGCGCCTAAGTGTGAGGAAAGTCACCAAACAATAGCAGTGTTTTAGGGTAAACACTTAATTCATGTTTTTATGGCTATAAAAACATTGTTGAACAAGTGTCTGAATCCTTTGCGTTTCGCGTTGCAGATGGTTAGACTGTGCAAAAATTATGTGAGTGTTATGAGAGAAAAAATGAATTTTCGTAAATCCTTCCTGTTCGGTGTCGCTGCTAGTACTGTTGTCTTCATGTCACAGGTAAACGCCGAAACCTTGAATGACGCGCTCATTAAAGCTTATCTCAACAACCCGACACTTAAGTCAGAACGTGCTTCAGTACGTGCGACGGATGAAGGCGTTTCTCAGGCGCTCGCCAACTGGCGTCCGAACGTTACCTGGACGGGCTCCATTGCCCGTTCTAATAATGACAACAACGCTCGCTCAGGTGATGATCGCTCACAAAACCTGACACCGATGTCCAGCAACTTTACGATTACACAACCCATTTTCCGCGGCTTTCAGACCGTTTCAGCAACAGCTGAAGCCGAAGCAAATGTGAAAGCAAGCCGCTGGCGTTTGGTCGAAGCAGAGCAGAGCATCTTCCTTGATGCGGTAAACGCTTATTCCAATGTGGTGCGTGACATCGCTGTTCTCGAACTGACCTCCAATAACGAGGCTGTTTTACAGCGTCAACTTGAAGCAACGCGTGATCGTTTCGAAGTTGGGGAATTGACCCGTACTGACGTAAGCCAAGCAGAAGCACGCCTGGCAAAATCTACCGCTGACCGTATTCAGGCACAGGGGGATTTGGAATCGTCACGCGCAAATTACCAAAACATCATCGGTGATCTGCCGCAGGGTCTACAGGTTCCTGAAATGCCGCTTGATCTGCCAACTTCTGTTGAAGAGGCAATTGATCGCGCAAAAAAGAATAACCCTCTTTTCCTCGCCAGCTATTATGATGAAGAAGCTGCGATTGAAAATATTGACGAAGTTGCAGGCCGCTTGCTGCCGGAACTTGATCTGGTCGCGTCACAATCGACGAACCTTGAAAGCTCGTCTAAAGATTCCCGTACAGACGAAACACGCGTTGGCTTGACGCTGACCGTACCGTTTTATCAGCAGGGGACAGTTTATTCCCAAGTCCGGGAAGCAAAACAGACTGCGGCTGAAAAACGTATGGATATGGAACAGTCGCGCCGCAATGCGGTTGAGGCGGCCCACAGTGGATGGGAAGGGCTGGTCACCGCACAAGCCCGTATTAAATCCTTCCTGGCGCAGATTCGTGCTGCAGAAGTTGCCTTGGACGGTGTTCAACGTGAAGCCTCCGTTGGTTCACGTACCGTTCTGGACGTGCTGGATGCCGAACAAGAATTGCTGGACGCGAAAGTCAGCTTAGTGCGCGCACAGCGTGATGAACTGGTCGCAGTGTTTGAACTGAAACAAGCGGTAGGTGATTTAACGGCTGAAAAACTTGGTTTGGATACTGGTATTTACGATCCTGATGTTCACTATGACGAAGTTCGCGATGCTTGGGTCGGCACGTCCTCCGTCGGTGACATTGACGAAATACAGGAAGTTGATAACAATTAATTAATGTGAGGCTGCGTATACTAATAAGGCATAACTGCAATTTATTATTTTACGCTAATGATTCGGGTGAAAGAAGATGAGTGAAGAAAACACAGAAGCCACGGAAGACGGCGCAGAACCGTCCATGGAGGATATCCTAGCCTCCATCCGTCGAATTCTTTCTGAGGATGAGGAAGAAGGCGCTGAAGGTGGTGAACAAGCGGTTCAGGCGGCACCCGAGCCTGAACCTGAACCTCAGCCAGTTCCTGAGCCCGAACCGGAACCTGAGCCTGAGCCGGAACCTGAACCAGAACCTATGCCGGAACCTGAGCCGGAACCTGAGCCTGAGCCTGAGCCTGAGCCTGAGCCTATACCAGAACCAGAACCTGAGCCGGTAATCGAAATGGAAGAGCCGGAGCCAGAACCAATTATTGATGAATTGGACATCGACGATGATATTCTGGACCTGACATCTGACATGATGATCGATGACGAACCTGAACCGGAGCCAGAGCCAGAGCCGGAACCCGTATTCGTACCGCCAGTTGTTTCAGCATCGGACGTTGCGAATCGTATCGTTTCACCACCGACGGCAGATGCGTCCGCGGACGTCCTTTCCGAGCTTGCACGTGCCATTTTGGACCAACGCGATATCGCCGTTGGGACACGTGATGTGACCTTAGAAGGTTTGACACGTGAAATGTTGCGCCCTCTGCTTAAAGAGTGGCTGGACAGAAACTTGCCATACCTGATCGAGCGTCTGGTGAAGAAAGAAATTGATATTATGATTAACCGTGCGGAGCGTCTTGAGGACTAAACCGGTAAATAATCATCAAAAGCCAAGCGCCCGGGGTTGTCCTCGGGCGTTTTCGCGTTTATTAAATGAATAAATATTGAAACCATTTGTAAAGAAGGCCTTCTCAGCCATGTTGGACAAGAAATTCAACCCCGCAGCCGTTGAAGAAAAGCACTATAAGCTTTGGGAAGATAACAACGCATTTGCCGCAAACACGCAAAGCGACAAAGCCCCATACACAATCATGATGCCACCACCCAACGTGACAGGTAGCTTGCACATGGGCCATGCGTTGACATTCACGTTGCAGGACATCTTGATCCGCTACAACCGTATGCAAGGCAAAGACTCTTTGTGGCAACCCGGCACGGACCATGCAGGGATTGCTACCCAAATGGTTGTTGAACGCCGTCTGGAAGGCGAGGGTGTAACCCGCCACGATTTGGGTCGTGACAAGTTCATCGACAAGATCTGGGAATGGAAAGAGGAATCGGGCGGCACCATTGTTAAGCAGCTTCGTCGTTTGGGCGCGTCTGCTGATTGGGCGAAAGAACGTTTCACCATGGACGAAGGCTGTTCAGAAGCCGTTCGCAAGGTCTTTGTTCAACTTTATAAAGAAGGCCTGATCTACCGCGATAAAAAGCTGGTCAACTGGGACCCGAAATTGCACACCGCCATTTCTGACCTTGAGGTGGAGCAACGCGAAACCAACGGCAAGATGTGGTATTTCAATTACCCGCTTGAAGGCGAAGACGGCAAATTCATCACGGTCGGTACAACGCGTCCAGAAACCATGCTGGGCGATACCGGTGTTGCGGTTCACCCGGATGATGAACGCTATAAAGATCTGATCGGTAAAAACGTGATCCTGCCGATCGTTAATCGTGCAATCCCGATTGTAGCCGATGAATATGCTGATCCGGAAAAAGGCTCTGGTGCGGTTAAAATCACACCGGGCCATGACTTCAATGACTATGAAGTGGGCAAGCGCTGTGATCTTGAAATCATCAACGTTCTCGACCTGAACGCAAAACTGAACGAAAATGCACCAGCTGAATATCAAGGCATGGATCGTTTTGATGCGCGTGAAAAAATCGTTGCTGAAATGGAAAGCCTCGGCCTTTTGGTGAAAATCGAAGAAAACCCGATGACCATTCCTTACGGGGATCGCTCTGGCGTGGTGATCGAACCTTGGCTGACGGATCAATGGTTTGTGAATGCAGAAGTGCTGGCGAAACCAGCCTTAGAAGCGGTTGAGACTGGCAAGACCCGTTTCGTGCCCAAACAATGGGAAAATACCTACTACGAATGGATGCGCAACATCCAGCCGTGGTGTATCTCCCGCCAAATCTGGTGGGGCCATCAAATCCCGGCATGGTTTGACGAAAACGGCAATATTTACGTTGAAATGACTGAGGAAGAGGCACAGAAAGCCGCAGGTGAAGGTGTTAAACTGACCCGTGAAACCGACGTATTGGATACCTGGTTCTCTTCTGCGCTTTGGCCGTTCTCGACGCTGGGTTGGCCTGAAAAAACGGCTGAGCTGGAAAAATATTATACTACGGACGTTTTGGTTACTGGCTTTGATATCATCTTCTTCTGGGTTGCCCGTATGATGATGATGGGTATCCACTTTATGGGGGAAGTGCCGTTTAAAGACGTGTACATCCATGCGCTTGTTCGTGATGAACATGGGGCGAAAATGTCCAAGTCCAAAGGTAACGTCATTGATCCGCTGGAGATGATTGATGAGTTCGGTGCGGACGCGATGCGTTTCACACTGACTGCGATGGCTGCACAAGGCCGTGACATCAAGCTCGCAAAAAGCCGTGTGGAAGGCTACCGTAACTTTGCAACCAAACTATGGAATGCGGCGCGTTTCTGTCAAATGAACGGCTGTAAGCCCGTTGACGGGTTTGATCCGGCTGCGGTCCAACATCCGGTGAACCGTTGGATCGTAGGCAAGGTTGGCGATATCGCCGCTGAAGTCGGCCGTCAGATTGAAGAGTATCGTTTCAACGAGTCTGCAAATTCCATTTACGGCTTTGCATGGGGGACTTTCTGTGACTGGTATCTGGAATTCACCAAACCAATCCTGAATGGTGCTGATGAAGCCGCAGTTGAAGAAACCAAAGCCACAACTGCTTGGGTCTTGGATCAAATTCTCCACGTTCTGCACCCCTCCATGCCGTACATTACAGAAGAGCTATGGGAGTCCATGGCCGATGAACGTGCAAACCAATTGATCAGCAGCAGCTGGCCGCAAAAAGTGCTGGAAGATGCTGACGCTAACGAAGAAATGGATTGGTTGGTCAATCTGATCTCCACCATTCGTACGACCCGTTCTGAACTGAATGTACCGGGCAGTGTTCAGTTGGATGTGTTCCTGCAAGGTGCCAGCGATGTGACCGTTCAGCGTCTGGAACGCAACATGGACCTGATCAAACGCATGGCCCGTCTGCAGAAGGTCGAGCCGATCACGGAAGCGATCGCACAAGGCTGCGTCCAGGAAGTCGTTGGCGAGTCTACCGTCTTCATCAATGTGGTCGATCACATGGACGTGAATGCTGAGAAGGCCCGTCTGGAAAAAGAGATTGCGAATCTCGACAAGATCATCGGCGGCAAAGAGAAAAAGCTGTCCAATGAAAAGTTTGTCGCCAACGCACCGGCTGATGTTGTTGAAACTGAACGCACCAAAGTTGCAGAATTGACGGCAAAAAATGACAAGTTTAAAGAAGCCTTGGCACGACTGACCACGGCGCTTTAACACATTTTTTGCAAGTTGCTTGTAAAGTGAAAGCCTTACCCTCGACAGGGTAGGGCTTTTTCTTTTTCGAGACAGGCAAGATGGCAAACGAACCAACACCGGAAGAACGCGCGGAATATATTGTGAAACGCCTAGAGCTTTTCATCCGTGAAAACCGTGAACCGTTTAAAGGAATGAATTTTAGTAAGTGGCAGCAACTCGCCCGAATGGAGATCGCCAACTCCATGAAAGACATTGAAAATATCCATAAATCCGATGATCAGATTAGTCGACGTATGCTCTTTGTTATTGGTTCCTCTATCGCAACCATCGGCTTTTGGGGCGTCGCTGCGGCCTTTGGTAAACTGGACTATATGTTGGCTGGCATGATCTGCATGATCGCCGGCATCGTCGTGCTTGCACATGCAGGCGAATGGGCAGCGCGTAAAGCCATAAAAAAATCAACGGCCGCAAAAAGACAGCGGGCATATAACAACGCCGTCTCCCTTGATCGCCAAATCAAACAGATGGAAAAAGATTTGAAAAACAAAGCAAAAGAACTTGAAAAAACGCTGAACGCCATGGGGAAGGCCATTCCACCAAAATAAATTTCAACTCACCTATTGGATTTTTATGTCTTCTCCCTACATCTTGAAGAAAGAAACAAACACAAGCGGGTGAGGACTATATGGCGTCAAATTCATTGTCGGGATTTAATTTACCTCCGGGCTCTCTAGTGCCGGGGCTTTGTGATGGCCAACCCACAGAGTCCGTGGCTATCGCTGGCGTCCTTGATATTGCACACGATTTTGAAGTGGTGATTTTTAGTGCTGAAGGTACCCTGTGCCGCAATGGTAAAACACTTCCCGCCGGTGCCGTGCTTGTCCCCACTTTGCGCCGCAAGGAAAGAAAGCTCGCCATTTTTACAACAGAAACAGATGCGTCGCGGGAAGAATTAGCCCGCCGCGTCAATTATCTTGGCTTTTCCTTCGCACCAGAACGCATTCTTTTGCGGGGGGATTTCTCGAACCTAAAGAAAAAGTTTCCTCTCGCCGAGAATCAACGTATTCTGCTTGTCTGTTCAGATCCCTTAAACGAGATCGCCTTGGGTCATTCCTATGGGTTAAAGACACTTTTGATCACACCTGATGGTAATGATCTTTCAGAATCGCTAGGAATTGGATCACATTATATAGCTTCTAGCGTATAATACTTTCCAAACCATACAGAGATAGCTATGTTAACAGCCCTGCCTGTTTAGGTGGGGCTACATAATTTAAAGACCGTAAGGATAGAGAACATGCCTGAATATCGTTCACGTACAACGACACACGGACGCAATATGGCTGGTGCCCGCGCATTATGGCGCGCAACCGGTATGAAAGACGGGGACTTTGACAAGCCGATTATCGCGGTGGTCAACTCCTTCACACAATTTGTTCCGGGCCACGTCCACCTAAAAGACCTAGGCCAGCTTGTCGCACGTGAAATTGAAAAAGCAGGCGGTATTGCAAAAGAATTCAATACCATCGCCGTTGATGACGGCATCGCCATGGGCCATGACGGGATGCTATACAGCTTGCCTTCACGTGACCTGATCGCAGATAGCGTTGAATATATGGTCAATGCCCATTGCGCAGATGCGATGGTTTGCATCTCCAACTGTGACAAAATCACGCCGGGTATGTTGATGGCCTCCATGCGCCTGAACATTCCGACTGTCTTTGTTTCAGGTGGACCGATGGAAGCCGGTAAAGTGACCATCAATGACATTGAACATTCTCTAGATCTGGTTGATGCTATGGTCAAAGCAGCTGATCCAAACGTGTCAGACGAAGAAGTTAACGAGATTGAGCGCAGCGCATGCCCGACGTGTGGGTCATGTTCCGGTATGTTTACTGCAAACTCCATGAACTGCCTGTCTGAAGCCTTGGGCCTGTCCCTGCCGGGCAACGGCACTATTGTTGCAACACATGCTGATCGTCGCGCCCTGTTTGAAGAAGCCGGCCGCACGGCTGTTGAAATCTGCAAACGATACTACGAACAAGACGATGCGAGTGTCACCCCGCGCGGAATCGCCACTTACGAAGCGTTTGAAAATGCCATGACGTTGGATATCGCCATGGGCGGCTCAACCAACACCATCCTGCACTTGTTGGCGATTGCGCGTGAAGCTGAAGTAGACTTCACCATGAAAGACATGGACTCCCTGTCGCGCAAAGTCCCTTGCTTGTCTAAAGTCGCACCGGCGGTTGCCAACGTCCATATCGAAGATGTCCACCGTGCTGGGGGGATCATGGGAATTTTAGGTTCCTTGGACCGCGGGGGATTAATCAACCGCAATGTGTCCACCGTCCACGCAAAAACACTGGGCGACGCGATTGATCAGTGGGATATCGTACGTAACGACTCTGAAGAAGTTCATCATTTTTATAAAGCGGCACCGGGTGGCATCCCGACACAGGAAGCCTTCTCCCAAGCGGCGCGTTACAAAGAACTGGATTTAGATCGTGCCAAAGGCGTTGTACGTGATGTGGAAGACGCCTTCACCAAAGACGGTGGTTTGGCTGTCCTTTACGGGAATATCGCACTTGATGGCTGCGTTGTTAAAACCGCAGGCGTTGATGAAAGCATCTGGACCTTTAACGGGACCGCCCGCGTATGCGAAAGCCAGGACGAAGGCGTTGCGCGTATTTTGGCAGGTGAAGTTAAATCCGGTGACATTGTGATCATTCGCTACGAAGGACCAAAAGGTGGGCCGGGCATGCAAGAGATGCTCTATCCAACCAGCTACCTGAAATCCATGGGCCTTGGTAAAGAATGTGCCTTGCTGACAGACGGTCGTTTCTCTGGTGGGACATCTGGTCTGTCCATCGGTCATGCGTCCCCTGAAGCCGCAAATGGCGGTGCAATCGGTTTGATTGAAGAAGGCGATATCATCGAGATCGATATCCCGAACCGCAGCATTAACCTGAAAATTTCTGATGCTGACCTTGATGCCCGCCGCAAAGCGATGGATGCAAAAGGCGAGGCGGCTTGGAAACCGGTTAAACCACGTGATCGTAAAGTCAGCATGGCCTTACGTGCTTATGCGGCAATGGCGACCAGTGCGGATAAAGGTGCTGTGCGCGATGTAACGAAGATCGAAAACTTGTAAAATCGCTCCCGTTACGTAAGACACTAAAAATGCCCTCGGTTTTCACTGAGGGCATTTTTTTATCCGCTAAGATGTTTTTTAGGGTCCACCGGATCCATACCTTTTCGGATCTCGAAGTGGAGCTGTGGGGTCGTTACGCCGCCGGAGCTCCCAACTTTACCGATGACCTGTCCCTTTTTGATCTTTTGACCACGCTTAACCAACAATTGATCCGCATGGGCGTAAGCTGTAATCCATCCGCCGGAATGTTTTAGCAGGATCATATTGCCAAAACCGCGTAATTCATTTCCGCTATATGCCACAACACCATTTTCTGAGGCTTTAATCGGTGTGCCACGTTGGGCGGCGATGTTGATCCCATCATTGCGCAAGCCGTTTTTCTTCGCGCCAAAAGAGGACAATAGTTTGCCCTGTGCGGGCCATGCAAAGCGACTACTGGAACGTGGCGGTGGTTTTGGGATGGCTTGTTTACTGATCCGCGGCGCCGCTTTTTGCGTGGTCGTTTTCGGTTTATTTTTCGGTTCCGCCAAAATACGGGCGGCAGGTTTTAGCGTTTTGGACGCGGTTGTCAGATTGTTTTTGCTCGGTAGCTTAAGCTGTTGCCCCGGAATAAGGGTAAAAGGGGGCTTTAGGTTATTGACCTTCGCCAGCGTATACACATCCGTGCGATAATCCCGCGAGACAGAATAGAGCGTATCGCCTTTTTGAACAGTGTGATAAGGCGACTGCGGCAGGCGTAAACGTTGACCTGCCTTTAAATGAAAAGGTGCCTTAAGCTGGTTTGTATCGATAATGTCACGCACAGATGCACCTGTACGCCGGGAAATCGCATAGACCGTGTCGCCTTTTTGGACGATCAATGTCCCTGGAATTTCCATCGGTTTTGCCGGGGCAGTCTGCTGTACGCTTGGGGAACGTTTGTAAGTTGTCCCCCCATGTGAGCCATCAGCGGGGATTTCCACCCAGCCACAAGAAGACAGGGTAAAACCTGCAACAACAAGGGCGATATGTTTCCATTTACAAACCATGGTGCGGATTATGCCAAGACGGGCGCGGCCTTTCAATTTTATTCTGGCAAATCAGGGATTAAGGGAACAAATCGTACTTGTTCCAACTCTTCAACATCAAAGCCTTCGTCGGTGCGGGTCACGCGGATTAAAAATTGGGAGGACTTATCTTCCCCAATCGGTGCGACCATAATCCCGCCAATTGCCAATTGGTCTGCAAGGGCAGGGGGGACGTCTTCAGCGGCCGCTGTAATCATGATCCGATCAAAAGGGGCCTGTTCCCGCCAGCCTTTGGTCCCATCATCGCATTTTGCGACGATATTGGTTTGCGAAAACAGATCAAAACGCGCCTTTGCTTGCTCCAACAAAGGTTTATGACGTTCAATCGTATAAAGACGCCGACAAAGTTTAGCTAAAACCAAGGCTTGATAACCAGATCCGGTGCCGATTTCCAAGACCTTCATTCGATCCCCAACCTTTAACGACTCGGTCATTAAGGCGACGATATAGGGCTGGCTCAGGGTTTGGTTATACCCGATGGGTAGGGCGATATTTTCATACGCCTGATCCTGAAAAGTCTCGGTAACGAATTTTTCGCGCGGGATTCGTTCAATCGCAGACAACACCGCCGTATCCGTAATCCCACGTCTGCGTAGTTCCATCAATAGCCGGATTTTGGAGGCTTCTATCGTCATTGACCCGCCTCCTGCATTTTTTTAAGCGTTGTCATATCGGTGAAGTCGAGTGAAATCGGGCTAACTGAAATTGACCCATTAACAATGGCATGCAGGTCCGTGCCTTGCAGAAATTCTTGCTGACTACGCAGCGCGCCGATCCAGAAATATTCCTCCCCGCGGGGGTCGTAACCTTTGGCAAGATCATCCCCAATTTTACGTCGCCCTTGTCGGGTATAGCTTACCCCCTTAACCAATTTAGAGATCAAATCCGGGAAATTGACATTCATCAGCGTATTGGCTGGCCATGTCGCCTTTAACAGATTACGGATCACATCTGGCCCATGGGCAAGTGCCGTTTCCCATTCCACACGGTTGCTATCTTCAAAATACTGAGACAGGGCAATCGCAGGTACACCCAGCAATGTTGCTTCCATCGCTGCCGCAACAGTACCAGAATAGGTCACATCTTCCCCCAAATTACCGCCACGGTTTACACCAGACAGAACGAGGTTGGGCTTATGATCTTTCATAATCTCGTTCATCGCCAACAGAACCGAGTCTGTGGGGGTACCGTCTACACTATAGCGTTTTTCGCCATGCTTATGGATACGTAACGGACGACGAAGGGTAAGGGAATGACCGGTTGCGCTCTGTTCAGTTTCAGGCGCAACAACCCAGACATCATCACAAATGGACTTTGCGATGGTTTCAAGGACTTTCAAACCCGGTGCATGAATACCATCATCATTGGAAATCAGGATGCGGGCTGTTGAAAGATCGATCATTTGTTTGGCTCAATGACCTCAAGACCGCCCATATAAGGACGTAGAACCTCAGGGACGATGACACTACCGTCTTCTTGCTGATAATTTTCAAGAACAGCCACAAGACAACGTCCAACGGCCAGACCGGACCCGTTCAAGGTATGGACATGAACCGGCTTTTTCTCACCTTCTTTACGGTAACGTGTCTTCATACGGCGCGCTTGGAAGTCACCTGTTGTGGAACAGGAAGAAATTTCGCGGTACTGATCTTGACCCGGCAACCACACTTCAATATCGAACGTGCGACGCGCGGTAAAGCCCATATCACCAGTACAGAGTGTAATGACCCGATAGGGCAGCTTCAGTCCTTGCAAAACAGCCTCAGCACAACCTGTCATGCGCTCAAGTTCCGCGTCAGACTCTTCTGGCGTAACGATGCTGACCATCTCAACCTTGGTGAACTGGTGCTGGCGGATCATGCCGCGTGTATCTTTACCCGCAGAGCCTGCTTCAGAACGGAAACACCATGTCATCGCCGTGTAACGACGTGGTAGGCTTTCTTCCGCCAAGATATCACCATTGACCATATTCGTCAGTGGGACTTCAGCCGTCGGGATCATCCAAAAACCTTCTTCCGTGCGGAATAGGTCTTCAGAAAACTTAGGCAACTGCCCCGTCCCGTAAAGGGCAGGGTCTTTCACCAATGCTGGCGGGTTTACTTCTGTATAGCCGTGTTTCATGGTGTGCAGGTCAAGCATGTAAGCTGCCAGTGCACGTTCCATACGGGCAAGTGCACCCGACAGGATCACAAAACGTGAGCCGGAGATTTTGGCGGCGGTCTCAAAGTCCATTTGACCAAGACGTTCCCCAATATCGAAATGTTCTTTGGGTTCAAATCCAAGGTTTGGAATTTCACCCCATTTACGGACTTCAACGTTGTCGTCTTCGCTTTCACCTTCCGGCACATCATCGGCAGGAATATTGGGCAAAGACATCAAAGCGAGTTCAAGTTCACTATCCTTGGCTTTTGCCAAGTCTTCCAATTCCGCCTGTTTGCTTTTCGACTGGGAAACCTGCTCCATGATATCGGACGCATCACGTCCTTCACGTTTCGCAATCCCAATCTCTTTGGATAGCTTGTTACGCTCGGCTTGGACGTCTTGCGCCTGTGTCAAAAGATCACGGCGGTCCGTATCTAATGCGATCAGTTTTTCGCTTTGTGCTTCCAAGCCTCGTTTTGCCATGCCGGCATCAAATTCGGCAGGGTTATCGCGGATCCATTTAATATCAAACATAGGTTTTGGCCTTAAGTCATGTTGAAGTCAGTTTCTTCAAAGTCGTCTTCATCTTCATCTTCTACGATGTCAGCACGTTTCTTTTCAATCGCGCGCACCGAAAGAATGGACACTTCATAAAGAAAAAGAATGGGAATTGCCAGTCCGACTTGAGAGATTAAATCAGGTGGCGTCATAAAGGCCGCAAAAGCAAAGGTAATCACCACCGCATACTTACGTTTTGCCGCTAACCCGCGCGAGGTCGCAAACCCCACACGAGCCAACAAAGTCAGCACCAGCGGTAACTGGAAGCTAATACCAAACGCAAAGATTAACTTCATCACCAAGGACAAATATTCATTGACCTTGGCTTCCAACTGAATGGGAAGGGAGCCATCCAATCCCATTGTTTCAAAGCTCAGGAAAAACTTCCAAGCCATCGGCATGATGAAATAATAAACAAGTGCGCTACCCATCAGAAAAAGGATAGGGGAGAGCACCAGATAAGGAGCGAGGGCTGCCTTTTCATTCTTGTAAAGACCAGGCGCAAGGAAACGCCAGAACTGGGTCGCAATAACGGGAAAAGCGATTAGGAAAGCCGCAAAAAAAGACACCTTCAACTGGGTGAAAAAGGCTTCATGCAGCGCCGTATAGATCATACGACGATTTCCGCCCATTTCTGCCAACAGCTGGGCCAATGGCTCGACCAAAAAGGCGTAGATATTACTGGAAAAATAATAACATCCGATAAAAGCAATCAATAAAGCGCCAACAGCAACAGTCAGTCTGTTTTTCAGCTCAATAAGATGCTCCATAAGAGGCATTGTATTTGATGAAATATCAGGAGTGCTCACGGTTTAGCTCTTTTTATCAGATGGATCGTCTTTAGAAGACGCATCGGTCACAGCAGCGGGCTTTTTCTCCTCAGAAGTGCCTTCCTTCATGGATTTATCGAAATCTGCCGCTTCCTTAGAAAAGTCCATAGATTTGGTCAGTTCACCATCTTTATCAATGGTTTCGCTGATTTTATTTTCCAAATTCATGTTACGAACCGAACTGATTTGGTTTTTCACTTCCTCAAGTTCGGTTTCCTTAATAATATCGTCGATGTTGCTTTGGAATTCCCGCATCATGGCCTTGACCTTACCAATCATCTGCGCAACCGTGCGCATGGCTTTGGGCAGGTCTTTCGGTCCGATTACAACAATTGCAATGACCACAATAACGGCGATTTCGGTCCAACCGATATCAAGCATCGTTTACGTCCAGAACAAGAGTTAGATTAAGCGTCTTTTTTTTCAGAGGCCGAAGCAGCATTTTCTGCTGGTTTTTCTTCTTTTTGAGAGATGGAAGGCTTCGCTTCGGAAGCATCTTCTGCTTCTTCATCTTTCATACCTTTTTTGAAACTTTTGATCCCTTTGGCGAGATCACCGGCGATTTTAGGAAATTTACCCAGACCGAAAATAACAACTACGATCAGCAATACGACAAGTAGCTGTGGAAGACTTGGCATCATGGGAAGAGTTCTCCGTGTTAATGTATTAAACTTGTTTTTCGGATAATGGCAGATTGAAACGAGCGCCGCAATGCCCAATAGCAGTAAAATTAAATATCACACACAAACGCTCAACTGGCGCGAAAAACAAGCGCGCTTTCAACGTCCATTTCAGCGGTAAAAATCTCTTCTTCACGTGGCAACATCTGACCGTCTATGCGGGCGTGTATATGGGTTGTCTCTCCGCTAGGGTCTTCCAGACGGATATGTAACAAGCTTTCCCGACCAAGATAACGTGCTGCCTCTATGTGGCTGTTTGCACGTTCCTTCTGATCATTGGATAAACGCCGTAGTTTAATATTTTGCGGGCGCACCAACACATCGACTTTTTCACCGTCGCTAAAACCAACGGTGTCCACCGCCCCTAAGACGGTCTGGGCCTTGTTGTCTTTGATAACCCCTTTGAGAATATTCACCTCCCCAAAGAAAGAAGCGGCAAAATGATCAACCGGTTTAGAATACAGATCAACAGGTGTGCCATCTTGTACAATGTTGCCTGCCTTCATCAAAACGATACGGTCTGCCATAAACATGGCTTCTTCCGGGTCATGTGTCACCATCACCGCCGCAACGTTGGAGGTTTTGAGAACATGCAACGTTTCGTCACGAATTTCTGCCCTCAAACCAGAGTCCAGACCAGAGAAAGGCTCATCCAGCAAAATAATATCGGGCTTAGGCGCAAGGGCGCGGGCAAGGGCAACCCGTTGTTGCTGCCCGCCGGATAACATGTGAGGCAGGGCAGGCGCATATTTTTCCATCTGCACCTGCTTAAGCACTTCTTCCACACGCTCTTTAATCTTAGCCTTTGCCATCCCCTTCAGACCGAAAGCCACATTATCAAAGACATTGAGGTGAGGAAACAGCGCGAAATCCTGAAACAAAAAACCGATCTTACGTTTTTCCGGCGGCAAGACAAAATGCCCATCCGTCATAACGTGTCCATCCACAATGACACGGCCGGTCTTTGGGGTTTCAAGACCAGCACAAACCCGCAAGGTCGATGTCTTACCGCATCCTGAGGGCCCTAATAGGCAAACAAACTCGCCAGTTTCCACGGTCAGGTTAATTTTATTGAGGACACAAAAACCATCAAAAGACAGTTCCACATTTTCAAGAACTAACGTCATGACTATTCCTAACTTTCATGCCCGGGGCGGGATTTCGCGATGGTTCGACTGATCATAATCACCGGAATAATACCAACAATAACGATGGCTAGGGCGGCACTGGAAGCTTCAGCAAGCTGTTCGTCACTCGCAAGCTCAAACGTCCGTACGGCAAGCGTAGTGAAATTGAAAGGCCGCATAATCATGGTTGCGGGCAGTTCCTTCATCACGTCCACAAACACAAGAATGGAGGCCGAAAACATGCTGGCACGAATAAGGGGCAGGTGGACTTTTCGTAAGGTTTCTGCCGGACCATGGCCAAGTGTACGTGCGGCACAATCCATATTTTTGGTTACTTTGCCCAAACCTGCTTCAATCGCGTTGAAAGACACGGACAGGAAACGCACCACATACGCAAAAACCACGGCAACAATGGTGCCTGACAAGATCAATCCGGTGGAGATGCCCAGATATTCCCGCGCCCAGCTATCGATAAAATTATCGGTCCAGGCAAACGGCAGCATAATCCCGACAGCTAAAACCGATCCCGGTACGGCGTAACCAATGGACGCTGCGCGCACCCCCAGCTTCGTCCAAAAGGACGGGTGCAAACGCGTCCCGTAAGCCATCAAAACAGCTAAAATAACGGCCAATAAAGCAGCAACGAAAGACAGGATAAAACTGTTAAAGGCAAAGCCCCAGAACTGCCAGTTCAACCACCACTCGGTTGTTGCCAACGCCCAATTCAACAAGATGCCCGCAGGCAGGATAAACCCAAGCAGAACGGGAAGAAAACAGGAAACGAAAGAGATTATCTGTTTCGGCTTGCTCAGCTGCAGTTTGCGTAACGCGCGATATCGAACTGTGGTGTGGTGGTAGGCTGCCTGCCCACGGGAATAACGCTCAAGCGCAATTAAACTAACGATGAAGATCAGCAAACAAGCACCCAGCTGCGCCGCTGCCGTGGGTTCCCCCAAGCCAAACCAAGTGCGATAAATCCCTGTTGTAAAGGTATCCACAGCAAAAAAATGGACAGTCCCGAAATCATTTAAGGTTTCCATCAACGCAAGGGCGGACCCGGCGGCGATTGCCGGGCGTGCGAGCGGAAAAGCCACATCTTTAAAGGCCTGAAACGGCGTGCGCCCCAGGGTGCGGCTCACTTCAAGGACGCAGATGGATTGTTCCAGAAAGGCAGCGCGTGACAGCATGTAAACATAAGGATAAAGCACCAATGTAAACATGGTCGTCGCCCCCCAAAGGGACCGTATTTCCGGGAACCAATAATCACGCGCTGACGTCCAGCCAAAGACAAGTCGTAAGGTTTCCTGCACCGGACCTGCATAGTCCAAAAGACCTGTATAGGTATAAGCGATCACATAGGCAGGTACCGCCAAGGGCAACAATAACGCCCACTCAAAAATCTTACGCCCCGGGAAATCACACATGGTTACAAGCCACGCACATCCGGTCCCGACAACCAAGGTCCCCAGCCCAACGCCCAATAACAAAACGATAGAGTTGTAAATATAACGGCTTAAAACCGTATCAGCTAAATGTGCCCAAACATCACCGGAGGGCATAAAAACATGGGAGAGAACAACCAAAACGGGGGAGGCGATAATAAGCGCGGAAATCAGCGTAAAAAGCGTCCACCCATTGATTGTTTTAAGTTTTTTTAGTTTGGCGGGATATGCAAACACGTCTGTCTTCGCTCTACCATTCAATTGAAAATGACTTGCAATTACTTTTAAACAGAAATTTTTTAAAAATCAAATAGGGAAGCGCAAAATCCCTATTTTTTTTACAGACTTATTCTTCAAGTAACGGTTCCGGCAAGTCGTCCTCATCCTGATCCTGTTCAGGATGTACAAACGGCAACTCCATTTCCCCGCGCACACTATAGGCGTTGATGGCAGGGCGGGCATCCAAAAGCCCCGCACTCTTCAATTCTTCAATGCCCGGCAGGTCATCGATTTTTTCCAGACCAAATTGATCGAGGAACGACACCGTCGTCCCCCATGTCATAGGTCGTCCCGGCGTGCGTCTACGGCCCCGCGGTTTAATCCAACCTGCCTCAAACAAAACATCCAGCGTCCCTTTAGAGAGAGAAACGCCGCGAATTTCTTCAATCTCAGCACGTGTGACGGGTTGGTGATACGCACAAATCGCCAGTGTTTCAATGGCGGCACGCGACAGAGTCTTTACATTCTCCCGATGTTCGCTGAGATGTTCTGCTATGTCTGGTGCAGTCCGAAAAGCCCAGGCATTGCCCAAACGGATGAGATTGACACCTTTGCCAGCATATTCCTCCTGCAACTCCTTCAGCAGAGATTTAACATCCACACCTTCCTGAAAGTAATTGGAGAGTTTCTTCTCGCCCAGCGGTTCTTTGCTGGCAAACAGCACCGCTTCTACAAGGCGTTTATGTTCCAACGATTCATCGTTCATGAGATCAGCTCCGTATCCGGGCTTTGAATGTAAATCGCCCCAAATGTTTCTGATTGACGGATTTTGACTTTACCATCGCGCGCCATTTCAAGGGCGGCTGCAAATGTAGAGGCAATGGCAGAACGGGTATGAAGTTCGTTCTTTAAGTCTTTGGGCAAAAAACTCTGCAATTTTGTCCATTCCGGGATCTTCCCCAAAAAACTACGAAGGCGTTCAATCGCCATATCCATAGAGTAGAGGTCTGTCGCTTCGATATGCAAAGTCTGATCCACGTGCTTGTTCATCTGATCACCGTACGCCTTCATCAGATCGTAGAGGGTCACGTCATAGGACACGTCATCCATCTTGCCGAACGATTCAGGTTCGCCTCGTTTAAACACGTTTTTACCCAGGATGCTGCGCTCCATCAACTGCTCGCCGGCAGTGCGCATGGCTTCCAGACGTTGCAGCTGGAAGGCAAGGGCCGCCGCCATCTCTTCCGCACTTGGTTCTTCTTCGGTTGACTGGGTCGGGATCAACAGGCGGCTTTTCAAATAGGCCAACCATGCCGCCATCACAAGATAATCTGCTGCAAGCTCAAGGTTTTTACGCCGTGCTTCGGCAACCCAGTTTAAATACTGGTCGGCAAGATGGAAGATCGAGAGGTGGATTAGGTCAACTTTTTGATCCCGCGCCAGTTCCAACAGGATATCCAGCGGTCCCTCAAAGCCCTCCAGATCAATAATCAGTGCGCTTTTCTTCTTAGGCCGTAAATCATCGTCTTCGTGCTGATCAAGATCAATGAGCTTTTCCACGACCGATCGCCCTAGATACCAACCACGTTAACGATAAATTCTGTAATAATTTCGGCAGGCAGACCGACAAGGTACCAGAACACATTCAAGTTCAATCCCACGACGTCCCCCACATAAGGCACAAGGAAGATCAAGCCAAGCAGGATAAACATACCGTAACGTTCAAGGGCGGCAACACGCATGGCAAGCGGTCTTGGCAAGATACCAACCGCAATACGCCCACCGTCAAGCGGGGGCAGGGGAATCAGGTTGAAGACACACAGGATCACATTGATGCGAATGGAATTGGCAAGGTTATGCGCTACCCACAAATCCACATCTTTGGGGAGAAACTCCACCGCATAAAAAGCGATGGCAGAGAGAAACGCAAGAATGATGTTTGAGGCCGGACCCGCAGCTGCAATCAGCACCATATCCCGGCGCGGATTGTAGGTGTTGCGAATATCAACCGGGACAGGTTTGGCAAAGCCAAACATCATTTTCCCGCCGGATAAAAACAACATCAATCCCGGCAAAATCAAAGTGCCGAACGGATCAACATGCTTAACCGGATTAAACGTCACCCGTCCCATCATGTAGGCTGTACGGTCACCAAGGCGATAAGCCACCCAGCCGTGCGCAGCTTCATGCAGCGTCACCGCAAGAATAACCGGTAAAATCCATACAGAAATGAGAAAGGGGACGTTTGAAAAATCCATTTAGCAGACCAATTCCATCAAGGTGTTGAAGCGATTTTCTGCCTGATCGAAGTCGATTTCATCAAGTGTCTCGCGTGTCATTTTCCACCCTTCTTCAAGGCGATCATCGGTTTGATCACTTACAGGGCGTAAACCTTCGGCAACCGCCAGCATTTCTTCTTTGTTACCGTTGCAATGCAGGACAAGATCACACCCGGCATCAAGCGCGGTTTCCGCACGGCTGGCAAAATCGCCTTCCAGAGCCTGCATTGATAAATCATCAGAAATCAGGACACCATTATAGCCGATGTGATTGCGAATAACTTCTTCGATCAAACGCGGCGACATAGTGGCGGGGGCAAACTGGTCGATATCGCTATAGACGATATGGGCCGTCATCGCCCAGGGCATGTCTGCCAGTTCGACAAAGGGGCGGAAATCAACGCTATCCAGAATATCAAATGGGGCATCGACGACCGGTAATTCTTTATGACTATCGACCAGAGCCCGCCCATGACCGGGGATGTGCTTGATGACAGGCAGCACACCGCCTGCAAGAAAACCACGACAAGCCGCACGGCCCATCACGGCAGCAAGTTCAGGGTGCGGGGCATAAGCCCGATCGGAAATGATCGGATCAGCATCCGGCATGGGAATATCAAGCACCGGCGCACAATCGACGTTAATGCCCAAATTCATAAGTTCAGACGCGAACAAACGCGCGTTGAGATGCGCGGCTTCCAAACCCATTTCAAGGTCAAACACAGCCAACTCACCGATTTTAGCCGCTGTTGGGGCTTCGCGCCAATGGGGTGGGCGAAGACGGGCTACGCGTCCACCTTCCTGATCAATCAGGATCGGCACGTCTGTATGTCCCACACAGCTGCGCAGATCATCTGTCAATGCCTGAACCTGATAGGGGTCTGAAATATTGCGGGCAAATAGGATAAAGCCCAGCGGATTTACGTCTTCAAAGAAGTCACGTTCCCAATCAGTCAGTTCCAGACCTTCAAGACCATAGATGACCGCAGATGGGTTAGAATTATCGTACGCGGACAATGAAGCACCCCACATCACGTTTTTTTAGTTTAGCACAAATATTTTTTGCCTCATCGCCGGATTGTACCGGACCAAGGCGCAAGCGGTAATAAATACCTTTATCGCCCAGATCAGCCTTAACGATATTGGCATTCAAGCCATTTACAATATCACCATTGTTGGCTTTAATTTTCTTCCAGGTTGTTTCCACGCCGCTTTCGCTTTTTGACGACAGGATTTGCATAAGATAACCCGACGTCGGATTTTCTGTCGCAGGCGGTTTTGGTGCAGGTGGTGTGACCGCAGCAACTTGTTTTGGCGCTTGCGTTTTCGGCTCTTGTAAAGCTTCAGCAATCTTGGCAGCTAGATCATCTTTGTCCTGCTTATCGACGGCAAGCGGTTGCTCGCTTCGTTTCACCAAGGCGCGCGGGCCATTTGGATCCTCAACAGGCGCAGGTGTTGGCGCCTCAATTTCTGTCGCCATTTCCTCTGTTGGTACGGCGGGCAGTTCTTTGACTTCTTCCACAGGCGCGGGTGTTTGTGCTACAGCCTCAGCAACCTCTTCGGGCGTTTCCGGCAGCGGGGGCAGTGACTTGGTTATGCCTGCTGCGGTGGTCTCAGCCTCAATTTCTCCCAAGGTTTGGGCAGGCTTATCCAACGGCTTTTCCGGCCGTGGTAAAAGACGTTCCAGTTTTGGTTCCGTATTTTCACCGCTGACACGGTCATAAACCGTTTTATCACGGTTAGGTACATCCATGCCGCCCGGGTCTTGCGGTTTTTCCTTCATCGGGGACGGTTCTGCGCGCACAATCGGCACCTGATCCTGATCCATCGGTGTGCCACCGACAAAGTACCACGCCGCCCCACCAAGGGCCGCAATGACACTCACCGCCAAAATCAGTTTTACAGCTTTACTGCCGCTTCCTTCGTCGCTGGAAACAGGCTTATAGTCAAAAGCATCTGAATCCGTGTCCAAAAGATCGTCGTCAAAATCGTCCCGATGCGGCATTAGCGCAACTCCTTAACCGGTTCAACACCCAGAACAAGAAGGCCGGACGCGATCACCAAAGAGACCGCTTTCAACAAAGCCAGACGTGCTTTGGTAAGTTCCAGATTATCAGCATGCAAGAAACGCAGCGAAACATCGCCCGTACCCTTGTTCCATAATGAATGGAATTCTGACGCCAAATCGTAAAGAAAATATGTAATCCGGTGCGGTTCGTGTTCTTTTGCTGCCGCTTCGATCAAACGCGGCCATTCAGCCATCAGGCGCATCAGCTTGATTTCAGACTCATCGGACAAATGCGATAAATCAGCCGTTGCCAGATTTGCTTCGGACAAATCAATGCCGTCAAACTCGTCCATTGCCTTACGGAAGACGGAATAGCAACGCGCGTGGGCATATTGCACATAAAAGACAGGGTTGTCTTTGGACTGTTCTGTCACTTTGGCAAAGTCAAATTCCAGCTGCGCATCATTTTTACGGGTCAGCATGATAAAGCGCACAACGTCTTTACCGACCTTGTCGATCACTTCACGCAACGTAATAAATGTCCCGGCGCGTTTGGACATCTTAACAGGCTCGCCATTTTCCAACAGATTGACCATCTGGGCCAATTTGACGTCCAGTTCAGCCTTACCTTCGGACATGGCTTTGACAGCGGCTTTCATACGTTTAACGTACCCGCCGTGGTCAGCGCCCAAAACGTCGATCAATTGATCAGACCCACGCTGGAACTTGTCAAAGTGATAGGCGATGTCAGAGGCAAAATACGTGCCGGAGCCATCGGATTTCTTCAACGGGCGATCCACATCATCGCCGAATTGAGACGCTTTAAACAGCAATTGCGGGCGCGGTTCCCAATCTTCCGACGTTTTGCCTTTCGGTGGTTCCAGAACGCCTGTGTAAATCAGGTCGCGATCTTCGAGGTATTTAAGGGCCGCTTCAACACCGCCATTATCTACCAGTTCTTTTTCTGAAGAAAAGACATCATGGACAACACCCAAGGCCGCTAAATCTTCGCGGATCAGGTCCATCATCGCGTTGATGGAGAAAGTCTTAATTTCTTCCAGATAGTCCGCTTCGTCCGCGTTTAACCACTTATCGCCGTGAACGTCTTTCAGTTTTTCACCGACGGGGACAAGGTAGTCACCCGGATACAGACCTTCCGGGATTTCTACCGTTTCCCCAAAAGCTTCACGGTAGCGCAGGTAAACGGAACGTGCGAGCACGTCAACTTGTGCGCCAGCATCGTTGATGTAATATTCTTTTGTGACTTTATAGCCCGCTTTTGCCAACAGCAAAGCAAGCGCATCACCCACAACCGCACCGCGACCATGGCCCACGTGCATTGGGCCTGTCGGGTTTGCAGAAACATATTCTACGTTGACCGTCTGGCCTTCGCCCATGTCGCTTTGGCCCCAATCAGTCCCTGCATTCAAAACGTCTTTTAGACGGGCATGCCAGAACTCATCGGACAATTTGACGTTAATAAAACCGGGGCCTGCAACCTCAACAGAGACAACATGGGCGATTTTTTCAATTTCCGGCGCCAGTTTTTCAGCGAGATCGCGCGGTTTCATCTTGGCTTGTTTACACAAGACCATCGCAGCGTTGGTCGCTACATCCCCATGAGTCGCGTCGCGCGGTGGCTCGCAGGTAATGCGGGATGTGTCCAGACCTTCAGGCAGATCGCCTGCTTCGCCCAGTTTCGTAACAATGTCGGAAAGATTGGAATGAAATACTTTAAAAAAATTCATGAGTTTCTGGCCTGTACATCAAATAAACGGGAATGTTCATCCAACGCGTATCGATCTGTAATGCCGGCAATATAATCAGCAACCACTTTCGCAGTCTGTTCTGACGGTTTGCCGTCGGTGAGTTTGTACCATTCAGTCGGCAAGCAATTCGGTTCCGCGGTGAAGAGTGCAAAAAGGTCTTGCACAACCCGTCGCGCCTTGCTTGTCATCCGGTTGATTTTATAGTGGCGATAGACATTTTCGAACATGAACGCCTTCAGCTCACGATCGCATTGTTGAATACGTTCGGAAAAAGAGGCGGTGGCATGATCGGCCTGTCTAATATCGTCACTATGTTTTGGTGATGCATCTTTAATGCGCGATTGCGTTTCCTGCAAGAGATCGTTGACCATATCCCCAATCAATCTGCGTACAGCCTCGTAAATCATGCGCGAGGCGTCCAGATCGGGATATTGTTTCGCAATATCGCGGAAGGTTTCGCCCACAACCGGAATATCATTCAAATCTTCGATTCGGATCAGGCGGGCGCGCAAGGCATCGTCAATATCGTGGTTGTTGTAAGCGATATCATCAGATAAAGCAGCGATTTGCGCTTCAAGTGAGGAAAAGTTCGCCAAGTCCAAATACATCTTATTTTTATCATAATCAAGGATGGCTTGCGGGACGGGGTGGGCATGATCGGCTTTAACGCCTAATAAAGGACCATTGTGCTTCACCACACCTTCCACGGTTTCCCACGTCAGGTTTAAGCCATCGAAATCCGCATATCTTTGTTCAAGCTCGGTTATGACACGCAAGGATTGGGCGTTATGGTCAAACCCGCCGTATGGGGCAAGGGCCGTATCAAGCGCATCTTCGCCGGCATGACCAAAAGGCGGATGGCCAAGATCATGCGCGAGGGCCAATGCTTCCGCCAATTCCTGATTTAAATTCAGGTATCTGCACACCGTTCTGGCAATCTGTGCGACTTCAAGTGAGTGGGTGAGGCGGGTGCGAAAAAAATCGCCCTCATGGTTGACGAAAACCTGAGTCTTATATTGTAAACGCCGAAAGGCTGCCGAATGAATAATGCGGTCACGGTCGCGCTGATGGCAGCTCCGGGTCGCACTTTCCGGTTCAGGAAAATGGCGGCCACGGCTTTCTTCTGGCAAGCTGGCGTAAGGGGCGAGTTTGATAAAATCGTTCATAACAGGAAGGTAACCTTGTGGGCCTGTTGATGCAATGGGTTTGACAAACGAAAAAGATCGCTTACATATGTCGTACCCCTCATAGTGCCTACAGGAGATACATAGATGAGCCAAGTCGGTTTAACCCAAAGTGCAAATGAGCAAGTTCAAAAGCTTATTGCCATGGAAGGCAACCCGGAGCTTAAGCTGCGCATCATGATTACAAGTGGCGGCTGTTCAGGCTTTTCTTACAACTTTAGCCTTGATGACAAGGTGAAAGAAGACGATCAAGTCTTCACCTTTGGTGATATTGATGTCTTGGTAGATGAAGCATCCTTGCCGTTTGTTGAAGGTGCACAACTGGATTACGTCACCGACCTGATGGGATCATCTTTTCAGATGACAAACCCCAATGCCACATCTGAATGCGGCTGCGGGTCATCCTTCTCAGTTTAAATTCACCAGTTTGAACACAGCGCTTGCTCGCGTCGATAATTTGATTTTGTATCGATGCGGGCATTTTTGCGGCTGATTTCTTGGCTCATCCGTTTAAAAAGTGGGCGAATTTGCGCATCCAGTAAGCGCTGTACCTTGCTCGCCGCCCCATTAGGGGAGCGCATGTAGACAGGTCCGACCCCTGGTGCCTTGCGACGAAGTGTCGTTTCAATCCCGTTTGCGTGATCATAGAGCGTTTCACGAAAAATCCGCACATGGATATTTTCATGGTTCAGGATCGACTCATGCTCGCAGCTACCGGGCTGGTATTTGTTACTGACATACACATCAATATTTTGATAGCCGATAAACAATTTGGCGCCGGTCAAGATGGAACAATATCGGTTCTGACCCAACGGATAGGTCTTCGTACTGACACTGAGACGATAGTTTTCATCGGCTATGGTCAACCCTGTTGGCACCCACATGGGCCCCAGCCTACGCCCGACATTTCCGCGTAAATTGGACAACTGCGCAGAGTTAAAGGCCGAATGGTAGCGCAATTGCCCCATAGACTGTTCAACGTAAATATCAACAGAACGCCCATCTTCCGGACAGGCGGGCCATCCGGTTTTGGCATAAAGCGGTGCCTTTGCAAAAAAAAGCGTTGCACCAAAAAAAACTAAAAGGAATGCTGGCATCTTCATGTGTAGAGTATATGTTATCTCCAAATAAAAGCTCAATGGAGAATTCTTCGTGAAAATCGCGACATGGAACATTAACGGCATCAACGCCCGCACAGAACATCTGTTAAAGTGGCTAAAAGACTTCGCCCCGGATGTAGCCCTTTTACAAGAATTAAAGACCCCCGGTACGGCTGTACCGGAAATGGAAATTAAAGAACTTGGCTATCACATCGAATATGTCGGCCAAAAATCCTTTAATGGCGTTGCGATCCTGTCCAAACTCCCCATTGAACTGGTCTTGGATAAACTGCCAGGTGATGACGAAGACGAACAGGCGCGTTATATCGAAGCCGATATCGGTGGCATTAGATGTGCCTCCATCTACTTCCCCAACGGCAACCCGATTAATACGGAAAAGTTTACCTATAAACTCGACTTCATGAAACGGGTTATTGAACGCACCAAACTTTTGCTGAGCGAAGATCTGCCGTTCGTTCTTGCAGGGGACTATAACGTTGCCCCTGACAATGGTGATGTTTACGACATCAATAAAATGGGGGATGACGCCATCTGTCAGGAAGAAGCGCGCGAGTTGTACCGCGAGCATCTCTTTCTTGGGCTGACCAACGCCTTTAAACTCTATCACCCTGAATCCGGTCAGTTTTCATGGTGGGATTACCGCGGGGGCGGGTGGAACAAGGACCATGGCGTCCTGATTGACCACTTGCTCCTGTCCCCACAAGCCGCTGACCTCCTAGTCAACGCAGGCATCGACAAAACACCGCGCGGCTGGGAAAAAGCATCGGATCACACACCTGTCTGGTGTGAACTGGAGATTTAGAAAATGACTTGCCCACCCGTCGAAAAGACCATCAATTACATTGAATTTCGCGTTACCGACATCGCGGCGACCAAACAGTTTTTTGAACGTGTTTTCGGGTGGACTTACACCGATTATGGCCCTGATTATTGCGAATTTTCAGATGGGCATATGAAGGGCGGCTTTGAAACAGGAATGCCAATTCCCGGTGGGCCGCTGATCGTCCTCTATGGCACAGACCTAAAGGGTTTACACCAGTCCGTTATCGCTGCGGGTGGACAGATAACAAAAGAGGTCTTTGACTTTCCCGGCGGTAAACGCTTTGAATTCAAAGACCTCAATGGCTATGACTTTGCGGTCTGGTCAGAAGCTTAAACGAGCTTTTGACCCAAGCGGCCAGCCACATCCTGAATATACTGCCAAGCGACACGGCCAGAACGCCCGCCACGGGTAACCGTCCATTCAATCGCTTCTGCTTTCCAGTCTTCTTCGCTGATGTTCAGGCCGTATTCTGCAACATACCCACGGATCGCTGCAAAATAGGTTTCCTGATCCATGTTGTGGAAGCCGAGCCACAGGCCAAAACGGTCTGACAGCGACACTTTTTCCTCTACCGCTTCCGAGGCGTGAATGGCGGTTGATCGCTCATTCTCAATCATATCGCGCGGCATCAGGTGACGACGGTTGGAGGTGGCATAAAAAATCACATTCTCCGGTCGGCCTTCAATGCCGCCCTCAAGCACAGCTTTTAATGACTTATAGCTCGCATCGCCATTGTCAAATGACAGGTCATCACAATAAAGCACGCATCGGCGCTCTGTTGTTTTTAAAACCTTCAGCAAGTCGGGTAGGGTTTCCAGATCTTCGCGGTGAATTTCCACCAGCATCAGGCTTTTGGGCGTTTGCTTATTTAGCTCCGCATGGATGGCTTTCACGATAGAGCTTTTGCCCGTACCGCGCGCCCCCCATAACAAAGCGTTGTTTGCAGAAAAACCATCTGCAAACTGTTTGGTGTTTTTAAGCAGAATATCCTTTTGCAAATCAATCCCTTGCAACATCTGTAAGGGAAGGTGGCTCACCTTGAAAATCGGTTCTAAACGTGCTGTTTCAGGGGACCAAACAAAAGCATCGGCACAATCCAGATCGTTACTGGTTGCCTTCTGGGGGGATTGGCGCTCCAAGGCCTCGGCAATTCTTGTGAGTACCGTTAAATAATTATTGTCCGTCATTGCGTCCTCTACTTTAAAAAATGTCCGCAGAAGCTACGAATTCCTATAGAAAATGTAAACATCCCATTGTATAGTCCCGCGCAAGCTCGGGTTATCCCGATGACTGTTACTTTAATTCCTAAGGAGTTTTCTATGCTCATTTCTCCGGCTTATGCTCAAGCTGCTGGTGGTGCAGGGGGCGGTATCGAAGCGTTTCTGCCGCTAATCCTGATCTTTGTCGTGTTTTATTTCCTGATGATTCGTCCGCAACAAAAACGCGCTAAAGAACATAAAAAAATGTTGGAAGCTCTGCGTCGTGGCGACAACGTCCTGACCAGTGGCGGTATCTTGGGTAAAGTTACCAAAGTTGACAGCGACACTGAAGTTTCTGTTGAAATCGCAAAAGATGTTGTTGTCAAAGTACGCCGTGAAATGATCGCGTCTGTTATCGACAAAACAGAACCTGTCGCTGGCGATGACGCCAAAGCTACAGAAGAAAAAACCGAAGAAGCCGGTGGCTTGAAAAAGCTTTTCGGCGGTAAAAAAGACTAAACACAAGCAATGGAAGGGACCTCGAAATATGGTCTACTTCGCCAAATGGAAAATTGCCCTTGTGATTGCGGTTTGTTTGTTGGGCGTGGCATTTGCTGCGCCCAACATGTTTGACCGTCAAACAACGGCAGATCTTCCGGGATGGCTTCCCAATCAGCAAATCAGCCTTGGCCTTGACCTTCAAGGCGGCTCACACCTGCTTCTGGAAGTAGAAGCACAAACCGTGATTAACGAACGCCTAGAATCTATCGTTGATTCGGTTCGCACCACATTACGTGCCGAACGTATTCGTTATACCGGCCTTGGCGTTAAAGATGATGCCGTTTCTGTCCAGATCCCTAAAAATGAACAGATCGAACAGGCTTATGACCTGTTGCGTAAATTGGATACCGGTGCAGAAACTGTGACCGAAGGTCATAAGATTTCCATCAGTCTGACAGAACAGGCCATCATTGATGCCAAACGATCCGCCGTTGAACAATCTATCGAGATTGTCCGTCGCCGTATCGACGAAACCGGCACCAAAGAACCCAACATCCAGCGACAGGGCGACGAACGTATCCTGATCCAGCTTCCCGGCATTGATAACCCGGAAGATGTGAAGCGTCTGTTGGGTAAAACAGCTAAAATGACCTTCCATCTGGTCAACCATAATGTCTCTGCCGATGATCTTGTTTCAGGACGTCTCCCACCAGGTACAATTGCCCTGCCGGATGCACAAAATGAACAACGCTTGATCGCCGTGCGCCGTAAGGTCGAAGTGAGCGGCGATATGTTGATCGACAGTCAACCGACTTTCCAAGATGGTCAGCCTGTTGTTTCCTTTACCTTTAACGCACTCGGTGGCAAAAAATTTGGTCATGTGACGACAAACAACGTCAACCGCAGCCTTGCCATCGTACTCGACGGTAAAGTCATCAGCGCCCCGAACATCAACGGCCCGATTTTGGGCGGTAGCGGTATCATCACAGGACGTTTCAGCGTCGCTGAAGCCAACGACCTGTCGTTGCTGTTACGTGCAGGTGCATTGCCTGCCCCTCTTGTCATCCTTGAAGAACGTTCAGTCGGTCCGGGTCTGGGGGCAGACTCTGTTGCCGCAGGTAAGATTGCCTCTATTGTTGGCTTGCTGGGTGTCATCGCGTTTATGGTCATGTCCTATGGGCGTTTTGGGGTCTATGCGGACATTGCTTTGATGTTCAACATTATCTTGATCGCAGCAGCCTTGTCTGTCCTTCAAGCGACACTGACCTTGCCGGGGATTGCGGGGATCGTATTGACAATCGGGATGGCGGTGGATGCCAACGTCTTGATCTTTGAACGTATCCGCGAGGAACTGAAAAACGGGCTTGGGCCAATTGCTGCAGTTGACTCCGGTTACAAACGTGCGATCAAAACAATTGTTGATGCTAACGTTACGACTTTGATTGCAGCCGTTCTTCTTTACGAATTCGGCTCCGGTCCAGTCCGTGGTTTTGCTGTGACACTGGCGATTGGTATTTTGACCTCTTTGTTTACAGCCGTCATGGTGACACGCTTGCTGGTCGTTATGTGGCTGCGTCGCACCAAACCAAAAACAATGAATATTTAAGAGAGGGATTAAAATGAAACATTTACATTTGGTCCCGACAGGACTGAAGCTCGATTTTATCAGCAAAAAAATCCTGTTCTTCGTTTTCTCAGCCCTTTTAATTGTCAGTTCCATTGCCCTGTTCTCGGTCAATGGCCTGAACTATGGTATCGACTTTAAAGGCGGTATCATGATGGAAGTTCGCTCCAAAACAGGGCCGGCAGATATCGCAGACTACCGTGATAAACTGTCAAACCTTGGTTTGGGGGAAGTCTCCATTCAAGAGTTTGGAGAGCCCGAAGAAGTCCTGATCCGCATCCAGCGTCAGGAAGGGGATGAGAAGGCCCAACAACGCGCGGTGCAGGCCGTGAAGGACGTTCTCACGGATACCGTAGAATACCGACGTACAGAGTTTGTTGGACCAAAAGTGTCTGAAGAACTGTTTATGGATGGTCTTCTGGCTGTGTCTTTTGCCATCGGTGCGATCCTTGTCTATATCTGGTTCCGCTTTGAATGGCAGTTTGGCATGGGCGCGGTTGTGGCGCTGATCCATGACGTCATTTCCACCATTGGGATTTTCGCGCTTTTGGGGATGGAGTTTAACCTATCCACCGTTGCGGCTGTTTTGACCATCGCAGGCTATTCCATCAACGATACAGTTGTTGTGTATGACCGCGTACGGGAAAACTTGCGTAAGTACAAAAAGATGGATCTGGCAGAATTGCTGAACATGTCCATCAATGAAACCCTGTCACGTACCGTCATGACATCTGTCACCACAATGCTGGCTTTGCTTGCCCTTTATATTTTGGGTGGCGAAGTAATCCGTGGTTTCAGTTTCGCGATGATCTGGGGTGTCGTTATCGGGACTTACTCGTCTATCTGTCTGGCTGTTCCGCTTCTCACATACTTCGCCCTTCGTCGTAGTGATGACGAAGAAGAGGAAAGCGAGATCGAAAAAGTCGAGAAAGAAGAAGGGGCGGTTTAATGTCGTTGGACATCACGCCGCTGGTCAGTGATGACCGTTTAATGATTTCCTCCTACGGGGATGGTCGTTTTACGGTCAATGACCGCAAGGTAGAAGGCTCTATCCTTCTTTATGAAAACAAAGTAACTCCTTGGCCCGTCACAGAGGCTAAGGAGATTACATTGGACAGTCTGCAGCCTTTGCTGGACGTGGCGGACAAGTATGACATCCTTGTGGTTGGCTGTGGCAAAATGTCCCACATGCCCCCCAAGGGCTTGCGAGAAGCCATCAAAGAAAAAGGCCTCGTACTGGAATGGATGAACTCTGGTGCGGCAGCACGGACATTTACCGTCCTGCAGACTGAAGATCGCCGCACCCTTGCAGCCATCATCGCAGTCTAAGTAATCATTTACCAAGACATAAAAAAAGAGCCTGTCAAATGACAGGCTCTCAGATCTCTGACAAACCCCGTCAATTTTGGCGGGGTTTGTTATTTTCTATAAGGTTGTGTTTTTTTGTTCTGTTGGACATTTCTTTAAGCAGGTTGCTCCACTGCTTCATTTTCAGGCATATGTGGGCGTTCCAGTGGGTAAATATCGCCATAAAAACCTGAGACGGGCTAAGATGAGGGCGATTTTCTTGATGTTTTGGGCGGTGGCTGCCATCAAGCATTGCTCTTTCACTTTAGTCAGGCCTCTCAGACGGGCATAGCGGTGCCCATGTAGTTGTTTGGCATCAGCAAAACTGCGTTCCACAGTTTCCTTG
>NZ_JHYO01000004.1 GCF_000688235.1 Terasakiella pusilla DSM 6293 | reverse complement strand
AACCACATCAATACCGCGATAGCGGATGCGCACATCAATGGCCGGACAAAAGCGTGTATAGGCATCGACAATCGTTAGAATACGTAAACGGCGACCATCAAATATTTGATCCGACACAAAATCCATTGCCCAGACATCGTTCGGCTTTTGCGGTGGCGATCGATCATCCCGCAGTTTCGCTGAAATCTTCCGTTTGGGAGATTTATTTCTCAAAACAAGGCCTTCTTCCTTGTAAAATCGATACACCCTTTTCGGATTGATCTGCCAGCCTTCTCGCTTCAAAAGCACATGGATGCGACGATAACCATATCGTGATGATCGTCTACAGGTGGTTGGGCCACAGAAGGTTCGGCATGAATTGAATGCATTCAGCGTGGTTCTACGCACGGCCAAGCTCGATTGGGACATACCGTTACGAGATATCCCTATAGATCACATTAGAAAGCCCAAGATACCACCCGGACGTGATAGTCGATTACGTGATGGTGAGTTTGAGAAACTGCGTGAGACGGCAATAAACGGTCTATCTCCGTTTATCTGGACAGTCATTGAGTTTGCTATTGAGACTGCTATGCGTCGGGGTGAGATCATGTCCATCGAATGGTCCCGGATACGCTGGCAGGACCGAATTGTTCATCTCCCAGATACCAAGAATGGATATTCTCGTGATGTGCCGTTATCAGCCCGTGCTGTGGAAATATTGTTAGAACAGCGTGAGCAACGATTGAAAAAGCCATTCCCGTATGGGGTAGGTGCTATTACTCATGCTTGGCTAAAAGTCGTTAATACTGCAAAGATTGACAATCTACGTTTTCATGACCTTCGCCACGAAGGTATCAGCCGCCTTTTTGAAAAGGGGTTGTCGGTGCCAGAAGTCGCATTGGTATCAGGCCATCGTGATTTTCGTATGCTGGCACGATATACACATATGAAAGCGGAGAATATTAAACTGAATTAGTTCCGATCTGATCTAATATTTGGTCCATTCCATAATTGATAGATTGACTTCCGTTTATCAAAGGCTTCAAAACCGCCTTCCATTATACTGACAATTTTATCTTGCATGTGCTTCGCATCAATACTGCCAATTTCTAAAGATAGTTCATCATTTTCATATTGACATGCAACGATCTGTTCCGCATCGCCGAGAACTGGGAAATTCGCATTATGAGTTGCGAAAATAAATTGTTGTTCTGGCTTCAATTGGCGGATTAATTTCACAACGTCTTCGTAAATGGTTTGGTTATCCAAGTCATCTTCTGGCTGGTCAATCAATAAAATGTCATTCTCACGCTTGCTCAATAAAAACAGGATCATTGCTGAAGCACGTTGTCCAAGAGAATGTTCCGAAAGCGGCTTTCCATGGAAATTCACGACAAAGCTGTTCGGCACTTGGAACGTCAACAGGTCTTCCAAATTCTCTAAAAAATAGGTGCGGAATTTATCACTGGATGCCCCTCCAATAATTCCACAAACCTTATCCAAATCTTTATACACAGCCCCAAAATCAGCATATTCACTTACAATGTTTTCATACGCGGCTACCCGAATGCCACTACCAGTGAAAACCTTTTTCAGCTTTTCAAGCATCGTATTTTTGCTTCCTTTAAAATCGGCTTCCACCTTCAACGCTTCTTGGCTATCGTTGATTTGTTGCAGGCTACATTGGATTTCTCGGAATTCTTCAAGCCACAAATTGTTCAATTCACTGAGTGACGTGAGGACGTCATTCTGTTTATCCTTTTCACTACTTGCCTGTTTGGTAGCCTCAGACAACTTCAGCAACGTTTGTTCTTTCTGACTGTTTAAAGCCAAAAATTGTTCCGGTTCAACCGTTGTAGCTCCCGCTTTCTCCAAGGCCGCTTGAATATTGCGTTTTGCTTCAGCGAATTCATCTTTCTTTGTTTGTCGTTCAGCGGTTAGTTCAGACTTTAATGCCTTTAGAACTTCATATTTTGTCGATAACTGTGCCGCGTTCTCGGATAGTTGGCTGACAACTTTCATTACTTCAGCAAATGCGGCATTATATTTCTTAAAGAAACCAGAGTTTACGTCTGATTTATATTCAGCTTCATCTTTGAATTCGGTAACAAACTCTTTGATAAATACCTTTAGCTTATCCTGAAATTTATATACATCTTGGTTGATGATGTCACAGTGACGGATGTCATTTTCAAAATCAGTCTGTTGCTTGAGCTTCTCAGCAACACCGTGTTCGTCAAATATTTTAAGTTGGTGGTCAATATCTTTCAGTTTTGATTCGAATTCAGAGACCTTTTCAGCTTCTTGACTCAGTTGATCTAACTGTTGAAGTTCAGACATAAGCTTTCTGCTTGCAACCGACATCTTCTCACGGACATCAAGTAATTTATCACCAGCAAGTTTTTCCACTAAATCTTGTCCAAAGGTTTCCCCACTTGCCGACAAATCTTTTTGCCCAAAATACAATGGAGATTTCAGGACAGTTTCATTGATTGAGATGCCTGACAATATAGCACCATTCTGATACACGTCAGGTGCTTCCTTCAAGATACGTCTAATTTCATATTCTTGACCATGACGGTCAATGACCTCGACCACAACCCTGCCACCGCTCTGAAGAAGGTGGTCTACAAGGTTTTCCTTGTAATTTTTATCTTGTGGTTGCATACCAAACGCAATATCCAAAGCATATCGGATCACCTCAAGAATGGAAGACTTTCCGCTACCTCTGATCCCAATCAGGCAGTTTAGGCCATGCGAAAATTCTATCCGCTGTTTATCAAGTAACCCGCCTTCAAACCTAATTGCAGTAATTCTTGAATGACTAGCGTTTTCCAAAGTGGAGGACGCACGGTTGGCATGATCTTGCAGTGCAAATTTGACAGCTTCAAAATTTGGGGCACCAATTTTAGTGTAAGATACGTTTCCCTTTCCGATTTGTTCAATTGCTTTTGGGTCACTGCCCTCTACCTCAGCCGGATAAGAAACACCCCACCATTCTTGAACAGTTTTTCTACATTTTGTGTTTGGCTTATCGATTGTCCTAACCTTCTGAAAGCCTAAACAATATCTATTCACTACTGGGTCAGCACCCAATTCTATCATTCGTCCACCACCCATTTCAGCCCATAGGCCACTCCGATCTTCAACATGGGCAAAGATCAAGAAAAAGTCTTTATTGTGACTTTCTAATTTTTTGATTGTTTCCATCAAATCGTCATTGGAGCGTGCATTTTCTTGCTCGTATTGATCTGGTCTTTTACCTGCAAATGTGGTGCTTAAAAAAGAATTGATATTATCGTTCCCGTTCGCAATCCACTCATCGGAGAAAATTACAAGAGTATGGATGCCGTTTGCACCGTCTTTAACCGACAATTCAACACCCGGCATAAGAAATATACCTTCTTTTCTAGCCTTTTTTCTCAGAGCTTTGAATTCGTTTACATCAAACTTATTGTGATTAGTGATTGCTCCAACGCGAATTCCCGCTGTTTTCAATCCATCAACATATAAGCTAGCAAATTCATTTCCTTCACCGTGATATATGAATTCTTTGTCAGCGTTCGTGTGCAGGTGAAAGTCACCCCTGACCCAATTACTACCGTTGCTGAAAACATTCTTTTGCCAATCCGCACACATATATTTTCTTCCGCCTCTCAATACATCCTTAAGACGAAAAATATGTGGGATTTAATGGTTGTGGTAAATATCGTTTACTAAACCACCTGTAGACGATCATCACGATACCGTGCAAATACACCTGTGGTCAAACGATCTAACGTCAACTGTGATATCGGCTGTTTCAGGATATAATTCATACGCGACGTTTCTTGGCGGACACGCTTCTTGGTAGGTGTGACCGTATCACGGTATCGGGTAATCAGTTCAGCCAGCGTGATCAACATTAACGATGAAACGTCGTCCGGGTTCTGGGCAATGTCCATTTCATATTCAATCTTCCGTGCGCATGCCGTAGCAGCACCTTTGGTCGAGAATGTTCTTGATATGGATTTTCGACCTTTTCGACGGATTTGGACCTGCCATTTTCCCCTTAATTTACGGATAGTTGCCACGTAAAAAATTATCCTCACTGTGATCAAATTGTGATCAAAGCGGTGATTGGGGTATGGTTTGGGGACCGGCTATAGTGCCTGCCGTCGTCCTGTAACCGTTGGTATCATTGATGTATGGGAGTTTGGAGCGGGCGAAGGGAATCGAACCCTCGTATGCAGCTTGGGAAGCTGCCGTTCTACCATTGAACTACGCCCGCTTTAAGCGCTTGATTTTAAATAATAAATCAGCACGAAATAAAAGTTTGTAGGTTTCTTGTAGGTCGGTGCTTTTGAGCAAGTCCCGCTAAGAAGCTTACAGACGGTTTTCTACCACACTCTAGATTTTTGGCAAGATGAAAGTTGCCTGGACAACCTTTGAATCAATAATTATAACTTCATCCGCTCTAGCTGGTTCTTTTGTTGTATTTTTATGAACACTTTGAATTCCTCACTGCTTATCGCTTCGATGATCTTGCGCACATTGTGTCTTGTCCATCTTTGTCCCCTAACTGTTAAATAAAATTACTTATTTAAGCTCTGGACCTATTAATTTTCTAGCGTCATCCGGCTATTGTGATTCATTTAGCTCAAAGCTCATTGATTAAACAAGACTTGAAGAAAAATAATGCGAGCCACAAGGTTTACAAATTAATCTCATCACACACTATCGCTGTATTTCCTACTACGGTGCAACGGCGATTTTCGCGCGTGATGGGTGGGACTTTTTATATTAAGGAACACACTTATGCCAAAACTTCTTCAAGTCGACTTCCCCTTCTCCGGCCCCTTTGGGGAAGAGATGACAGCCCAATTGCAAGGCCTCGCCCAATCCATCAACGACGAACCGGGCTTTCTTTGGAAAATCTGGACAGAAAATCAGGACGCACAGGAAGCTGGCGGCATCTACCTCTTTCAAGATGAAGCCTCAGCCCAAGCCTATCTGGATATGCACACCGCGCGGCTCAATGCTATGGGCATCACAGGGGTGCGCGGACGTATCTTCGATATCAACACAGACCTCAGTGCGCTCAACAAAGCCCCACAAGTTTAATCACAAAGCCATCACCTTTTCTTGATCTCCTTTATCTTGACCTCTGTGCCGCAGGTGATTAGGCTAAGTTCCAACAGACTTACAGATTGTAAGTCTGTTTTTTTATGCCCAATTCAAATAAACGCCTTCAGCAAAGCCATCAAGGGAGAGATTAGGATGAAACGATTACTCGGGCTCGCAACCGCCGCCTTTATGGGCGTCAGTGCACAGGCACAAGCCGCCGATTGCGGCAAAGTCACCATCGCAGACATGAACTGGGCTTCAGCTAGCCTGATCGCCAATGTCGATAAATTCATCCTTACCCACGGTTTTGGCTGTGAGGCCGAACTCATCAGCGGTGACACCATGCCCACCGGCACCTCCATGGTGGAAAAGGGCGAGCCGGACATTGCGCCAGAATTCTGGATCAGCAACTTTAAAGCTGCCCTTACCAAAGGCGTGGAAGAAAAGCGCCTGCGTATCGCGGGGGACGTCTTTAGCGATGGCGGCGAAGAAGGCTATTGGGTACCTGCCTATATGGTGAAAAAAGACCCGAGCCTTGCCACCCTTGACGGTGTAAAAGCAAACGCCAACCTCTTCACCCACCCGGAAGATCCTGAAAAATCGGCCTTTGTGTCTTGCCCGGCCGGTTGGGGCTGCCAGCTTGCCAACACTCACCTTTTTAAAGCCCTTAACCTTGCTGAAGCAGGCTTCGTTGAAGTTGACCCCGGCTCCGGTGCGGGTCTTGCCGGATCGATTGCCAAAGCTTACGAGCGTGGCGAGCCATGGTTTGGGTACTATTGGGCACCCACCCCTGTTTTAGGGAAATATAAAATGGTGAAAGTCGATTTCGGCAGCGGGATTGATAAAGACCACTTCGACACCTGCCTGACCCAGCCGGAATGTGAAAACCCGCGCCCGTCCATGTTCCCGCCATCGCCTGTAAAGACCCTCACCACCGAAGCCTTCGCCCAAAAAGCGCCAGCGGCGTACGCCTACCTCAGCACCCGCGGCTATAAAAACGATCAACTCAATACGCTGTTAGCCTGGATTGAAGTCGAACAAGCTGACGGTGATATTGCCATGGAACATTTCTTGAAAAACTATGAGTCCACTTGGACGACTTGGGTTTCCAAAGATGTTGCCGAGAAAGTTAAAAAAGCCCTCAACGACCTTTAACAAAAACCAAAACGCAAACAAGGTAAGGACAGCATGGCTGAACACTCTTGGCTGACGGACTTCCCCGCCATGGATCGCAGCGATCTGGTTGCGATCCGCAAAACACTGGACGGGGCCTATCGCAACTTCTCCCGCGAATATGGCGATATGATCGAAGGCTTTTTCGATCCCCTGCTGTCCTTCCTCATCTGGTTTGAAAAACTGCTGCTTGCCAGCCCGTGGTGGGCGGTCTTGCTGGTCATCACCGCTTTAGTATATCTCGCCACAAGATCGGCCCTCATGTCCGGCGCAACCGTTATCGCCTTTCTGTTGATCGGCTATTTCGGCATGTGGGACAACACCATGCGGACCATGAGCATTATTCTGGTTTGTACCCTCGTCTCCATCGGGGTCGGCATCCCCATTGGCATTGCCATGGCACGATCAGACCGGGTACAGGCGATCATGACGCCGATATTAGATATCATGCAGACCATGCCCGCTTTTGTGTACCTGATCCCCGTTGTGATGTTGCTGGGCATCGGCAAAATCCCCGGCGTCATTGCGGTTGTCATCTACGCCATCCCGCCGGTTATTCGCCTAACCAACCTCGGCATTCGACTGGTAGATAAGGAGGTTATGGAGGCCGCGACCGCTTACGGGGCCAGTGCTTTTCAGCGGCTCTATCAAGTGCAATTGCCCCTAGCCCTCCCCACCATCATGGCAGGGATCAACCAAACCATCATGATGTCACTGGCGATGGTGGTCATTGCCTCCATGATCGGGGTGAAGGGGTTGGGACAACCGGTCTTAAAATCCATCACCAACCAGTATTTCACCATGGGGTTGCTCAATGGTCTGGCGATTGTGGTGCTTGCCATCATCTTTGATCGGGTCTCCCAAGCCTATGCCAAACGCACACAAAAACATCTAGGGGACAACAGCCATGTCTGATCCGGTCATTGAAATTTCCGGCCTGTATAAAGTCTTTGGCAACACCCCAAAGGCCGTCATGCCCCAAGTCCATGCAGGCAAAACCAAAGACGACCTGCTGGCAGAAACGGGCCATACCCTTGGCCTGAAAGATATCAACCTGACCATTGAGCGCGGGGAAGTCTTTGTCATTATGGGCCTGTCCGGGTCTGGCAAGTCCACCTTGATCCGCCATTTCAACCGTCTGATCGATCCGACGGAAGGCTCCATTCAGGTGGAAGGCGTGGACATTATGGACCTGCCGCAAAAACAGCTGGAACAGTTTCGCCGCCACAAAATGTCCATGGTGTTTCAACGTTTCGGGCTGATGCCTCATCGCAGCGTCCTTGAAAATGTCGCCTATGGCCTACGGGTGCAAAAAGTCGATAAAGCCACCCGCCAGCAAAAAGCCAAAGACTGGCTCGCAACCGTGGGACTGTCGGGATATGAGGACCAGTATCCCAGCCAACTTTCCGGCGGGCAACAACAACGGGTCGGCCTTGCCCGCGCCCTGTGCACCGATGCCGAAATTCTGTTGATGGACGAAGCCTTTTCCGCCCTTGATCCCCTCATCCGGTCTGAAATGCAGGACCAGTTGATCGAACTGCAAGAAAAACTTCACAAGACCATCATCTTCATCACCCACGATCTGGATGAAGCCCTGCGCTTGGGCGACCGGATCGCGATCTTAAAAGATGGAGAATTGGTCCAGCAAGGCACCCCCGCCGAGATTTTGCTGAACCCCGCAACGCCCTATGTGGAAGCCTTCGTTAAAGACGTCAATCGCGCACGCGCCTTGACCGTGGAAACGGTGATGAAGCCCGCTTCTTGCCGTATTTCCGCGGAAACCATAGGCGAAGCTTTGGCGCAAATGAAGCGCTGTAATGGGGCCTTTGGCTATGCGGTCAATAAAAACGGCTATCAAGGTGTCTTGCTTAAGGAAACGCTGGAAGATGCCGCCAAAGACAAGCCGGAAGGCGCACTAAACGCCGATATCTATGAAGATGTCAGCGCCCTGTCGCCCGACAGCGTCCTTGAAACCGTCATCCCCGACACCATCGAAACCGACTTCCCCCTGCCCGTCGTCACCAAAGACGGGGACTTACAGGGCCAGTTGTCGCGCGCGTCTGTCGCAGAAGTCCTCGGAAATCCGGTAAAAAATTAACTTGTCCTCTATTTCATAATCTCGTAAGCCTGTGGCAACGGGAGTTCTACAAGGGTTTGGCAGGATGAATATTGCATTGATCGGCATGCGCGGCGCGGGGAAATCGAAAGTTTCACGCCGTCTTTCTTTAGCGATGAAACGGGATGTGCTGTCCTGTGATTTATTGATCGAATATGACAATGGTGGCAAATCCATTGCCGAGATTATCGCAGAACATAAGGGCGATTGGCGCGCCTTTCGCGATATGGAATATGCGACCCTGCAAAAAATTTGCGCCCTTGACGGCAACATCATCGATTGCGGCGGCGGTATTGTGGTCGATGTGGATGAAAACGGTCAGGAAATTTATTCGGAACGTAAAATCAACCTGCTGCGCCAATCCGGTCGCATTGTGTGGTTAAAAGGCGATATCGCGCGCTTAGCCGCCAAGGTCAAAGGTGATGCGAAACGCCCCAGCCTGTCAGAAACAAAATCTGCCGAAGACGTCATGCGCCGTCGCCTGCCGTTTTACGAAAAAGCTGCTGACATCGTGATTGATATCGAAGGCAAGTCACGCAGAATGGTTGCGGAAATAGTGCAGGAGAAAGTGGCGAAATATCTTTAAAGATATCCGTACCGCCGTCTCCTTCAATCCTGTAAACTGACTTCTCTCGCGTTTTGGCACATAGGTTCGTCATGAAGAAAATGTCTCTCCTCTCGCTCGGCTTACTCTTGGCTTTAACGGCCTGTGAGGAACCCGCGCCTGCGGGCTGGAATGCCAATATTGACGTAAACTGCAAACCACAAGACCCGTTTGACAAAACCTTTGCCGCCCTGTCGCCCAAAAAATTCTGGCGCGAACAGGAATATGACCTCGGCACCCTGAAAGCCGCGGGCGAAAAAAATCTGGAAATGAGCCAATCGGTACTGGACACCAGCCGCGCGCAAAAAGGCGACTATTTCCAACGCGCCGACCAGGCCGCCAATGAGCTGGGCTTGCGGGGCAAAGAAAAACGCGACCATGTGAAAAAGAACATGGATCGTTTTGAGGCCGAAGTCAAAGCCATCGAAGACCGTTTGGAAAAACAGAAAATCGCCAACGACTGGGTGCGCAAATGTGAACAAGCCGTGGTGCGCGAACTACGCAGCCTTGGCCTGTCCCCCGTCCCCTATGATCCTGAAAAACGCCCGATGTAATCATGAGCCTCACATCCGAACGCCTGCTTGACCTTTCTTATTGGAAAGGGCTTAACCCGCACCTGCATGTTTCAGAGACACCTGCTTTCACAGCCCCGCTCGACCTACAAGAGCGACTGGATCAAATCTCAGACACACTGCATCATGATGGGTATCTGCATCAAGCCCCCGTCTTTGCCCCTGAACAGATCAAGGCTCTACGGACAGGCATTGAAACGCTGGTTGCCCACGGCTGGCCCGCCGCCTTTATCTATGTCTATGACGAAACATGGGATTTGTTTCATCAACTTGATGGCTTTTTATCGCACTTTTTGGGCGATGACTTTGGCTTGCTCCCGCATTTTTGGGCATGGCACATTGACACGGACCCAAAGGGCGGCACGTCCGGTTGGCCCCCGCACGTGGATTATCCGGGGGAATGTGCGTTCTTTGATGATTTCCTCGTCAGCCTGTCTTTGTGGATCCCCCTCAGTGACGCCACACCGGAAAATGGCTGCATGAATATTCTGCCTCTGTCACGCCAGAAAGACTATGCGGAGAAAATCACCGACCCCAGCCAAATTCACCTGCAAGACGTGCGCTGCCTGCCCGCCAAAGCCGGATCTGTGCTGGGCTGGCGACAGGATTTGTGGCACTGGTCGGGGCGCAGCTCCAAATACGCGGCAGAACCCCGTATCTCCCTGTCTCTAGAATTTCAAAACCGCGCGTTTGAACCCCTGTGTCCACCGCTGTATGACCTGACAGAACCACCGCGCCCACTGGAGCGCCTGCGCCTGATCTGTGGACAATTCGGCAAATACGACCATATGGAACGGGTTTCGCCGGAACTGGAAGCCATCGGTAAAGAAATCGGTGTGACACAGACTTGACTCTTTGCCCGGAACTGACGACATTAGGAGAGCTTGCGGTGCCTGAGACAGGGCCGCAGGATTGATATATATCTCGCTTTATCTAAAGGAGACACCTATGCCTCGACTGTCCGTCTTTAACAGTCCGTTACTTCTGGGGTTTGACCACTTCGAACAAGTGCTGGATCGCGTTGCCAAATCCAGTGCGGAAGGCTATCCCCCGTATAATATCGAACAAACATCCTCCAACAGCCTGCGCATCACCCTTGCCGTTGCCGGTTTCTCCATGGAAGACCTGTCGGTCACCATCGAAGATAACCAGTTGATGGTGCGTGGACGCAACAAACAAGACGATAGCGACCGGATTTTCATCCATCGCGGGATTGCGGCCCGCCAATTCCAACGCAGCTTTGTGCTCGCTGAAGGGGTTGAGGTGAAAGCTGCCCGCCTTGAAAAAGGCCTGCTGCACGTAGACTTGGAACTGCCGATCCCGGAAACCCAAGTGCGTACGATTCCCATTGAGGATATGGAAAAAGTCAACGTCCCGGCAAATACCAAAACCATTGATCTCAAAGCCGAATAAATCGTTTTAAAACATCTTATCACGTAATTGTGAGTGAATATTTATCCCTATCATTCAATTTTAGGGTATAATTATTCCTGTGTCCGCAAACAAAATGTCCTGACAGAACGTCAGGACAGGACAAAGGCTGATAAGAATGGAGGCCATCATGACCAACTACATCTTTACAGAAGAGCACGCGCTGATTTCCTACACACGCGAAGAAGCGTTTAAAGCCTTCAACCACGAACGCCTTGCCTACGTCGTCGCAGAAACCGTAGAAGGCGCACCGGGTTTTTCCATCTACAGCGGCGTTGGGGAACATCTAGGCCACCTAGACACCCGTGACATCGCCTTTGCCACGGCCTTACAGTACGACATGCACGCCCTCAGCGTCCATTAAGCCTATACTTCAATCCGGTGTGAGAGCGTGCCGTCGGCTTCAAAGCAGGCCGCAACCAGTTTGCCACCAAAGCCGCAACCGCCATCCAGACAGAGTTGATGATCGGCCATATGCACCCCTTGTTGGCGGTGATCATAGCCCCGTACGGTACGATCAAAACCACCATAAGGATGATCAAGATCGCGAAATTCCTGCGTGCCCCACCAAAAGGCATCGCTTTGGGCATCCAGTGGCATATCTAAAACCACATTGGCGTTGACGAACAACAGTTTTTTATCTGTGGTGTAGGCTGCACGTTTCAGGGCATCCATATATTGTTCATGCCCATCCTGTTTATGCATCTCGGCTTTCAGGCGGTTCATCCATGACGAAATACCGCTCAGGCCTTGACTGGCAGCGCGGATCCCTTCTTCACAGGATGTGCCATAGGCGCGCAAGGTGCTTTCTACCCCATGGCTTGCCATCCATTCCAAAACCTCGACTGGTTCTTTCGCAAACGGGATGTGGCGCAGTTTATAGAGCATTTCTTCCTGACAGCCACGCAGGAACACCACATCATTGATGTCTGCCCCATCCTGCAAAATGACCAGACGGCGAAAACTCAAAACCTCGTTGATACAGCCCCCAACGTTGGGACCACGCCCCATGATATTGCCGAGATAGATCAGACCATCGCCGGGGATAAAGTGATTGGCGAGTTCCCCATGCAACGCGCGCAAGTGATCAAGTTCACCATGAATACTGGCAACCGCCCAGATTCGTTTTTTATCTTCAAATTCTGCAAATTTAGTGTCTTTCGACATCCGCGCGTTTCCTCTGTGGGGGGAACAAAATAAAAGGCCGACAAAATAAAAGGCAGGAGAACCTTTTGATCCATCCTGCCTTTTACAAATACGTCTTGCAAGAAAAGCTTAAGCCGCTTTTTCTTTCTGAAGCACGTCTTCCAGTTTTTCAGTTGCGGCTTCTTTGTCGATATTCTCAACAGCTGCAACTTCATGGGCCAGACGTTCCAGCGCCGCTTCATAGATTTGGCGCTCAGAGAAAGACTGGTCCGGTTGACCGACATTGCGATACAAATCGCGGACAACCTCAGCAATCTGAACCGGATCACCGGAGTTGATCTTTGCTTCATATTCCTGTGCGCGGCGGCTCCACATGGTGCGTTTTACTTTTGCTTTGCCTTTCAGGGTCGTCATGGCAGATTCCATCACTTTCCCTGTGCTCAGCTTACGCAGGCCAGCCGCTTTGATTTTCCCAACGGGGACACGCAGCGTCATACGCTCATGTTCGAATGTAATCACAAACAATTGCAACTCATGACCACCGATTTCCTGCGTCTCGACACCTACAACGCGGCCAACGCCATGAGTCGGATAGACAACGAAATCACCTGAATCGAACGGAAGGTTTTGAGCCATTTTTTCTCTCTCACTCTTCTTTATATAAACGCGCATGGGCAAATTTCGGCGACAAAAAAACCGTCTGCCGGGTAAGCAGAAGGGCTGAAATATAACAATGAGCGTTTATCTACGGTTAGTTGATCCCTCAAGAGTATCATAAGTTTGACAGGTATAATCTACTCTGAACGATCAAAACCGGCCCCGAATGGAACCGGCTCTTACCCAATTATATAACATAACTTGGCCCAAAAAAACAGACCTAAGTTACAAAAACATGACAGAAACCTGCTTCCCCTTATCAGGAAAGCAGGTTCCATGTCTGTAATCAGATCTCGAAAGCTTAGTCGCCAGCGCCCGGCTTTTCGCTCAGGTCGGCTTCTTTACCGGCTTTACCGTTCTGGTCGTCAGCGCCGTCCATCGGCTCTTTCTTACCCGTAATGTTCGGCCAGACTTCAGAATATTTCTGGTTAATTTCCAACCACTTCTCGATACCATCTTCGGTATCCGGCAGGATCGCCTCAGCAGGACATTCCGGCTCACAGACGCCGCAATCAATACATTCATCCGGGTTAATAACCAGGAAGTTTTCACCTTCATAGAAACAATCGACCGGGCAAACCTCGACACAATCGGTGTATTTACACTTAATACAGTTTTCCACGACTACGTAAGTCATCAGAATCTCCGTTTTCTCGACTACCTTCGCTTGAATGGCCGAATCGGTCACCATAAAAGGCGAATCGTTTACTCATTTACTGGATTGGAAAAACCAGACCGTTTTCCCATGTGGGTTTGAGGTAGCACAAACTTATAAGTACAGCAACCATATCAATCTTGTGGTTATTCACAAATTTTTACTGCTAATGCATCTTAGAAATAATACAAAACTTGCGTAGAATGAAAAATCGTCCTATCCTCTTAAAAAATAAGGATTATATCTAATGGACAAGCGCTTATACTACCCCGCAACCGAACGCAATCGACATGCCATCCTAGAAGTGTTGCAAAGTTTTTTTCCAAAGACGGGCACCTGTCTGGAAATTGCCAGCGGCAGTGGGGAGCATCTCACCCACTTTGCGCAGAATCTAACGGGCGTTACCTTTCAACCGAGCGACCTTGAAGCTGACTGCCTAGACAGTATTCAGGCCTGGGCTGATCATCTGGGGTTAAGCAATGTTCGCCCGCCCCGACGACTGGATACCACGCAGGCAGATTGGGACATGGCGAAACAAGATGTGATCCTGTGTATCAATATGATCCATATCAGCCCGTGGGAAGCCACCCTTGGCCTGATGCAAAAAGCCGGCGACCTGCTAAACCAAGGCGGCTTTCTATACCTTTACGGTCCCTATCGCCGGTTCGGAGCCCACACCGCCCCATCCAATGAGAGTTTTGATGCCTTTTTAAAAGAAAAAGATCCCCGCTTTGGTGTACGCGATCTAGAAGAAGTCGAAGCCCTCGCGGCTGGGAACGGGCTGACGCTCACGCAATTGGTCGAGATGCCCGCCAATAATTTTTCCGTGGTTTTTCAACGCAATTAAAGATATACCGAAGCCATGAAGAAACGGCCTGAATTTAAAGCAGACTTATTTGTCTTTGCGCTTATTCTTTTCTTGCTCGGTATTGCTTTTTCTATGTTCGTCATCGAAAAAGACCCCGACGCACGTCTGGGTCTCTTCGGGATCAGCATCTGGATTTTGGTCATTGTCGCCGCCCTCTTCTGGCGCAAGAAAAGCGCCCCAGATGAAGACGACGACCACAGCCCTCACCGCTAATTATCCCGCATCATCCAGCCATTGATCCATCTGGCGGCGTTCACGCTTGGTGGGACGACCTGAGCCCGGTTCACGTTCCGCAACAACCGGATCTTTCGGTGTCCTCGGCTTGAGCTGTGGCGGGTCGAGGTCTTCGTAAAGCGTGCGCGCTTCCGGGGCCGGGCCACGACGTTCCCCCATCGCGAGGACTTTGATCAAGCGAATATGCGGCCCCAACGGAAAAGTGAGCACATCGTCGGGCTTTACATTCACATGGGCTTTTGAAATCGCAGACCCGTTGAGGCGCAATTTACCCGATTGCACAAATTTGGCGGCCAAGGTGCGACTTTTAAAGAAACGGGCGTGCCACAACCATTTATCAATGCGTAACGTCTCTGTCATTTGTTCCAATTCTTCAGCTCTGCAAAGGGCGAGTCTGCATCAAGCTGCACTTTGCGTTTTGGGGCAGGTTTTGCCTTCTTTTTCATATGGGCTTTTTTACGCGAAACGAAAAGGCCTTGCTCTTTCTTTTCCACAAAATAGCCCAGTCGTTTCAAGACCTCGCCCATCTGCTCATGACTGCATCCGGCAAGAGACACAAAATCACCATCGATTGGACAGGCTTTCTTTTTCGTGCGCTCCCACGCGAGTTCTGCGATCCGTTCAATCATGTCATGACGCAAGCACAGACTGTCAAAGCGACGATAGCCGATTGTTTCATAAAAACTGTGAGGCATGCCACGTTCATAGGAAAAAGACATCACGCCACTGCTGGGGAAAGCGGGCGTTATCTCCGGCTTATGGAAGATCACCCACAAATCCGCGCGCAATTTCACCGCCCCTGCTTTCAACAGCTTCGGACAAAACAGGCTGTGGCGCCCGATAACCAGACCGCATTTTCGCAAAGCCTTACGATCTTTCTGGGGCAAGTCTGCCAACAGGCCCGCCACCTCTTTGCGCGCCAATGATCCCAGATTTTCCTGCATTTGAAAGGCGATCCCGCGCGCGGCTGCCCCCACATCGGCTTTTTGCAGTTTAAACAACGCAGCCAACGTGCCTTTAATGGTATCATCCAGCCAGCGCTGCAAGCGCGCCTTTACCCGCACGCGCAAGGGCTCATCAATCAAATCGAAGCTCAAGGTTTCCAGACGGGGATGCAGGATATCATTGCCGCTAAACAGGCGCGCACAGGGATGACTACGCCATAGGATAAAGCCGTCATCGCGCAGACTAAACGCGTCATCGCCTTCTTCCTCAAACAAGACAATGCGGCGATCCATTTCTTGACGCAGCGCTTTCAGGGCCGCTGTATTCACCGCCCGTTTGGCATGGGGGTTATCGGTTTCGTCTGCTGCGAAATGGAACCCTTCCAAGCGTCCAACAAAATGCCCTTCCACCAACACATCACCGGATTTCGTCACCGCTGCCAGCAAGTCTTCACGGTCTTTCAGCTTCTTCATCAAGGTGGAGGTACGGCGATCCACAAAGCGTTTGGTCAATTGTTCGTGTAGCGCATCGGATATTTTATCTTCAATGCCGCGGGTGACGTCCTGCCAATGGCGGGGATCATGCAACCATTGCCCGCGTTGGGAAATATAAGTCCAGGTGCGGATATTTGACAAACGCTGGGTCAGGGTATCAATATCCCCGTCCGTGCGATCCAGTCGCTGTACATGACCTGCCACCCAATCGGTCGGCAGTATATTTTTGTGGGTGCACAGGTGGGTGTAAATCTGGCCCAGCAAGCGCGGATGGCTATCGGACATGGTCTTGGCAAAATCGGGGATTTGGCACACATCCCACAACAGCTTGACCCGTTTCGCATGGTTCGCGTGCCCCATCACATCCGGGTTTTTCGCCAGAAACTCCAAGGTGATCTCATCTTCCGGGATGCGCGGGCGCACAAGGCTGCGGGTCTGCGGGTTGGCGCGCAAATCCATCAGCAGGGTTTCCACACTGGTAAACCGGATGCGGGAGTTTCGCCAGTAGACCTGCTCGATACTTTCAAACTCATGGGCTTCCAGACGGTCCACCAATTCCGGGTCCATATCCGGGCAATCGCCTGTCACGCCAAAGGTACCATCACGCATGTAGCGTCCGGCACGGCCTGCAATTTGCGCAGTTTCTGAGGGGGTGAGGCCGCGCATATGGCGACCATCAAATTTTGTCAGCGCCGCAAAGGCAACATGGTCCACATCCATGTTCAACCCCATCCCGATGGCATCTGTCGCGACAATATAATCCACCTCGCCAGCCTGATAGAGTTCCACCTGCGCGTTGCGGGTACGCGGGCTAAGCGCGCCTAACACCACAGCCGCCCCGCCCTTTTGTCGCCGGATCAGTTCCGCAATCGCATAAACTTCTGAAGCCGAAAAGGCGACGATGGCGGATCGATTGGGCAAGCGGGTGATCTTTTTGGAGCCTATATAGCTGAGGTTGGAAAAGCGCGGGCGTTCCTCAAACTCGACCTCGTCCGTCAATAACTCACGGATCAAGCGGGCAATGGTACGCGAGCCCATAAACATGGTTTCTGAACGACCGCGTGCATTTAATAATCGATCGGTGAAAATATGCCCGCGGTCCGGGTCGGCACAGAGCTGGATTTCATCAATCGCCAAAAATTCCACATTGCGTTCCAGCGGCATCGATTCCACGGTGCAGAGAAAATAACGCGCGTGCGGCGGGATGATCTTTTCTTCCCCCGTAATCAGCGCGACCTGATCCGGCCCCTTGATCTGGACCACCCGGTCATAGTTTTCCCGCGCAAGCAATCGTAACGGAAAGCCGATCATGCCAGTGGCATGGGCCATCATACGTTCAAGCGCAAGATAGGTTTTACCTGTATTGGTGGGACCGAGGACAGCCGTAACGCGGGCACGCGAGGAAGTATTTATCTGCATAATGCGCGAGACAATGGACCAGTTTTTTTATCAGGGCAAGCATCCTGTGTCGCGCTTGTCATTTAAGGCGGAAGCGGACTGGGACGATGACCTCTCCCGCATGGACAACACCATTTCTTTTGGCAGGGAGAAAGCGCCAGGTGCGCACCGCCTTGACCGCCGCTTCATCCAATTGCCGATGGCCGCAGCTGGTTGCAATTTTTATATCCTGCACCCCACCTTCAGCACTCACCCAAACGCGCAAATGAACGACGCCTTCCAGCCTGCGTTTGCGCGCGGATTTGGGATAAGTGGGGGGTGGATTGCGCAAATATGCCGGATAACTTGGTTTGACCCAGCCCCGCGGCGACTCCGCTTTTGCCTGCTGATGTGCGTGTAAAGAGGCCTTGCGCCCTTGAACAGAGGCAGTCTGTATCGGCTGCGGAGCAAGCGTTTTTTGCGGAGCAAGCGTTTTTTGCGGTGGCGTGGGCTTTGCCTCAGGGGCGAGCATTTTTATGCGGGCCCGGGGTAAAACCATATCCGCATCGTCTTTAACAGGTAAGGGCGGTTCTTCGACATCGCTCGTCTCTTCAGGCTGCGCAACCTCTTCCTCAATTTCAGGCACGGGGGCTGGAGGCGCGACGGCTTGTTCCACGACCGCTGGCGGCACGACGGTTTCCACGTAAATGGCGATTTCATCAGCCGCAACCGCTTCGCGCATCTCCAGCCCTTGGCCTTTTAGCCCGATCAGACAAGCGGCACCGATCACCCCATGCAGCACGACAGCACCGAAACCATAGCCGAGGCGTTGGGACAGGGGGAGATCCGCAGATATCCCCCTCCACCCAAGTTCACCCTCTTCTGGATCAGAAATCAGCATTGATCCGCACGAAGAAGGAACGGCCCGGCTCATTCACCTGTGTGACATCCGCATCAAAGCTGCTGGCGCGGTTCAGGTGATTGGCGTAGGTTTTGTCAAACAGGTTGGTCACGCCAATGGCGATATCCACCGGTTCAAACGCCCAGACCTTGCCGTACAGGTCAAAGACCGCATAGCCGCCGGTTTCCCCCACATCTAGGCCGCTGTTGTTGTTAGCTTCGATATCCGCACGGGTTTGACGCGCTGCCCCACGGACCTGCAAACCTGCCATCCAGTCAGTGGCGTTATATTCAACAGACGTACCAAATTCCATTGGTGCAATTTGCGCCAGGGGACGATTGTCATTGTCATTTTCCCCATAGGTATAGGCTGCATTCATCGCTAAGGACAATCGTTCTGTCAGATCAAACCCGGCTGCCAGTTCCATCCCCATCAGGGTCGCATCCACGTTACGATAGATATTGGCTTCGTCCGTGCGCAAGACCCCATCTTGTCCACGCGCACGGTCGCGCAGGATGTAGTCCGATACTTTGTTGTAATAGGCCGAACCGGACAGGTTCCAACGCTCCATATTCAGGGTACTGCCGACCTCAAACTGATGGTGCTGTTCAGGGTCAATATTTGGATTACCGATCCAACGCATACTCTCCGTCGCATGATCGCCCGCCATGGCACGTTCTGTTTCATCCGCTGTGCGCACGACGCGTGACAGGTTAGCATTGAGAGCCCAGTTTTTATTGACCTGATGATCAAAACGGATCAAGCCGCCGATATTATGTTCATCCTGATCGTCCCAGCGGGTGCCATAATAGAGCTGATACATATCGCTTGCAGACCGGTTGGTTCGGGATGAGACCAGATCCGCTTTGCCTGCATGGGCATGGATGTAATCATAACGCAAGCCCACCTTGACCTTGGACGATGGGCTCAGGCTATAGTCCTTCTCTCCAAACAGGCCAATCTGACTGGTCTTCATGCCGGGCCACATGTAGGCATGTTCGTTGCCGGAGGCGTAGATATTGTTTTGCGCCCCCATATAACGCAGCGCATCCTTGCTGCTAAAGCGCATGTCCGCCCCCAGCAGCAGCCCGTCATTTTCCAGCGTGGCTTTTGCGCCAACGTTTTGTGTTTCCGATTCGGTCAACATCCCCGTACCGACACGGTCACGCAAACTGAAGTTATCCATAATGTGCTCAACCTGACTGATGTAGGCTGAGGCCTTGAACATGTTAAACGCCCCTAAATCGATCTGTTGATCCAGTTTACCGCGTAGGGCAAACAAATCAGATTTTGGTGCATCCATACCCGCACCGGCAAACAGCGCATCGCTGGTACTGTCGATCTGTGCACCGACGCTTAGGCTGGTGGTATCGGTTGGGTTAAAGCCCACATCAACGCGCCCGCCATGGTTTTTAAATCCGGCGCGCACGTCTTGGCCGTTGCCATCTTCATAGGAGCGCGCCTTCTTCATCTCGATATTGGCGCGCACGTAGCCGCCATTTTCAAAGCCAACGGCACCTTTGACATACGCGTTACGGGCATCACCATTGCTGTCGTAGCCTCCCCCTGTGGAGACTTTGGTCGTGCGGCCTTCTTCAAAGACCGGGGCATTACGCCGGGTCATGACCGTACCGCCACACCCGCCTGCGCCATGCTCCACCGAGCTATAACCTTTCTCCACGATCAGCTCGTCATTCCCTTCCAAGGACAGGAAAGAGGACGGCGGGTCCATACGGTTGGGACAGCCGCCCTGAACGATCACGCCATCATCGATAATGTTGATCTGACTTTGCTTTTGCCCGCGAATGAAAGGGTCGATCCCATGGCTGCCCATACGACTGCCACTCACACCCGGCAGCGAGCGCAGCAGGTCACCGCCATCTTTGACCGGCAGATGAATATCTTCTTCAAAATCCAGAACGAGGCGTTCCGGCGTTTCAAAGCGGCCTTCGCTGACCACTTCAGGCAGGACAACGGTATCGTTTGCAGAGGCGGAGGCATAAGGCAAGAGCGCGCACAGGGCCGCGCCCCATAACAGCTGGTTACGTTTCATGATATAAACTCGAAAGAATGGAAAACTTTGGCTAAAAAGCACAAAGAAAGAGGAACGCACGCAGACGCTGCACCCCTCTTTCTTTTGTGCAATCTCAAAGATGAAAGCGCCTTAAAGAGGTGGCAATTACTAAGGTTCTCCCACCCTTGAGGGGGAAAAGCTTAAGCGTATGGGGGCGCGCGGGGAGCAGAGGGCCGTGCAGCGATTGAGCTGATAAAATGGCCTCGGTCCATTCCTTCTATGGACTGGGGGAGTCCGGCAAGAGGATGACGTTTAACGACTTCGGGAAGGAGGTCGTAATCCGTTTTTACATCTACATGACACAGCACACACCAATCACAGACAAAACCGTCTGTATGGCTTGGCTGGTTGGAATCGGTCTCGGATGTGTCCACAAGCACGCGGCAAATACTGGCGCGCAAGGCATCTTCAAACTCGCTATTAAGCGATCGTTCGCTAGCAAGAACAACAATGGGCGTCAGCAATTGAAACAGAAACGCGATCAACAGCACAGCCGATATATCGGCGCGCCCCGCTTTCATAAACTGTTTCAGCTTGTGACCCATAAAGACACATTCCAGTAGGTGTAAGGTTTGTGGATTATATATCCTACTTTTCTAAAAACGCCAAACAAAAACACCCTGACCGGATCAGTCAGGGTGTTGAAAAGCCTTACAAAACCAACCTTACGGCTGGGGTATTCGTCGGATCAGGTTAGCGTTCAACGAACGCGCGTTCGATCACATAATCCGCTGCATGGCCGGTGTGGTCAGATGCTTTAAAGCCCAGATCATCAAGGATTTTACACGTATCTTCGTTCATCACTTGGCTCCCACAAATCATGGCGCGATCAGTTTCCGGGTTCAGTTGCGGCAGACCTAGATCCTGACACAGCTTGCCATTTTCGATCAGATGCGTGATGCGGCCCTGATTTTCAAACGGCTCCCGCGTGACCGTTGGATAATAGACCAGTTTCTCCGAAATCAACTCGCCGAGATATTCGTGGTTCGGCAATTCGTTTTTGATGTAATCATGATAGGCCAATTCACTGACATAACGCACACCATGGCACAGGATCACTTTGTCGAAACGCTCGTATGTTTCAAAATCACGGATGATGCTCATGAATGGCGCAAGGCCAGTACCTGTCGCAAAGAGAAAGAGGTTTTTCGCAGGCGTCAAATCGTCCACGACCAACGTGCCGACCGGCTTTTTGCTGACCAGCAGCTTGTCGCCAACCTTAAGGTGCTGCAAGCGCGATGTCAGCGGACCGTTCGGGACTTTAATGCTCAAAAATTCGAGCTGTTCGTCATAGTTGGGGCTGGCAATACTGTAGGCGCGCATCAAAGGCTTACCTTCAACTTCCAGACCGATCATGACAAAATGACCATTGTGAAAACGCAACGCATCCGAACGCGTCGTTTTAAAGCTGAACAACGTATCATTCCAGTGTTTTACTTCTAATACGTCTTCCTGAAAAAATGCCATAACTCTCTCTTATCGTTTTTAAGGCCAGCACCAGTCAGATAGGGTCACCCCCACTTTAACGGTTTGTCCGGTTAATCCAACATGACGGCGACATCTTGTCTGCCTCAAATTTAATTGCACAATAAAGTGTGTTAATTATTTGTCAATTACAAATATATCGTGTAATTAAATAGAGATTCTTTCGTTGAGAATGAATCGCAAAAGCCGTCGTCACAAGTTTCCTACTACCACACATAGTTAATGTAAAGCGAATATACGCGCTATGTTCAATTCACCATATCGCAACTCTTATTGTTTGTATACATATAATTTTTTAAGATGTATACAAACAAAAAAGAAACCCGCCTTCATCGAAAGCGGGTTTCTCTATTCGTCTGGCAAAACAGCGCAGATTAGTCAACAACAACGTCTTCGTGCTGCTTGACTTCACCGCGGTTACGTTGAACCCATTCTTTAATCTGACGACGTGCAGCGTCAAATGCATCACGCAGCGTCACGTAAACGTCTTCATGGGAATGATCATCATTGTGTGTTTTGTTTACAACGATTTCTTCACCCGGCATGGAGATATCAAGACGGATATCATACATGTTGCCTTTTGTTTTGCTTTTGTGCGGTGCACTTACAGTCACACGACAGCTAACAATTTTGTCGGAATGTTTTTCCAACATTTCTACTTTTTCGCGGATACGCGCTTCTACAGCGTCAGAGTGATCAACGTCGCGAAAAACGATTTGCAAAGGAGACTGCATTTTAACTCGAGCCCTATTATTCTTTTACTATATTATGACGCAACCGCCAAAACAAGGCGCTGCAATCTACGAAAATTCTCCTTCTCATACCTGCTTAATCGCCCATTGGCAACATTAGACAGCTAGATTTTTGCAGATTCTTTACAATAAGGGCTTGCATCCATAATTTAATTTGAACATATCCATCATCATCCATTTTCAATTTAGGGGCATTTGAATTCTACAATGACTGAGGAAAAACTCTCGTTTCAGGCAGAAGTCAGCAAACTTCTGCACATCGTCACCCATTCCCTTTATAGCAATAAAGAGATCTTCCTACGCGAACTCATCTCTAACGCATCGGATGCGTGCGACAAGTTACGGTATGAATCCCAGACAGATTCCAGCCTAAGCGAAGGCGACTCGAACTTTCGCATCACGCTGAAAGTAGACAAAGACGCAAAGACGCTGACCATTGCTGATAACGGTATCGGCATGAACCACGATGACCTCATCAACAATCTGGGGACCATCGCCAAATCCGGTACCGAAGCCTTTATTAAGGCGGCGGAAGAATCCGGTAAAACAGACGTTAACCTGATCGGGCAATTTGGGGTCGGTTTCTATTCGTCCTTCATGGTGGCAGAAAAAGTCGTCGTCACCACCCGTAAAGCCGGCGAAGACAAAGCCTGGGCGTGGGAAAGCAACGGCGAAGGGGAATATACCATCACCGATGCCGAACGCGACAGCCACGGCACCACCATTGTGATGCACCTGCGCGAAGATCAGGGCGAATATCTCGAAGACATGCGCCTGCGCAACATCGTCACCACCTATTCCGACCATATCGATATTCCGATCGTTTTGTTGGGGGAAGAAGAAGAGACGCTAAACAGCGCCTCTGCCATCTGGACGCGCGCGGCAAAAGACATCAGTGAAGAACAGTATAAAGAGTTCTATCACCACGTCGCCCACGCCTTTGATGAACCATGGCTGACCCTGCACAATAAAGTCGAAGGGGTAATCGAATATACCAACCTGTTGTTCATCCCCGGCTCGCGCCCCCTGGACCTGTTTACGCCGGAACGTAAAAACCACCTGAAACTTTACGTCAACCGCGTCTTCATCACCGATGATTGTGACGAGGTCATCCCGCAATATCTGCGTTTTGTGCGCGGTGTTGTGGATAGCGGTGATCTGCCGCTGAACGTATCGCGCGAGATGTTGCAACACAATCCGGTCTTGGCCAAAATCAAAGCCGGCCTGACCAAAAAAATCCTGAGCGAGCTGAAAAAGAAAGCTGAGAAAGACACCGAAGGCTACAGCACGTTCTGGGATACTTTTGGTGCCGTGATGAAAGAAGGCATCTACGAAGATTTCGCCCATCGAAAAGAGTGCCTGAGCTTGGCACGCTTTAAATCCACCCATGGTGACGAGTGGGTCAGCCTTGCCGAATATGTCGAGCGCATGAAAGACGGTCAGGACCAGATCTATTACATCTCCGGTGAAGACCTTGATAGCCTGAAACGCTCCCCACAATTGGAAGGGTTTAAGGCCAAGGGCGTGGAAGTCCTGTTTATGACCGACCCGATTGATGAATTCTGGATTCCGGCTGTTTCTCAGTTTGAAGAAAAGTCCTTCCAGTCCATCACCAAAGGCGGTGCGGACCTGTCCAAGATCAAAAAGGACGGCGATGACGCCGAAGACGACAAGAAGGAAGACGCAGCTGATAAAGATGCCATCGATCGCCTGTGCGCGGCCTTTAAGGTCGTGTTGGGTGACGAGGTACAGGAAGTGCGTTCCACCGATCGGTTGACAGACAGTGCGGTTTGTATCGTTGCCAGCGAAAGCGCAATGGATCGCAACCTGCAACGCATGTTGAAACAACATGGTCAGGACGTGCCGAACGAAGCCCCGATTCTGGAGCTGAACCCGACCCACTCCCTGATCAAAAAGTTGGTTGATCTGTCTGTGGACGGCACCAGCCAAACACTGGATGACGCCGCCCACCTGTTGCTGGATCAAGCGCGCATCATCGAAGGCGAAACCGTGCCGGACATGACGGCCTTTGCCAAACGCCTGACAAGTGCGATGGAAAAAGGTCTGGTCTAAGCCAGCCGGATTAAACACAAAAAAACGCCGCTGATGATGATCAATCAGCGGCGTTTTTCGTCTTCGCTCTATTAGCAGGAGTTTTTATTCAGGCGTCTTCGCATATTTTCAACACACCCGACCAATTGGTCCCGTCCGATTTTATCAGATCTTGCGACCATATGGATCAAAGGATCTTCCAACAATTCACGCAAGGGCGGTTCGTCCCCGCCTGCGCTGTAAGGGCCACTCAAGGGAAGGTTTGCTTTCTCCTTGGGGGCTTCACGTAAAGTCAGTCCAAATAACATAGGCACCTCCATTCCGCTTTTTTGAGGATATGGGGTCGGCGTGATCTTTTTTCAAGGTCAGCCACATTACAGTTTTAAGGCGGCAATAATTTTCAAATCACCTTTTCTCTGTAAAAACAGTGCCCTAGAAGAACTTTCATCTTCCAGATCATCTTCAAGCGAGAAAACATATCTCCCCCCGCGCCATTCAGAAAGCTCAACCAAATCGGTGACGATATTATATTCACTCAGGATTTTGCCACGGTTTTCCCCTCGGCGGACCACGGTTTTCTCTTCCTTTAAATAAGTCACCTGATAGATCGCAACCGCCTGATCTTGGGCGGGTCCATCAATCTCAACCTGATGATCCGACGCCCTGAATTGAACGTCAGTGGACCTCTTTAAGTTCTCTTCAATCGCACCCACGATCTTGCGACGTTCATTGCCCGATGTCTCAGTGGTGCCATTCACCACCATTTGCGGGGTATAGACATATCGTAAATCAAAAGTGTGGGCATAGTCCCGTTGGCGCTGCGTAAATGCAGAGTCGGCATAGATATCTTTCCAGCCGATATAGTCCCAATAGTCCACATGATAGGCCAGTGCCAGCACATCTTGGCGCATGGACAGTTCCCCCAAAAATGCATCTGCGGGGGGACAACTGGAGCACCCTTGGGAGGTAAAGAGTTCCACCACCGCCAAAGGCTCATCAGCACTGACAGGCGCTGTGGTGAGTAACAAACTTAAAACTGAGGTAACAATGAGCTTTTTCATGCCCTAGAGCATGACAGCAGCCGCGCTCACAAGCGAATCACATCATAGTGAGTACCGCGCAGATGCGCCATCACCCGCCCGACCAGACCAAACCCGCCCAGACACAGGATGACGCCACCTTCCGGCAGATGCGCTTGAGCAAGACACAGGGCCTGTGCCACGTCATCGGCCTGATCTTTGCGCGGCGCGTTGAAACCGGACAGGATTTTCTCTGCCGGATGCATATCGTCTTCCACCTGCAAGGCGATCACGTGATGGAACTGCGCCGCCAGCGATTCCACATCCTTGTCAGTGCGCGCGGCACAGATCAGGCTGACCGGACGATCTTTAAAATGCGCCAACACCGTTTCCACCGCCTTGGGGCTGTGGGCCACATCCACATAAATCGGGGGCGTGTGTGATAGTTTATGTAGACGTCCCGGCACCCGCACGCCCGATGTCTCAGGCAAGCTCACCAAATTAAACTGTGCTTTCACCGCGTGGGCAGCAAGGCGCGCATTACTTTGCAGCGGCGCCAAGGGTGGCTGGGACAGATCCACATACGCCACCCCGTCAGGCACACTGTCTTCAAGGCCGCCAACCGCGCTGAGCAGAATATCACCTGTGCGACACACAGCCGCTTTCTCCGCCGCAATTTCCTTGATGGTATGGCCGAGGATCGCCGTATGTTCCAAATCAATCGACGTTAGCACTGAATAGGTGCCGCGTGCTGCGCGGACCGGATCATAGCGCCCGCCCAAGCCCACTTCCATCACCGCCAGATCAACCTGTTGATCGGAAAAATATTTCAGGGCCGCAAGGGTTAGCACTTCAAAGCGACCGCATCCCGCCAGCCCAACCGCCTGATCACAGGCCCAGTTGAGATAGTCGTCCAGATCCGCATCGCTTATCTCGCGCCCTTGAATCTGGATGCGCTCATTCACCCGTAACAAATGCGGCGAGGTATAAAGCCCGACCGTTTTGCCCAAACGCTGCGCCATGTCCGCGATCATATGGGCGGTCGTGCCCTTCCCGTTGGAGCCAACGATCTTGATCGCAGGCACTTGCGCAATCGGCTGGCACAGTTTCTCCATGCGCTCATTCACGCCCATGGTGCCAAACCGCGGCAGATCCATTAAGCGATCCAGTCCGGTCATAAAAAATATGCCTGCTTAACCAGTCGCAAAAAGGTCTGCGTCCCGATAAAATAGCGCGCGCGATGGCCTTCAAAGTTTAAGCCCGTTTGCAAGGCCGCCACATCATCATACGGCCCTTCATAGGCAAGCGTTTTTGTGCGCACCTGATCATAGGATAAAAAGCCACGCTCCCCGGTCATAATGATATGTCGATTATCACAGCCCAGCTCTTCCAAAATCTCGCAAACACCCTGAAAATCCTTATCATCCGGCAAGGAGGTATAAAAACAGACCGAGCCGTCATAGCGATCAATCAAGCGCGATAAAAAGGCACGATCCGCGCTTTCCGGGGCAATCATCCCTTCATAATAAAGGGTGCAATCCTCAAGCTGACGTTGCCCAAAGGACGCACAGGGGGCATCGGGCAAATCAACCGCCTGCCCGATAAATTGCTGCACAGCCTGTTGCGCCACCCCTTGTGATTTCTGATACCAGCCGGGGGCAGTTTCCCCCACAGGCATCTGGGTATCAGCCACCAGAATATCGGCGCAACTTTCAACGATCGACAATTTATCCGCCGCAATCTGCCCCAAACTCGGCCCCAGATAGGTTGGATGTTCTAAAAAGACAGAGGTCACAACGCCCAGCTTTGCCGCCAATTGCCCGCCTTCGTCAAACTTAACGCCACGCCCGGTTTCCAACACAAAATAGTCCACGCCCTGCTGTTTAAACCAGTGCAGTGCCACCAGCAAAAACAGACCATAGGGCGATAGATATTGCGGGGCTTCCAACGCTGGCACAGCTTGCCAGATGGCCTCAAATGACGTGATAAAATCGTCTTCGGAGATCGCCTGTCCATCAATGCGCATACGATCCAGATGCGTGATCTCTTCGGGGGAGACGAGCAAGCCGACTTTGCCAAAAGGACGAAGCGCCTCGGCACAAAGCCTTGCCACCGTCCCTTTACCTTTACTGCCTGTGACTTTGAGCACCCGATCTGCGGGTGGCAGCAAGTCAAGCTGTGCCGCCACATCCAGAATGATCTGCGGGTTGCGCACATCCCGGTCAAATTTGCCTGCGATCAGGGGTTTTGCCGCAAGATAACTTTGGAAGATCAGGTCAAGCGTTTGCGTGTAGTTCATAAAATGCACTTAACAAATAAAGCGATCCACAGACCAAAACCCGCGCGGATTTATCGGTATGTTCGGCGCGGATTGTTTCAAAGGCGTGGGTCAAATCTTCACACACGGTGGCATGACCGCCCTCGCGCTCGATACGTTCGGCCAGCTTTTGCGGCTTTTTCGATTCTTGAGCGGGGATTGAGACGGTGTAGATATGATCTGCACGATCCGCAATCTCATGGATAAAGGCTTTGCTGTCTTTGCGTTTGAGCATGCCAAAGACCACATACAGCGGCTTGTCGCGCCATTTTTTCATCTGTTGGCGCAACATTTTCGCGGCAGCTTCATTGTGCCCGCCATCCAGCCACAGCTCCCAGCCTTTGGGTAGCAGATCACTGGGGGGAATCCGTTCCAGACGCCCCGCCCAATGGACCGATTGCAGGCCATTACCCACTGCCTCATGCGGGAGATTAAAGTCGTTTTTCAGCACTTCAAGGCAGGCAAGGGCCAGCCCGGCGTTATTGATCTGATGTTCGCCTTCCAACCCCGGCAAGGGCCATGCGTAATCCCCATCCCAGCCTTCAAAAACCATGCGCTGACCAACACGTTTGACAAACCAGTCGCGTCCTTCGCGATAGACGGGCACACCCAGCGCTTTGGTGCGTTCGCGCACCACTTGATAGGCTTCTTTTTCCTGCGCCGCCATGACGCACGGCACACCCTTTTTCAAGATACCAGCTTTTTGGGCGGCGATCTTTGCCAAGCTATCGCCCAAAAATTCTGTATGATCCTTGGAAATCGGGGTCAAGACGCTCAGGGCTGGTTTTTCAACCACATTTGTGGTGTCGCCCAAGCCCCCCATGCCCGTCTCCAACAGGACCACATGGGCCGAATGACGGGAAAACCCAAGAAAGGCTGCTGCTGTCACGGCTTCAAAAACGGTCAGGCCGTCACCGTCATTCGCCGTAATGACCTCGTCCAGCAAGCCCGCAAGCTCCTCTTCCGACACCGCCTCGCCTTTTAACAGGATCGAGTCGTGCGTACTGATCAGATGCGGGGAGGTAAAGGCATGGACGCTATAGCCCACGGCTTCAAAGATAGAGCGCAAATACGCAATGGTGGACCCTTTGCCATTTGTGCCTGCCACATGGATAACCGGCGGCAAGTGATCCTGCGGATTACCCAATCGCGCGAGTAAGACGCGAAAACGCTCCAAGCCCAGATCAATATCTTTGCTGTGGAGCGTTGCTACATGCGCGAGAAGCTGCTTACTAGTCAGCTGGCTTCTCCCCTTTGGAGGTTGTGTCTTCATCACCGATTGGCTCCCCATCCGGACGACGGATATCCGGCGGCGGCGGGATATCGTTGATGTTGTCCGCTTCTTCTGACGGTGTCGAGGACTTGTCCCCGGAAATTTCAAGGAGCTTACCAGCTGGCTTTGTATTGCGCAACAAGCTGAGAACACGGATCAATGTGGCGCGCAACTCTTTACGGCGCACAACCATATCGACCATCCCGTGATCGTACAAAAATTCTGCTGTCTGGAAATCATCGGGCAGTTTTTCACGGATCGTTTGTTCGATCACACGACGACCGGCAAACCCGATAACCGCACCGCTTTCCGCAATCGCCACATCGCCCAGCATCGCAAAGGACGCTGACACACCACCCGTTGTCGGATCCGTCAGGACAACAATGTACGGCAAACCGGCTTCTTTAACGCGTTCCACACCAATGGTCGTACGGGCCATTTGCATCAGGGACAAAATCCCCTCCTGCATACGCGCCCCACCAGAAGCCGGCACAACGATCAAAGACGCATCCTGCACAATCGCAAGCTTGGACGCCGCAACAAGGCCTTCCCCCACAGCAGTCCCCATAGACCCTGCCATGTAGTCAAAGTTAAACGCGGCAACAACCACATTTTGCCCACCCATTTTACCATGGGCGACCACAAGGGCGTCTTTTTCCTTGGTTTTGGCGTTTGCTTCTTTAACACGGTCTTTATATTTACGACGATCAGTAAACTTCAACGGATCAACCGGAACCGCCGGCAGTTCTGCGCGGGTATAGTCCCCGCCGTCAAACAGCATTTCCAAACGGGCTGTGACAGACAGGCGCATGTGGTGGCCACAGTGCTGACAAACGTGCTGGTTCTTTTCCAGATCACGGTGGAAAATCATTTGGCCGCAACTGCTACATTTATGCCAAAGGTTATCCGGAATTTCTTTCGGGCGCACTAGGTCGCGCAGTTTGGGTTTGACGTAGTTGGTTAACCAGTTCATTCCATTTATCCTTTAAGCAGAGGCAGCGCGCACGCCACGTGCAAGTTCGTTTACATATGACAGAACGTCTTCCACCAAACCGTCTTTAGCGGTTGCGTTCTCATCTAGATTGTCCGCGATCTTTTTCACAATAGCAGACCCGACAACCGCAGCATCACTCAGACCCGCCATAACCTTGGCCTGATCCGGCGTATTGATGCCAAAACCGATCGCAACAGGCAAGTCCGTATGTGATTTGATGCGTTTTACCGCAGCTTCCACATCAGATGCAACTGCTGATGCCGTCCCGGTCACGCCTGTGATCGATACATAATAGATAAATCCGCTCGCTTTAGATGCAATAGTTGCCAAACGCGCATCATCTGCAGTCGGGGTTGTCAGATAGATAAAGTCCAGACCCGCATCTTTGGCAGGGATCGCAAATTCGCGTTCTTCTTCCGGTGGCAAATCAACGATGATAAAGCCATCAACACCTGCTTCTTTAGCTTCAACAACAAACTTGTCCACGCCAAAAGAATAGATCGGGTTGAAATAGCCCATCAGGACAATCGGTGTCTCATTATCGGTTTTGCGAAAATCCGCAACCAACGCCAGCACACCTTTTAACGTCATGCCATTTGCCAATGCGCGTTGAGATCCCAACTGGATCGCCGGACCATCTGCCATCGGATCGGAAAACGGCATGCCGATTTCCAAAATGTCCGCACCAGCTTCTGGTAAGCCCGCAAACAATTCCTGTGACGTTTTAAGGTCGGGGTCACCCGCTGTCACAAAAGTCACAAAGGCGGAACGGCCTTCTTTTTTCAGGGCATCAAATCGTTTCGCGATACGGCTCATAATACTGTCCCCATAGCTTTGGCGATGGTGTTGACGTCCTTGTCCCCACGACCGGACATATTGACCACGATGATCTGATCTTTCGACATTTCTTTCGCCATTTTCTCGGCTTCTGCAACCGCGTGGGACGATTCAAGCGCCGGAATAATGCCTTCCAGTTTCGTACAAAGCTGGAACGCATCCACAGCTTCCTGATCGGTAATGCAGTGATATTCGACACGCTTCATATCATACAGATAGCTATGTTCCGGCCCGATCCCCGGATAATCCAGACCCGCCGAGATAGAATGGGCTTCCTGAATCTGCCCGTCGTCATCCTGCAACAAATAAGTACGGTTGCCGTGCAGCACGCCCGGACGCCCGCCAGTTAAGGAGCAAGCATGTTCGTCGGTATCTACGCCATGACCTGCGGCTTCCACACCGATGATACGCACGTCGGCGTCATCCAGAAACGGATAGAACAGACCCATCGCGTTTGACCCACCGCCCACACAGGCGATCAGGGTATCCGGCAAGCGGCCTTCCTGTTCCATGATCTGTTCGCGGGTTTCTTCCCCGATGATCTTCTGGAACTCGCGAACCATCACCGGATAAGGGTGCGGCCCAGCGACAGTGCCGATCAGATAAAAGGTATCATGAACATTGGCCACCCAGTCGCGCAGGGCTTCGTTCATGGCATCTTTCAACGTCCCGGAACCTGCTGTGACGGGGCGAACTTCCGCGCCCAACAACTTCATACGGAAAACGTTCGGCTGCTGACGTTCAATGTCCGTTGCGCCCATAAAGACCGTACAGTCCAGACCAAACAGCGCACAGACGGTCGCGGTTGCAACCCCGTGCTGACCCGCGCCGGTTTCTGCGATAATGCGTTTTTTACCCATACGTTTTGCCAACAGGATCTGGCCGATACAGCTGTTGATTTTGTGCGCACCGGTATGGTTCAGGTCTTCACGCTTAAAATAAACCTTCGCCCCACCACAATGTTCGGTGAAACGTTCTGCAAAATAAAGCGGGCTGGGACGACCGACATATTGCTTGAGGTAACCTTGCACCTGCGCCTGAAATTCAGGATCGTCTTTTGCTTCGTTGAAGTTTCTTTCCACTTCAAGGATCAACGGCATCAGGGTTTCAGCAACAAAACGTCCGCCGAAAATGCCGAAACGACCATCTTCATCCGGTCCGGCCATAAATGTATTGGGTTTGTTCATGATCTACTTCTATCGCGACTAGTAAGTTTCGGGAGTGTTATAGCGCACTTGCAAAAGGGCTGGCAAAGGAATTGTTACTCTTTTACGGCATCTAGAAAGGCTTGGATCAACTCGGGGCTTTTCACCCCTTTTTCCGCTTCAACGCCACTGGAGACATCAACCGCTTTCGCGCCGCTTTGGGCAACGGCATCTTTAACGTTTGCCACCGTCAGCCCCCCTGCCAGCATCCATGGCACCGACCAATCGGTCCCTTTCAGCAAGTTCCAGTCAAAGGCAATGGCGTTGCCCCCTGGTCGGGTCGCGCCTTTTGGCGGCTTGGCATCAAACAACAACAGATCCGCCACCCCGTCATACGCCTTGGCCGCGATCACATCTTCTTTAGTTTCAATCGCCAGCGCCTTCATCACCGGCAGGGCAAAAGTCTGGCGAACCTCTTCCACACGTGTGGGACTTTCTTTCCCGTGCAGTTGGATCACGTCCAGACGGGCATGGTTCAGGACCGCCATCAGCTCATCATCGCTAGGGTCAACAAACAAGCCCACACGTTCCACATCCGCATCACCGATCATGTCAAACACTTCTGCCGCGGTCATGGCATCCACGTTGCGTGGGCTGGGCGGAAAAAAAACGCACCCCAGATAATCCGCCCCGGCCTGAATGGCAACATGGGCATCTTCCGGTGTTTTTAGTCCACAGATTTTAACCAAGGTCATCGATCTTTCCTTTCATCCGTCCGTAAGCCAAGGCCCATAACATGGCAAGCAAGCCGCCACAGACAAAGACTTTCAGGCATTCCAGCGTATAGAAAATCAAATTCCACGCCAAGGCAGAGGCCTCATCAATCATCGCAAGCTGGGTGAAATAAGGCATATGTAACACCAAGCGGATCAAGGTGATAAACAACCACACCGGCAAAACCACCATCAGTGAGGCGGCAAACAGGCGGGAGAAATCCCGACGCAAAACTTCATAGGACACCGCAAAAATGCGGATCAAGCGTTCCGGCTTATCCACCGCAATGGCGGGTAAAACAAAGGCAAAGACTTGCGTCAGCCAGCCCACAAACAAGGCGGCGTACAGCAGCTCGCCTTTACCCTCAATCGCGGTCATACTGCCCATGACAACCAAATCCGGTTGATGGAAAAACAACGGCTGTTCATACCAAAAGGCAAAAGCCGCATATCCCGCCCCGACAAAGATGGAAGCCAGCGCAAAACGGGCTTCACGCATGTTCAGTTTTGGTAAAAAGCTAACCGCCCCGTCTAGCGGCCCTTTAAGGATAAAGCGTTGCAGTTGGATCGCATAAAAGGTCCATAACCCCAACAGCATCACCCACTCCACCGAGCGCATGAGGTGAAATCCCACCTCCCCCCACTCGGGCGGTGTCTTCCACAACCCGATGACCAACATCAGCAAAAAAGGTAATAATCCAGCGCGAAACAGGACCATGGGATTGCGCTTTAAAATCGCATAGACCCCATTGACCAGCGGCAGGATCGGCAGCTTATCATCGGTTTTCGGGAGTTCCATTTCTCACAGTCCTTAAATGGCTTAAGACGTCGATGTCTGAACTTCTTTATACAAGCGGGCCATAACAAGGGAGGACCACAGCATAGAAAAGATAGTCAGAAGGTTGGAAAAGACAAGTTGCGGCAACCCACCCCAGAAGTCCCCTTCCGCGGGCGCAAGATCAGGGACCTGCATCAGCATGAAGGTGAAAAAGATCACCGGACCATAGCAAATCAAAAAAGCAAAAATGATTGTCATGGCCCGCCCGCGCGTCCAATCAAAGGAGCTTTTGACATTGTCCATCACAGTCCCCGGATGGTCCATGGCAAGGGCGGGGAACGCCAGACAGATTTTAAGGTTTAACCACAGGCCAAACAACATCCAGACGACCGCCATGCCCTTTATACTGTCGGGCAACAGCATAAAGACTTCCGACATATGACCCATAAAGGTCATCACAAATGTCAGAAAAAAGAATCGCGCAAACGGACGGTTCGCCCCGTCCGCCACCTTTTCTGACTTGCCCAACAGATAAAACCGCGTGGCCGATACCCCGATCAGGGCCATGGCGATGGAGTTCGAAACCGCCGCCAGCGACAGGCCTGCCACCGGCACCTTGATCAAAAACAGGGAAGCCACGGAAAAGACAATCGGCAAAAACAGATATTTGCGAAAGACCTTTGCATTCGCCCGCATAAAGCTCAGGGCATCAAACACCATTGTGTTAATGCTGGGTTCCATATCCTTAGAGGCCTTCCAGCTCGGCTGCAATTTTCCGGGCAGCTTCCACCGGATCATTCGCTTGGGTAATCGGACGCCCGATCACCAGAATGTCCGCCCCTGCCTTGACCGCATCGCTGGGCGTCATGACCCGTTTCTGATCGCCTTTTGCCGCCCAGTCTGGACGAATGCCCGGCACAATCAATTTAAAGTCCGGCCCACAGGCCTTGCGGATCGGCGCAATTTCTTTGGCTGAACACACCACCCCTTGCAAGCCACTATCCTGTGTCAACTTTGCCAGTCGCACCACCTGATCTTCAATTGGATCATTCACCCCGATGGCGGTCAGATCATCCTGATCCATCGCCGTCAGGATCGTCACCGCAATGGTCATCGGGATATGTGCCTCTTTCCCCGCCTCAGCCGCTGCTTTCATCATGCCCAGCCCGCCTTGGGCGTGAACATTCACAATCTGCGCACCGGTCTTGCCAGAGGCGCGAATAGCACCGGCAACCGTGTTGGGAATGTCATGGAATTTCAGATCCAGAAAGACTGGCATACCGACTTCTGTAATATTTTCAACACCTTGAGGGCCGTTTGCGGTAAAAAACTCTTTGCCCACTTTCATCCCGCCAACGAGCCCCTTTAGCTTGCGGGCAAGGTCAACTGCATAGTCAACATCCATCGTATCAAGGGCAACGTAAATGCGTTCAAAAGCTTTCATGGCGGGGGCTCACTTTTACAGGTTATTGAAACGGGTTCTGGATTAGGGGATTTAGCCCGCCTTGTCAAAGAGATTAGGCCTCAACCAAAGCTGTCCGGATCAACCCCCATGGCCTGCATCCGGTCGCGCCAACGCTCCCGCGCCAAGACCTGCATGTCCTCCACCTTGTCCATTTCATCGGTGATTTCCAGACCTATCAGGGTTTCCACCACATCTTCCAAGGAGACCAAGCCCTGCACACTGCCATATTCATCCACCACAAGGCAGATCGGGACTTTTTCGCGCATCATCCGTTCATACAAGCCTTGGGCATTGAGATTTTCCGGGATCACCACAAAATCACGCGTAAACTCACTGAGCTTACGGTCAAACTCATCCTTGGCTTGCGCGATCAACAGATCGGTTTTCAACACATAACCCGATATTTCATCACGTCCCGCCCCATAAATCGGGATCCGCGAAAAGGACGATTGCGCATATTTGTCAAAGAAGCCTTGTACCGTCATCTCCTTTGGCGCACTGACCATCACCGTTCGCGGGGTCATGATGTCGCGCACGTTTAATTGATGCAGCTTCATCAGATTGCAGGCGATTGTATGTTCTGTGCGATCCAGCACCCCCTCATCCGCGCCGATATCCAGCATGGCGTTGACTTCTTCGCGGCTAAAAGTAAAGGCACTGGAGCCACTGGGCGCAATCAAGCGCGTGAGCTTTTCCGATAGCCAGACAAACGGCGTAAACAATACCATCAACCCATAGATCAGCCGCCCGAACACAGGGGCAAGCTGGCGCCAATATACCGCGCCCAAGGTCTTGGGGATGATCTCTGACAACACTAAAATCAACAGGGTCAGGATACCGGACACGATGCCAAGATATTCATCCCCGAAGATTTTTGCCGCCATTGCGCCCACCCCTGCGGCCCCGATGGTATGGGCAAAGGTATTGGCGGTCAGGATCGCCGCAAGCGGGCTGTCCAGATTACCGATCAGCCCTTTTAGGATTTTGCCTGTCTTGCTGTCTTTGCCCAACGCCTCAATGTAGGACGGGCGAACGGACAACAGCACCGCCTCACAGACAGAACAAATAAAGGACACCCCCAACGCAAGGAGCAGATAAAAAAGTAACAGAGCCATCTTCGGACCTAATGTAACCCGCGCAGGGTTCAACTCAAAAAAGCAGCATAACGACTACCAACACCCTTGCATTGTACCTGTAACCACAGGCTTTTCAATCCTGATCATTATAAACAAATTCTTGTTATAACTTATAGGTTTATAGTTTTAGCCTATGGGCTGGATTGTTTAATAATATTTCCTTTTCTCCCTCCCTTTCCCCATACTTTTTCTATCCCGTCAATGGGGGTGGGATCGAAGGAACTTGGGCCTTCGCACGAATAGATTTCGACCAATGGAGAGTATCATGAAACGGTTATTAAGCATGACCGCCGCCTGTCTGGTTGCTTGTATGGGGACACAAGCACTGGCCGCAGACAACGCACTTGTTACAAAAGCAAATGAATATTTTAAACAGGTACCGACCTCGATCCCGGAGATTAAGGGCAATAACATCACACCGGAACGCATCGAGCTGGGGAAAGACCTGTTTTTTGATCCACGCCTGTCTGCCAGCCATCTGATCAGTTGCAACACCTGTCACAACGTCGGTATGGGCGGGGATGACAACCTTGAAACATCCATCGGTCACGGCTGGGCCAAAGGGCCACGCAACGCCCCGACCGCCTTCAACGCCGTCTTTAATATCGCCCAGTTCTGGGATGGTCGTGCAGAAGATTTGAAAGCACAGGCCAAAGGCCCCGTGCAAGCGGGTGTGGAAATGAACAACACACCGGAACGTGTGGTCACAACCCTAAAAAGCATGCCGGGTTATGTAGATCAGTTTAAAAAAGCCTTCCCGAAAGATGCCGATCCGGTGACCTTCGACAATATGGCAATTGCGATTGAAGCCTTTGAAGCAACCCTGACCACGCCACATTCCCCGTTCGACAAGTTTTTGGGCGGCGACAGCAAGGCGCTTACCCCCCAAGAACAAGTCGGTCTTGACCTGTTTATCGAAAAAGGCTGCGTCACCTGCCACGCGGGCGTCAACGTCGGCGGTGAGGGCTACTACCCGTTTGGGGTCATGGAAAAACCGGGCGCAGACATCCTGCCTGCAAACGACAAAGGTCGTTTTGAAGTGACAAAAACAGCCGACGATTCTTATGTCTTCCGCGCTGCCCCGTTGCGCAACATCGAACTGACCGGCCCTTACTTCCACACCGGCAAAGTCTGGGATTTGAAACAGGCCGTCGCCATCATGGGCACCAGCCAGTTGGGTGAAGCGCTCAACGAGAAGGAAATCGACGATATCACCGCCTTCTTGAAAACGCTCACCGGGGAACAGCCGCAGATCACCTATCCGATCCTGCCGAAATCCACCGCTGCGACTCCGTTGCCGATTGATATGCAATAAGCAGCTTTTCGCGCAAGTATCGAACAAAGGGGGTCTGGTCACAGGCTCCCTTTCTTGCGTATATACTACCCTCTTCCTTCCCGCCCTTCAGGAGACTGGCAATGAAACTGACACAGCTTAGATACGCCCTCATGGTCGCACGTGAAAAAAACTTCAGCCGCGCCGCCGAACTTTGCAACGTCACTCAACCGTCCCTAAGTGTTGCCATCAAAAACCTGGAAGAAGAACTGAACGTCAACATCTTTGAGCGCATCAAGAACGAGATCAAAATCACCGAAGAAGGTAAAAAAATTCTCGCCCAGACGCAAAAAGCCCTCGAAGAGATCGACCATATCAGAGAAATCGCCGACAGCACCCATGGCGAACTCTCCGGCACCATCCGACTTGCTGCCATTTATTCCGTCGGGCCTTACATCTTCCCGCTGATCCTGTCGGCAATCTATGAGGCTGCACCCAAAATCACCCTGTTGATTGAGGAAAATTATACCTCGACCCTGCTGGAGTTTCTGGCACACGGACGCATTGATGCCGCCCTCGTTGCCCTGCCCTTTGACCATCCAGGCATGAGCGTCATCCCGCTTTACAAAGAACCTTTCGCCTGCGCGCTACCCAAAGGCCACCGCTGGGAAGGGCGCAATGATCTAAAGGGGGATGAACTGGCAGATGAAAAGCTCTTGTTGTTAGGCAAAGGCCATTGCTTCCGCGAGCAAGTGTTGGAAATTTGCAAGTTCCCCCATTCCTTTGAAGATAACAGCAAAGGCGTTCACAGTTTTATTGAAGGCAACTCCCTTGAGACCCTGCGCCATATGGTCGCCGTGGGGACAGGCATCACCGTCATGCCTCATTCTGCCCTTGAAAACTTCCTCTGCGCTGCGCAAACCACCTGTCACCAGCGCAGCCAACACTCTGTGCGCTATGCCCACTTTAAAGATCCAGCGCCATCGCGTACAATCGCGCTTGCGTTTAGGTCGTCCTATACAAACATGAACGCGATCAAAACCATCGCCGATGTCATCAAGGCCCATAAACCCGCCGGATGCCTCGACGTTTAACCCGCCACACGAACGAGCCTGCTTATGACCCCCGCCATTGATCTTGCGAAGAAAAAGAAAATCAGCTTTCAGGTCCATCACTATGACCATGACCCAAGCGCCCAATCTTATGGAGAAGAAGCGGCGGAGAAAATGGGGCTGCCGGCAAATCGCGTTTTTAAAACACTGGTCGTTGCCAGCGATAAAAACAGCCTGTGCGTCTGCATCGTCCCGGTGTCCGGCATGTTGGACCTCAAGGCCGTCGCCAAAGCGATCAAAGTAAAAAAAGTCGCTATGGCAGATGCGGGCAAAGTGCAGTCCATCACAGGCTATGTACTGGGGGGCGTCAGTCCCTTGGGGCAAAAAAAGCAACTCGCCACCGTGATTGACGACACCGCACAAGCTTTTGACACCATCTTTGTCAGTGCCGGTAAACGCGGGCTGGAGATCGAACTTTCCCCCTCAGACCTACAGGCCCTGACCCGCGCCCAGTTTGCCCCCATCGGCAAGGATTAAGCCGTTATCGCGCGGCGAAACAAACGCCCGTCAATCATCAATAAACCAAACAGGATCAGCCCCATCCCGATCATCTGATCCACAGTTAAGCGTTCCCCCAACAAACTGTGACCCAAAGCAATGGCGCTAATGGGGACCAAAAATGTCACCAGCATCAAATTGGTCGCGCCTGACGTTGCCAAGATCCGAAAATACAAGATATAGGCCACAACCGTGCAGAAAAACGCCAGCATCAACAACGCGACCCAGACATCAACGCTTGGCATAAAATACCCATTGGGGAAGCCAAAAATCAGCGCAACCGGCGTCATCACCAGTGCCGAACAGGTCACCTGTCCAGTTGCCGTCACCATCGGATTGATCCCTTTAAAGCGTCGCCCCCAAATGGCTGCACAGCCGTAAGAAACCGCCGCCATCAAAATGGCCAACTGAGCAAGGATCGCGTTGGAAAGACCGCTTAGCGCCTCTGTTCCCACCATCACCACAACACCGACAAACCCAAGCAATAGGCCGATGACCTTGCGAGAGGTAATTTTTTCATCAGTGGTTAAAAATTGGGCGAGGATAATCGTGAACAGGGGTGTCGTTGCATTGAAGATCGACGCAAGGGAGCCCGTAATCTCCGTCTGTCCCCAGACGATCAAGCTAAAGGGAATGGCGTTATTTAACACCCCCATAACGAAAAAGGCCACCCAGAGAGACAGGCTGTTTGGTACGGGAATACGGCGCACGCACAAAATCAGCCAAAGCAAAAGGGCCGCGCCTAACACACGGCCCCACACAACGACAAAGGCACTGACTTCCTGCAGCGCGATTTCTGCATAATAGAAAGACCCGCCCCAAATCAGGGACAGGATAATCAACAAGGTCCAGTCGGTCCATCGCATCTGCATCACACACTCCTTCAAAATTTGTGTGTAAACCTAACCTTGATAAACCGGGCAGACTGGCTGCTTTCGGACCTTGTGTTAATTTTGGTTCGGGTATTGAATCAAGGTGAAAACATTGTTGGCCGGATCACGGAAATGAGCCAGCGCGCCGCCCCATTCTTCCATCTCCGGCTTGCCTTCAAAGTCAACGCCTTTGGCTTTCAAGTCTTTGTAGGTTGCTTTGATATCTTCCACAGCAAAAGACACACCGGTAAAGCGCCCGACCATGCCCGCGGCTTCCGGTTCGCTCAAATCCACCTCTTCAAGGATCAATTTTGTGCCCGGCAGGTCATAAACAACCACGCCTTCCCCTTCAAACCCGATCACAAAGCCCAAAGCATCAACAAAAAAGTCCTTTGTTGTCTGGAAATCATCGGAAAAAATACGAATGGCATCAATTGCGTTCAGCATCACTTGCGTCCCTGAAAAATTACGTTCATATACTCAATAGCAAATACATGAGGAAAAAACCATGAACTATCTCATCAATGGACCCGAAAATTCTGACATTACCCTCGCCTTCGCCCACGGCGCCGGCGCCCATATGGATAGTGCCTTCATGGAACGCGTCGCCGTTGGTCTGGGCGAACGCGGCATTAAAGTCGTGCGGTTTGAATTTCCCTACATGCAAAAACGCCGCGAAACCGGCAAAAAACGCCCGCCGGATCGCACGCCCAAACTGCTCAACGCCTGGCGCGAGATCATTGCCGATTTGGGCGGACCGGAAAATCTGTTTATTGGCGGCAAATCCTTGGGCGGCCGTATGGCGACCATGATTGCAGCCGAACTGGAAGCCGAAGAAACACCCTTGCGCGGCGTCTGCGTCACCGGCTACCCCTTCCATCCCCTTGGTAAGTCGGAACCAGAATATCTGCGCACCGAACATTTGATGACACTAAAAACCCCGACCCTGATTTGTCAGGGCGCGCGCGATGCCATGGGCTGGTGGGATGAAGTTGTGGAATATGGCCTGCCCGATACCATCGACTTCCATTGGGCCGATGATGGGGACCATGACCTGAAGCCGCGTAACCTATCCGGTCGCACCATGCGCCAAAATCAGGACGAAGCGATTGAAGCCCTCGCCGACTGGCTGAAAGCCAAAGCTGCTTCATAATGATTGATCTTGCCACCCTGATTGCCTTTACCCTGACCGCCGGCGCGATTGTGTTGTCACCGGGGCCAGATACGGTCCTGATCCTGCGCTACGCCCTCAATTCCGGGCGGCGCGTGGGGTTTGCAACCGTGCTCGGGGTGCAAATCGGGTTGGTTGGACATACCTTATTAGCCATCTTTGGTATTTCCCTGATCGTCGCGTCCAGCCCTGTTCTGTTTAAAACAGTCGCGGTCTTGGGGGCGGCTTATCTGGCGTGGATTGGCATACAGGGCTTTCGCGGGACCACGCTTAAGTTTGACAGCACCGGACCGGCCATCAGCGCCCAAAAGGCCATGCGCGATGCCACCCTATGCAATCTGTTAAACCCCAAAGTCATTATCCTGTTTCTGGCCCTTCTCCCCAACTTTGTCGATCCTGCGCGTGGCAGTGTGACGGGGCAGCTCATCATTTTGTCGGCGCTGCTGGTGGTGATCAATGTGATCTGGCAAGCGCCATTAGCATGGGCAGCAGATGCGGTGCGCGGATGGCTGTCGCGTCCGCGCGTGCAAAAAGTCGTCAATTATTCCACAGGGGCTTTTCTGCTCTTATTCGCCGGATTGATGTTGTGGGAACATCTCATCCTATCCTAAGCGCGTGACCACCACTTTTTGATAAAGCCCGCCGAAGATGGTTTCTTTCGTCCAGTTCCACGCCTCAGCGTCATGGGCATAATCCTGAATTTCTTTATGCCATAAGCCTTTTGCGAACGGTTCCAGCCAATCAAACACTTTACTCATGATCGGTTTTAAGGGGTGGAACTTACCCGGTTTATGATAATCCACAAAAACGATCTTTCCGCCCGGTTTCACCGACGCGAGCATGGCATTAACGATCTTTTCCTTCATATCTTCCGGTACTTCATGCAGCAAAAAGAAGCACACAACCGTGTCATAAGGCGTGTTGGTCTGCGCGATAGAGGCATCGCCCAGTTTCACGTTGGCCTGCGGGAAGCCTTCAACCCGTTTACGTGCCGTTTCGACCTGAATGGGGGCGACGTCCATCACGTCCAGATGACCGGATCGCCCCACGGCTTTTGCAAGATCGGTGGAAAAGCGACCATAGACAGCGGCTGATTGCAGCACACGCTGGCCTTCTTCAATCTCCGCCACCGTCATGCGGATCAGACGGGTGGCATTGCCCCATAGAATCGCAGCCACCACGGGCGCGGAACTTAAAAACGGGACGGTTTTGGGATTTAAATAGGCCCAAGTATATGTTTTTTGCAAATAATCCGGCACAGACACAGAACTGCTATCGTCCTGCGCCGCCGCTTGCGCGCTACGCTTACGTAAATAGGTCATGAGACCCCCTCAATGAACACCAACAGCAATCATATATGATTATGTGTTAATTCCAAATGAAGCTTTTCAGACACAGCCTTAATCATTTTGCATGGCTGCTTCCTGCAAGACCCATTCACGAAAAATCGCCACCTTCGGGATTTCGCCCCGTCCGATCGGGTGGGTCAGGTAATATCCATCGCTTTGATCCGGCATATTCGGCCCTTCAAACGGGATAACCAGTGTGCCATCACGCAGCTCATCCTTAATCGCGGTCTTGCCTTCCAAGGCCACCCCAAGGGAGTTCATCGCCGCATCAATGGCAAGGGTTGCCCGGTTAAAATGCAGCCCCTTTGCCGGATTGATCCCGCGCACCCCCGCATTTTCCAACCACATGGGCCACGTGGTCAAACGCGCCTCACTATGGATCAAGGTGTGGTGGATCAAATCATCAGGCGCCTTTAACACGGGTCCCGTCTCTAATAAATGTGGTGAACAGACAGGCACCATGGTTTCGCTAAACAGTTTAAGGGCTGTCTGATCCGGCCAGTTGCCACGACCGTACATCAACCCCACATCAAACCTGTCATACACACTGTTGGACGGGTTAAGTGTTGAATTGACCCGAATATTCACATCAGGGTGGCTTGCGACAAACCGATGCAGGCGCGGCATCAACCAGGATTTTGCAAAAATCGGCGCAGTCGCCACCGTCAAGATATCCCCCGCCCCTTGCGCCATCACGGATGTCACCACATCAGCAATATCATCAAAAGAACGCGACAGACAGGGCGAGAGACTTTTGCCGGCATCGGTTAAAACCAACGCCTTCTCGCCTCGTTTAGAATGATTCAGTCGATGAAACAATTTCACGCCCATGTAGCTTTCCAGCGCTTGCACCGCATGGGACACCGCAGAGGGGCTAACATTTAGATCTTCTGCGGCTTTTTTAAAGCTAAGAAACCGGGCTGCGGCTTCAAATGAGCGCAACTGAGCGAGGGGAGGAAGAGGTCTTACCATTTAATCACATGAATCATTTTCATCTACTTGGTGAAATCTTATCGTTTGTTCCCGACCAAGGAAAGACCTAAGTATGGGGTTAAGAAAAAAGAAAACGTCCGTCACCATTGACGAAACAGGAAACAGGGATACCTCAGGATATGCTGACACAGAGTGCAGAAGCCGTTAATATCTATTGGGAACAACGCGGAATGAGCGCACCACTAATGACGGAAAAACTTTCACTTCGAAAACGATCTGTGACCATCGCAGGTCACGGCACGAGTGTTTCTCTGGAAAATGCCTTTTGGGATGCGCTGAAAGACTTGGCGGAAGACCGCGGTATCTCCATGAACGCGCTCATCACCGAGATCGATAAAGAACGCACCGGCAACCTGTCCAGTGCGATCCGTGTCTTTATTCTGGAAAATATGCGCCGCTTCTAAAACGGCGCACACTTTTACCCTTTTATTTCTTTCTCAATAAATCACCGATCCCACGGATCAACTGCTCTTCAGCAGACGGCGCAGGTTGTGATGATGAGCCACCCGGCGGTGGTGGCGGTGGCGCGACAGTGCCATCACCGGACACGGCGGGCGCTTCTGTCGGCGCGGGGGCCGGAGCCGCCGTTGGGGCTTCAGTTTTAATGCCACCTGCCCCTAACAAACCACGCAGCACATTGCCCACGCCTTTCTTTTCCAACTTATCAGGCAGCGGGATCACCAGACCACCGCCGCTGGAAAGACCGCCCGTATCCAGTTTTACATCCGGTGCGTCCATGGCACCGCGAATAGAGAACGGATATTCCTGTTTCATCTTGGCTTTTTGGGCCAACAACCCCACCAAGGCATTTTGTTGCAGATTAAGCTTACCTGAAACATCAACCATCCAGTCAGGCAAATTAACCGTCCCGCTTGCGCCGCCATTGGCGATGGTGGAGGTTAATTGCGCGGTCGTCAGGGTCGCAACCCCATTAACCATATCCGACTTTACCGTCACATCGGCCAGACCCGTCTTGGCATTGCTCCCCGACAGAGCTGCCAACAGGCTAAGGATTTGAAGGGGAGAACCTTTCCCCCCGGAATCGACGGACACACGCGTCAGATCAAGCGCTGCATTTCCGTTCAAGCCCGACACAAAATCCCATTCACTCCGGCCTTGGGTCGCCAGTTTTGCGCTGAGGCTCACACCGCCATCTGCTTTGGTCCCACTGCCCGATTGACGCAGGGCCTGTGACAGTTTTAAGCCCGTGCCGGTCAGATCAAAATTAATCTGCGCCTGATCACCCACACTCACTTTAGACGTGGCATTGATCTTGCCGCCAAAAAGATCAGCCGTCGCTTTGGACAGGTCCAACACGCCATCTTTTAAATCCGCTGCCAACACCACATTGCTGGCAACCATCTGATCCTTGCGAACAGATTTCGCCTGCACACGGATTTTCGCATCCATAGACTTTAAGGCGGTCAGATCAATCGGTTCACGCGACCATTTCCCTGACGTCTTTTTCGTGGTTGACCCCGCGCCCGTGCTGGCACCGCTGCCCGCACCATTGGTTGCCTTTTGTTGCGGCCCACCTTCTGCCGGCATCAAGGGATCAAGGATCAGATCACCCACGTTCAGGGCAACATCTGCATAAGGACGCGCCCCCATTTTATAAAGCACTTCCCCGCCCAGATCCGTCTTACCAATCACGCCGGTTAAATTTTTCAAATTCACCTGATTCAGGGTATAGATCAGGTCCGTATTAACATCCAACCGCCCTACGGGACCGGTCGGGCGATAGCTCAACCCCAGACCCTCCGTCAGGCGCGACAAACTGGCAAACTGCGCACTGACTGTGGCATCCAGCTTCGGCAACGGTAAAATATCCGCTTGACCGGACAGGACAACACTGCCCCCCAACGCATCCAGACTAACATCCACTTGCGGGGCGAGCACATTGTTGTTCAGCGTCGCAGATAAAGCCACCGCGCCGACCTTCTGCCAATCCAACGCATCCGACAAGCCCGCGATTTTTGCCGCACCGGACAGGTCTTTGCCTGACGCTTTAAAATGCAGGTTATCGGCCTGTACGCCCTTATCCGTGCGGACAAGCTTGCCACTGACACCCAAGGTCACGCCTGCAAAATCGCCCACACTGGCTTTCTTGATATTCAGTCCGCCATTATAGACCGTGGCTTCAACCGCGGCATTTTTGATCGTGCGCTTTTGATAGGTTAACTCCCCCAGACGCACATCCAGATTGGCATCAAACGCATCCAGCACCTTAAGCGCAGCAACCGGATCAAAGGCGGCGCCAGTTTTAGTGGCGGCCTGAGGCGTCGAAGAGATTGCGCCCGTCGCACTTCCCGCCCCTTGTTGGGCTGGTGCCTGTTCATCGGGAAGGTACGCATCCAAATTCAGGCGATCCACAGTGATGCTTGCCCCGAAGGACGGGCGAGACTGCAGGGCAATATTGGCAGCGCCTTTCAAGGTTGTGCCATCCATCTTGGCGCTCAGGCCCTGAATGGCCAAAGCGTCCGGCGTGGCGCTTAAATTTGTTTGCAGACTGATCTGCTGTAAACGATCTGCGGGCAACCCATTGGTCTCCACCTCGGCCCACCGCAGCAGGCCGCGCAGATGTGTAATATTCAGTTCCATTGACCCGTCAAACTGGACTGTGCCTTTGCGTTCACCAGCGACACCGACAAGGGTCAATTCCCCCGCCCCCGGTAACAAAGCGGAAAGCTGTTCCAGCGCCACTTCCCCTTGAGAAACAGAAATCGCGCCCTGCACCTGTCGAATGGAATCGCCTTTCAACAGGACCGCATCCACATTCAGGTTGATCGTGGCTTCAAGGTTCGTCGGGATGTGTACCGCCTTCCCCTCAACAGATGCCGCACTTGCAGCCCCTGTTTCAGCAGGCCCCTGCCCGATGGAAGCCGAAACACGATTGGCCTGCGTTGCCTTCGCCCGTTTTGTCGGTGTGATCAACAGCGGCAACGGGGCAGGTTCTGTTACTTTATAAGGGGCTTTGGTCAGCCAGATATCCCCATCGATCTTTTTAAAGGACAGGGAGGTCTTGAGCGTATTTACATCCCCCAAAGAGGCATCAAGCTTCAGGCGTCCATGATCTTCCCCAAGGTTCAGGTCCAGCCCGTCACCTTCAAACAAGATACCGTTTTTACCCGCTGCGATATCACCGCTGATTTTAAACGGTCGATCCAAGCCACCGGGCAATGTGTCGGTTTTAGCAAAAGCGCTGACAAACCCCGCCAGACTTTCCCCAGTCACATCCAATTTGGTCTTAATCTTCGGCCCGTCCGCCAGATTAACCACTGTCCCGGAGATAAAGCCCGCCGTTTGACCGTGGGCAAATTTGATCTGGGTGGCGAAGCTTGCCGTACGTCCATGTACAATCTGCCCGACCGTCGTTTCAAAGCCGACAGGGATACCGCGCAGTTTCATCGTACCGGCCGCTTCATAAGGGCCTTTTAATCCTGCAAGGGCAAACCTGCTGTTCAGCTCGGACACTTCTTCATACACATCTTGGGCAGGATCACTGTAGATCAAACGACCATTTTCGATGATAAAGTCATCAATCTGGATCGGCAGATCAGGATTGTCGTTAGATTGGCCAACGCTAAAGGCAGGATCGGTCCGCTGTTGCGGGACCGAGAGAGTTTCGCCATTATCGTCTGGCAGGCTGACGTCCCAGTTACCTTTTCCGTTTGGCAACATTTCAAGACGAATCGTCGGATCGATCATGTGAATGGAGTTAACGTGCAAATTCCCGGCCAACAACGGCAGCAATGCAACCCGCACATCAAGCTGGCGAATCTCCACCATATCTTGAGACGAGGCACCTTCAGCATTGGCAAAACGGATGTCATCCAAAGTCAACTTCGGGCTGGGTAAGACGCTAAAGGCAATATCACCGCCTACAACCAGATCACGCCCGGTGACAGCCTTCACTTTTTGCGCGATCTCCGCACGATACCCTGACCAGTCAATAAATCCGGGCACCACCAAAATCGCGGTAACAACCACAACGACAAAAACACCCAGTCCGATAAGGATTTTCTTCACGTTTTCTACACCCGCTTAACATATGCACAATAACTGAAATAGCTTTGCAGTACTAATCTTCAAGCCCCAATCCCCTGAGTATCATTTAACTGAGAAAAAAACAGCAAAATACTAAACTCTTTTAAATTGAATGTTGATTTTCTCTAACTAAATAATAGGTACCTCTTGATCCTAGGTTGATAAATGCCCATAAAGTAAACTTAATTCGTTAAAAACAGAAAATTCAACCGCCAATACAAAACCGGCAACGTATGCAGGACCACATAATGCAAGCTACGCCGCCCAAGAATAACCCGACCGGGACGGCACCAGACAGTAATCCAGCCTTTGCTGACTTGGTCAACCTCCCTACGGGGACAGACAAAGACACGCTCATCCATACAATCGATAGCGCTGTAACCCTTGTCGTGTCCGAGTTAACCAACCATACAAAGGGCGAACTCCCCGCCCCTTTGCTTGTTCGCGTGCAAACGGCACTCGCCTTTTTGGAACAATGCCTCGCGTTTAAGGATCAGGAATTTACAGCCTTCGCCAAGAAGCGCGCCCTCGAATTACAGAGCGCCCTTGGCAATACCATCAAACGCCTTGAGGGCACCCAGTCGGGGCCAAAAGCCGCGCCAACTCCCGCCCCACTGCCATCCCCCGGCCCGCCACCAGCAGCCCCCGCACCACAAGTCGCACCTTCTCAATCCACCGATTTCCCCTATCTGCGCGAAGAAGCGATTTTACGGGACTATGCCTTTAAACGCCTGTCAGCTCGTCTGGCCTTTTTGCGCGGAGATCATGTCAAGGTAATCAATCAAAAGGCAGTGACCCTCAGTGGAATCAACTGTGACGGTGTCCCGGTGTTCTTTTTGCTTTCCCCGGACTTCCCCCCCATCCTGCACGATGCTCTTGACGCCCTCCTGCACGAAAAGCGTGACCTGCTGTCGCGGCGAATATACATCCACACCACACCGGATGAGTCTGACGACGATATCCTTACCCTCTATCGCGAGACCTACCACCGTGACATCGACGGAATTATAGCGCTTGCCTTTGATGACTGGTCTGGCGAAATTGCCAAAGCCGACATCAAAGGAACCAGCCTACCGCAAGAAAAGCGCCTGATCACCGGCGGGAAAAAAGAAGAAAAAAGCGGCATTGGCTCCAGCTTAAAAAAAGTGTTTTCCTTCAAAGACAAAAACACCCAAAAGACGCCTCCTCTCACCACGACCAAAACCCCCAACAGCCTTGCGCTGCGTATACATAAAGAATGGCTGGCATTGGAAGCGAAAGGCGTCTTCAACCTGTCGCAGCACTTTAGCTTCAGCGTTCTGTCTTATGTTATCCAACTGAGTGAAAAGCAATTTCAGACAGAATATGACTGTATCGTCCAGATTGTTGATCAACAGGAAGAACCGGACGTCGGCCCCGTTATCGCCAACCTGTCACGGCTTTATAAGTTTTATGACAACATCTTTTTCGACCTTGTCATCCTCACCCTGCTCCAGCGTAAAAACGCGTTCGATATCAACATGCTGCAAGCGGCCTGCATGTCGCAAAACTTTGTTGTCGAACGTCTTCCCTTGACCATGGACGAACTGCGCCGCCGCCCCATGGAACATGCCAAACTTATCTTGCGCACCCTCGCCGATCAGGCGGATAAGGACACTGTCAAACGCGCTATAAGCGACTACTTTCATGTTCATCACACAATTCATGCCTCCAAAGTCGGAAAACGGTTGCAGGCATCTGAGAATCTGTTAAAACGCCGCGCGGAGAAGGCAATCGGATCTGAACTCAAGATTCTGAAAGAAATTTTAGGCATTCTCAGCGAAGTCGCCAGCCTAAAGGCCCGTCAGGAATCAGACGGCGTTTTTCTGGGTGAAGAGATCTTGGACACCATCACCATCGGGGTCCAGCGCGCGATGAGCCACCTACCCTAAAGTGGTATAGAAGAAAAGCGCTAGGAAAAATGCGCACTGTTTCAGATACGTAATTTTTTTAAGCTTAAAATTTTGCCTCAACACACTATAATTTGTTGACAGGCACCCCCTCAATACACAATATCTAGGGGTGCGATGCATTGCGCATCAGGCCACGCAAAACACGGTCAACCCCTTTAAATCTGCTGGTTTTACAAGGCTGACCTATACTCAAGTACTAGGAAACTATGCTTGTTATTGCGACCGTCTTCTCCATATATATGGGTGGGCGGTCGATACGCGAATCTGGTCTGTTTGTGAAAGGCTTACACATCAAAACGGGATGGGTGGATGTCCCGCCTTTGACACACGGGATACGAACAACCGGATGCCAGACCATCTGTCAGGCAGTGGCTGTATCGTATCTTTATTTTTGAACCGCTAATCGGAGGCGAATACAGTGGAATCGAGTATGCTTGATGTTGTTCAGGTACAAGGGGGCTGTCAGGTCCATGTGGATCATGCGCGCGACAGTCATCTGACCGACTTCGGCAAATCTGTGTTGGCAGATCGTTACCTCATGCCGGAAGAAAGCTATCAGGACCTGTTTGGTCGTGTGGCTTCTGCCTATGGTGATAACGATGCCCATGCCCAGCGCATTTATGATTACATGAGCCGCCTTTGGTTTATGCCCTCAACGCCCGTTCTATCCAACGGCGGCACCACACGTGGCTTGCCGATTTCCTGCTTCCTCAACGAAGCAAACGACAGTCTGGACGGGATCGTCGGTCTGTGGACGGAAAACGTCTGGCTGGCTGCAAAAGGCGGCGGTATCGGGTCTTACTGGGGCAACCTGCGTTCCATCGGGGAACAAGTCGGTCGTGTGGGTAAAACATCCGGCGTTGTGCCCTTCATCCGCGTGATGGATTCCATGACACTGGCGATTTCTCAAGGGTCCTTGCGTCGCGGGTCTGCGGCTGTCTATCTGCCGGACCACCACCCGGAACTGGAAGAATTTATCGAACTGCGCCGCCCGACAGGGGGGGATCCCAACCGTAAGACACCAAACCTGCACCATGGGGTGCTGCTGTCTGACAAATTTATGCGCGCCGTTGAAAGTGACGAGGACTGGAAACTGCTGTCTCCGCATGACGGTACGGTGATGCGCACGGTAAAAGCCCGCGCCCTGTGGATTCGCATCCTCACAGCCCGTATCGAAACGGGTGAGCCTTACATTATCTATTCTGACCACGTCAACACAGCCCTGCCGGAACATCACAAGCTGGCGGGCCTGACGGTCAAGACCTCCAACCTCTGTGCCGAGATCACCCTGCCGACAGGGATCGACCATCACGGGAAAGAGCGTACCGCCGTTTGCTGTCTGTCTTCCCTTAACCTTGCCAACTACGAAGCGTGGAAAGACAACCCACGCTTTATTGAAGATATCCTGCGTTTCTTGGATAACGTTTTGGACGACTTTATCGCCAAAGCACCGGACGAAATGGCACGCGCCAAATATTCCGCCATGCGCGAACGTAGCGTTGGTCTGGGGGTTATGGGCTTCCATTCCCTGTTGCAGAAAAACCGCGTCCCGTTTGAATCTGCGCTTGCAAAAGCTTGGAACCGCAACATCTTCGCTCACATCCAAAAGAAAGCCGACGAAGCGTCCGAACTTTTGGCGGACGAGCGTGGCTCCTGCCCGGATGCGGAAGAATACGGCATCAAAGCCCGTTTCTCCTGCAAGACAGCCATTGCACCGACAGCTTCCATCTCCATCATCTGCGGCGGTTCTTCCCCGGGGATCGAGCCGATTGCAGCCAACAGCTACATGCACAAAACCCTGTCCGGTTCCTTCAACGTGCGCAACCCGTATCTGGCGGCTGTACTGGAAGACCATGGCAGAAACGACGAAGACACATGGACCTCTATCACCGTTCATGAAGGCTCCGTCCAGCATCTGGATTTCTTGTCTCAGGATGAAAAAGACATCTTCAAAACCTCGTTTGAACTGGATCAGATCTGGGTTGTGGATTTGGCAGCAGATCGCGCACCGTTTATCGATCAGGCGCAATCGGTCAACCTGTTCCTGCCCGCAAACGTACACAAACGCGATTTGCATCAGCTCCACTTCCAAGCGTGGAAGCGCGGACTTAAGAGCCTTTATTACTGTCGCTCCAAATCCATCCAGCGCGCCGAAGTGGTCGCCACCAAGGACCATGTCCCGGATAGCCTGAAGCAACTGCTGGAAAAAGTGGCAACGCCAGACAATCCGCGTCTGCCAATGAACACCAATGACGCCGACAAATACGAAGAATGTCTGGCCTGTCAGTAAGATAAAAGTGCGCACCTGTTAAACCGGGTGCGCACCATTTTAACGAGTCTCCCGCCGAGTGCGCGAAAACAAACGGAACTAAGTACAATGTCACTTTTGGACGCAAGCCCCGTCTATAAACCTTTCAGCTATCCCTGGTGCTACGAAGCCTGGTTGACCCAGCAACAAGTGCACTGGTTACCGGAAGAAGTGCCGCTGGCGGATGACGTCAAAGACTGGCACAAAAACCTGACAGAATCCGAACGTCACCTGCTGACACAGATTTTCCGCTTCTTCACCCAAAGTGATATCGAAGTCAACAACTGCTACATGCGTCACTACACCCGTGTCTTCCAACCGACCGAAGTGCAGATGATGCTGGCGGCTTTCTCTAATATGGAAACCATCCATATTGCGGCCTATTCTCACCTTCTTGATACCATCGGTATCCCGGAAGCTGAATATGCGGCCTTCCTTAAATATAAGGAAATGAAAGACAAATACGACTACATGCAGCAGTTCGGTGTGGAAACAAAGATCGACATCGCAACCACCTTGGCGGTGTTTGGGGCCTTCACAGAAGGGCTGCAACTGTTTGCCAGCTTCGCAATTTTGCTCAACTTCCCGCGTCTGAATAAGATGAAGGGCATGGGCCAGATCGTCACATGGTCTGTGCGCGACGAAACCCTGCACTGTAACTCCATCGTCAAACTGTACCGCACCTTCCTGTCGGAAAACCCGGAAATTGATGTGGAAGAACTGCACAAGCGCCTGTATGAGGCTTGCGCCACCATCATCCATCACGAAGATGCGTTTATCGACCTGTGCTTTGAAATGGGCGCCATCGAAGGCATGAGCCCGGAAGATGTCAAACTCTACATCCGTTACATCGGGGATCGCCGTCTCGAACAATTGGGGATGGAGCCACAGTATAACATCGAAAAGAACCCGCTGCCGTGGCTAGATGCGATGCTGAATGCGGTGGAACATGCCAACTTCTTTGAAAACCGCGCGACTGAATATTCCAAAGCCGCGACCCAAGGATCATGGGAAGACGCCTTCGCCTAACCCATAAAGATGATAGACACCGGTTAGTGTGGATGGGACAATCCCCCGTCATGACACTAACCGGACGTTTATTATGTCTTTGCGCCTACGCAATAGCCTGATCCTCCTCGCCCTGATCCTGATCTGCTTTTCAGGGCTGTTTGATACGCTGTATCGCTTAAGCCCCCTGCCCGCTTTTGAACAGGAAGCCGCTGGTTATCTGGCGGATGTGCGCGAACGGGCTGCTTATGCCTATGCGGTTGCCCGGACCCTTAATGCGACCATCTCCCTTCTCGAATCGGTTGACACAGGTATTGGTGTGGTCAGTATCCAGCCCGGTCAGGTGCTCGAACCCATCAATGATATGATTGAACAATTCTCCGATCTTGTGCTCATTGCCCTGGCCAGTGTGGGGGTACAGGAAATTTTGATCGCGGTGCTGGAGGATATCTCCTGGACCTATCTTCTTCCCCTCGCTTTGCTGCCGCTTTTACTCGCCCCGTGGGTTGGGAAACAAGGCCCGCGCCTGCGCCGGATCGGACTGATCCTGCTGGTCAGTGTCATCGGGACACGGTTATTGATCCCCACCCTTGCCCTTGGCGGGCATATGATCTCTGAAAACTATCTTAAGCAGGATTACCATCAGGCCATTGCACAAGTCGAAACCGTGCGCGCCCAGACCAATCAGGCTATGGGGGTCACACCTAAAAACACCCAACCCCTGCCACCGATTACCACCACGCCAAAAGGGGCGTCGGTCTTCTCCAACACACCGGATCAATCGGGAGCCAGTCTGCCCGTACCGGACTGGGACACGGTGAAGGGACTAGCCAATACAGACAAAATCCTCGCTCTCCTCAGCAACATACCGGAACGGATTATTACCCTGATTACCATTTTTGCGTTTGAAACAATCGCCCTTCCTATCCTCATGGTATTCTTATTCTTTTGGGTGGGTCGTATTATACTACAGCGCGAACAATAGGGATTGAACTCATTCATAAAAGACATATGATTGTGCGATCCTGATGGAGTAAATATAAAAACAATGTCCACCTTGAAACGTCCTCTTTTCATCGCCGCCTGCCTGCTGAGTTTTGGCGTCAGCACAACGCACGTGGCTGCCAGCGCACAAGAACGCCTCTACACCGCCATGCAGCAGGCAACCTTGAGTCAGCAAATCGCCAAGTCATCCTGCTTTGTCGCGACCTTCAATGATAAAGATGACAACCTGCGACAATTAAAAAACAGCCTTGAGCAATATGAGATCAACCACCAGAATGCCCTCACCACACAAGAGGACACAGCCGAGCTGAAAGCCATCAGCCCCATATGGCGACTGAACCAGTTTGCCGGATTACTCACGCTGGATACACCGGATACACCGGGGCTGGATATCGATATGACAGGCCGTTTAAACAGTCAGTTACTCGACCAAAACATGAAAGTCGCAGACAGTATCCTTGCAACAGAAACAGAAGAAAAGCCCTTCCTGTCCACCCTGCACGCCACCATGCGTCTGGGTGTCGCCTTGCAAAAAGCGACCAAAGCCTATTGCTATCTGTCCTACGGTCTGGATGAAAACCTGAACGGAATTAAACTGCGCCAAGACGTCTACATGTTTGATCGGGATATCAAAGCCTTGCTGGAAGGCGACCTTGAACGCAATGTCATGGCCCCCGCCAACGAGACCTTAAGCACAAAACTCAACCGTGTGCAAAATCAGTGGCAGATCGTGAGGCGCAAACTTTTGGCCGTGATTGAAGGCGAACCCGCCCATAGCAGCGACTTCAAAATCATCTCCGCCATCAACGAGCCGCTGCTCCGCGAAACGCGCGAGATCACGCAAGCCTTCATTGCCGGCTATAAAGACCATCACAAAGATAGCGATGAAATCGTCCTGCATGAAGACAGTCCGATCAACTAGATAGAACCAAAAAAGCAGTGCCGGTGACACTGCTTTTCTCTTTATCCTTACAGGCTCACGATTTTACCCGGGTTCATGATGTTATCTGGATCAAGCGCTTTTTTAAGCGTGCGCATGATCGCAAGCCCCTCTTCCCCAAACTCGCTTTCCAGATATTTCATCTTGCCGTGTCCAATGCCATGTTCCCCCGTGCAGGTGCCTTCCATGGCGATGGCGCGCTCAACAATGCGGGCATTCAGACGTTTGGCTTCATTCAACTGATCTTCATTGTCCGGATCAAACACAAACAGGGCATGGAAGTTGCCATCCCCCACATGCCCCACAATCGTGCCATACAGGTCGCTTTTCTCCATATCCGCTTTGGTTTCCAGGATCGCTTCTGCCAGACGCGAGATCGGCACACAGGCATCGGATGACACCCCTTTGCACCCCGGGCGCATGGCAAGGGCGGCATAATACGCATTGTGACGCGCGGACCATAGACGGTCGCGATCTTCCTGTTTATCCGCCCATTGGAAGTGGGTGCCGCCAAATTCTTCCGCGAATCCTTTCACAATTTCCACCTGCTCCTTCAACCCTTGCGGGGAGCCATGAAATTCAAAGAACAGGGTCGGGGCGACTTCGTAGTTCAGTTTGGAATATTTATTAACCGCATCCATCTGGTTTTCATCCAGCAATTCAATCCGCGCAATCGGAATACCGCATTGAATGGTCATGATCACCGTATTGACCGCCGCTTCCAAAGACGGGAAAGGACAAATCGCCGCGCTGATACTTTCCGGGATCCCGTACAGGCGCAGGGTAACTTCCGTGACAATGCCCAGCGTGCCTTCCGCCCCGATATAAAGGTGAGTCAGGTCATAGCCTGCCGCGGATTTTTTCGCACGCGAAGCGGTTTTGACAACCTCCCCGGTCGGTGTCACCACTGTCAAAGACAAAACGTTTTCACGCATGGTGCCGTAACGCACCGCATTGGTGCCGGATGCGCGCGTTGACGTCATACCGCCCAAAGACGCATCTGCGCCCGGATCGATGGGGAAAAACAAACCTGTATCACGCAGATATTCGTTCAATGTCTTGCGGGTCACACCGGCCTGAACGGTCACGTCCAGATCTTCGGGGCGCACTTCCACAATCTCTGTCATCAGGGACAAATCGATACAGACCCCGCCATGTAAGGCCGCAACATGACCTTCCAACGACGTGCCTGTCCCATAAGGAATCACGGGCACCTTATGTTTGGCGCATAATTTAACGATATTAGAAACTTCTTTTGTAGAAAGTGTGAACACCACCACATCCGGCGCCTTTGCCGTATGGTATGACTCATCTGTTCCATGTTGCTCACACAGCGCAGCCGAGGTCGAAACACGATCCTCTGCCGTCAGCGCGATCAGGGCGTCAAGGAAAGAAGAATCGATTGTGCCGTAGGTGCTGCTCATGTGCTCTGTATCCTGATAATAATTCTCGCTGACACGCAGATTATAAGAGACAGCGCAAAAGAACAAGGTAGCATTTGCGCGTTAACAATTGACTTTAAAGTTGAGACATGCTCGTTAGCATAACAACGAAGTGAGGTACTTTTTTCATGAGTTTGGTAGACGTTCAGTTTTTGGGCTGCGGCGATGCATTTGGCACCGGCGGACGGTTTAACACCTGTTTTCACGTCAAGGGGACAAAATCTTCCTTCTTGATCGATTGTGGGGCGTCCTCTCTGGTTGCCATGAAAAAATTTAACGTGGACCCGAACTCGATCGATACCATTTTCCTGACCCACTTACATGGCGACCATTTTGCCGGTGTGATCTTCTTTTTAATGGACGCGCGCTATCTTGCTCAACGCACCCGCCCGCTGACCATTGCCGGTCCCAAAGGGGTAAGACAGCGCATCAAAGACACCATGAATGTGCTTTATCCCGGCTGTTGGGACAAGCCCGACAACTTTGACATTCATTTTTTCGAACTGGCCAAAGGAAAACGGCAAACCATCCAAAACATCGGCGTTCATCCCTTTAATGCCAAGCACTTACTGGATGGCAACGACTTCATCCTGCGCTTTGAAATCGATGGCAAAACCATCACCTACAGCGGAGATACGGGATGGACGACTGAACTGATCCCAGCGGCGAAAGATGCTGACCTGTTTATCTGCGAAGCTTTTCACTATGACCGCGTCTGTGAATTCCATTTGGCCTACGCCACGATCAAGGAAAAACAAAACCAGCTTCAGGCCAAAACAACCGTCCTCACCCATTTGGGGCCGGAAACCTTCGAAAAGATTAACGAGCTGACCCTACAGGTCGCCTTTGACGGTATGAAAATCTCCGTCTAAGTGTCAATCGTATTAAAGACACCATAATTCAAGCAAAACCATACATTCGCCATTTGCCGCCAGCTATGGAATCTAGTACATAGACCAGCAGTGATTTTAGATACAAACCTGTAAGGCAAGACCAATCCATGGCTCCCCCTCTTCTGACCCTTCGTGATGTGCATGTAACCTTTGGCGGACGTCCCGTTTTTGAAGGGGTCGACTGTCACATCCAGCAAAATGACCGCATCTGTCTGGTCGGGCGCAACGGGTCCGGTAAATCCACCCTGATGAAAGTCATGGCTGGCCTTGTCGAAGTCGATGACGGGGATGTTTTTATCCAACCCGGTGTCACCGTTTCGTACCTGCCGCAAGACCCGGCCCTGCCCAAAGGTATGACAGTGCATGACTATGTTCATGCCGGATTGCGCCACGAAGACGAACATCACCGCGTCGCCATGTGTCTGGATGCGATGAAGCTGGATGGGGATCGTGATACCTCCACCCTATCCGGTGGGGAAGGCCGCCGCGCCGCCATCGCGCGCGCCATTGTCTCTGAACCCGATATCCTGTTGCTCGACGAACCGACCAACCACCTTGATCTACCCACCATCCAATGGTTGGAGGAAGAGCTGCAATCCTTCCGCGGGGCGATGATGATGATCAGTCACGACCGCACCTTCTTGCGCAAACTGTCACGCCAGCTCATGTGGCTGGACCGTTCCAAAGTACGCCGCACCGATCAGGGCTATGAATTTTTCGACGAATGGGTCGAACATGTGATGGCGGAAGAGGAAAAGGAACTCACCCGCATCAACATCCAGATCAAAGAAGAAGAGCGCTATATGCTCAAGGGTGTGACCGCACGACGCAAACGTAATATGCGGCGCGTGCGCAAACTGGCTGACCTGCGCGAACAAAAAGCCGGACGCGTCAAAGCCCAAGGCACCGCCAACCTGCAACTGGATAGCGGGGAAAATTCCGGCAAGCTGGTCATTGAGGCGATAGATCTGTTCAAGGCTTTTGGCGACAAAATCATCACCAAAGGCTTCTCCACCCGCGTCATGCGCGGCGATAAAATCGGCCTGATCGGACCCAACGGGGCAGGTAAAACCACCCTGCTAAAAATGCTTACAGGGCAAGTGGAACCGGATAGCGGCGAGATTCGCATCGGCACCAACCTGACGGCTGGATATTTTGATCAAAAACGCGACAACCTGCCGCAGGACGTCACCTGCTGGGACTATCTTGCCGATACCGGCGGGGACGAAATTATGGTCCATGGCACGCCCAAGCATGTGGTCACTTATATGCGCGACTTTTTGTTTGAAGAACGACAAGCCCGCCAGCCCATCCATGCCCTGTCCGGTGGGGAGAAAAACCGCCTGATGCTGGCAAAACTGTTAGCAAACCCGACCAACTTCCTGGTGCTTGACGAACCGACAAACGATCTGGATATGGAAACATTGGACCTGCTGCAAGAAGTGCTGTCCGATTATGACGGCACGCTGTTGCTGGTCAGCCACGATCGGGACTTCCTTGATCGCGTCGTCACCTCCACCATCGCGGTGGAAGGGATGGGTAATGTGCAGGAATATCCGGGCGGCTATGAAGATTACCTGAGCCAGCGCAAAGAGTTGGAACAGGAAAAAGAAAAAGCGCAAGCCAAAGACAAACCTGCCGACAAACCAAAACCACAGGCCAAAAAACCCAAAGGCAAGCTGAGCTATAAAGACCAGCGCGAACTGGATATGCTGCCGCAAAAGATGGAAGAGTTGGGTGTGGAAAAAGAAAAGCTGGAAGCCGAACTTGCCGACCCCAGCCTTTTCACAAAAAATCCCGATCGTTTCCAGAAAGCCAGCGATCGTCTGGTTGCCGTTCAAAATGAACTGGATGCATCTGAGGAACGCTGGCTGGAACTGGAAATGATGGTTGAGGAACTGAACGCTTAAGCCGCCAGTACCTGATCGATTTCTTCTTCAACTTTTGCAATGGCGGCTGCCACGGCTTCTTCGCCCATTGCCAGACCATTGGCCTGCAACGCTGTCACATCGTTCAGGCCAATAAAGCCAAACACGGTTTTCAGGTACGGCAAAACAAAGTCCATTTGCGGATACCCGTTTTCGGAATAATCGCCACCACGGGTCGCGAGCACATAAACCGGTTTGTCTTCCACAAGGCCAACCGGACCATTTTCAGTGTATTTAAACGTTTCCCCTGCGCGGGCGAAATGATCAACATAAGCTTTCAGACCGGACGGGATACCGAAGTTGTGCATCGGCACACCGAGGACGATTGCGTCCGCTTCTTTAATCGCCTTGATAATGGTATCGGAACGATCTACATGCGCCTGTTGCTCCGCACTGCGTTGATCTGCCGGTGTGAAATAAGCCCCAAGCACGTCACCATCGGCGTGTGGCAGGTTGAGCGCAACGGTATCATGCTCGATCACCTCAAAAGTTTCACCTTTTGCGGCTTGGTACTTTGCAACGAAAGACGCTGTCAGTTTGCGAGAAATAGAATTATCAGCCATCGGGCTGGAATTGATAAGAAGAATTTTAGACATCTGGACTACCTGTTGATTTGATGAAGAATTTATCTGGCACTAAGATGCCCTCTTTCCACATTTTTTAAAATCCCCGCATTGCGAAAATTATTGTTTCCAAAATCACATCAATCCGACCCCACCTCCCCCTAAATGGGGCCGGATTGCTCCCCTAATTACTCTGCCGCTTGATCTGCCATCTTGTGTAAAGACAAGCTGCCAACCAGTCGGTTTAACTCCGACGCAGTTCTAGAGATTTCGTCCGCCTCGATCTTTAGCTCGCTGGCTTGCGATCGGCTTAAGCCAGCGGCCGTCATCACATCGGCAATCCCTTCATTCAAAGCCCCCGTTGCCTGTGCCGCTTGTCCAGCAGTGCTTGAGGCCTGATATGTATTCCCCGCCACCCGCTTGATCTCGTCCGCCACATGGCTGGTCATCCCCGTCATATCCTGCAATCGCCCGGAAATCAGGTCGGCCGCACTGGATTGCACCCCAACGGCTTGGGTGATCCCATCCGTTTTGTCATTCACGTCTTCCACAAGGTGGGCGATTTTTTCCATCACCTGCACCGCATCAACCGCGCCCGCCTGCATGATCCGCATACGCGATTCAATGTCAGCAATAGCTTTGGCGGTTTGATCTGCAAGGTTCTTCACTTCCCCCGCCACAACCGCAAAGCCTTTGCCCGCTGCCCCGCTGCGCGCTGCTTCAATGGTTGCGTTCAGAGCCAGCATATTGGTCTGGTTTGCGATATCACTGATCAAGGACAGGACAGCGCCTGTGGCTTCTGCCGCTTCACCCAATGCTTTCATTTTATCGCGACCTTCGCGCACCTCACCCACCGCATCTTTCAACAAGGCTTGCGTTTGTCCTGTGGAGGATGAGATGTCATCAATACTGGCAACCACACTGCGGATTTCATCTGCAACACTGCGCACCGTGGTCGACATTTCATCAGCACTTTGTGCAATTGTTTTGGCAAGATTACCGGCTTCACCCACATCACAGGCCATCACATTCATGCTGCCGGACACCGTTTTTGTCGTCGTTTCCAGCTCTTGTGCGCGCGATTGCGTTTGCTCCGCCTGCGCACTCAGGCCTGTGGACATATTGGCAAGATTGCGCGAGGCATTGACCAAAACCGAGGTGGTTTGCTCCATCCCTGAGACCAAACGAGCATTGCGTTTCATGAGCCGCTGAAAATAAAAGGCGATTTCATCGGCTTCATCCGCCGCGATAAAATTCGCGTGCGGCTCATCCTTGTCCCCTTGGCTGCCAAACACATGTTCCATTTCCCGCAGAACGTGGGAAGCCCCCATGGTCGCGGCATGTTCAGCAAAGTTAAGCCCATTCAACTCATCGGCTGCACAGACACGCATCCCGCCCTCAAACAACTGATCAATGGCTTTCAACAGCACATAAGGCAAAACGAACGCCCAGAGAAATGCCACACCAACACCAACCGCCTGCACATAAGCCTGCCCCCACATGGTGTTGCCGCCAAAACTTCCGACCGGTGCCACAAACGCAAGCGCCAGTGTCCCAAAGGCGCCTGCGACCCCGTGCACAGACACGGCCCCGACCACGTCATCGGCCTTCACTTTCTTTTCCAGAAAATCTGCCGCAACCACGACAGTGACTGCTGCGCCCGCGCCGATAAAGATTGCCCCCCACAGGCTGACCACATCACATCCTGCCGTGATCCCGACAAGACCACCAAGAACCCCGTTGATGGATCGATCCGGTCGGTAATGCCCATCGACCACACGCCCACAGATTAACCCGACAAGCCCGCCAAAGGCACCCGCCACAACCGTATTGGCAATAATATGGGCAAAGGCGGGTGTGCCAGCGGTGGTTGATCCGCCATTAAACCCGATCCAGCCAATCCACAACACGATGCAGCCAAATGTCGCCAGCACGGGGCTATGTCCATTAATCACAACAGGTTTACCTGCTTCATCATAACGTCCCAGACGCGGACCAATCACCAAGATCGCCGCCAAGGCAACCCAGCCCCCGACACTATGCACCACGGTCGATCCGGCAAAATCAATAAAGCCCATAGAGGTCAGGAACGTTTCATTGTCCGCATTTAACAGGTTGCCCCACGCCCAATGCCCATAGACCGGATAAATCAGCACGGCAATCAACAAGGTCACCACCAGATAGCCGCCAAACTTCATGCGTTCGGCAACCGCACCGGACACAATCGTTGCCGCTGTCCCACAAAAAACCACCTGAAAGATAAAAAAGGTAAAGGTCCAATCTTCCACCTGATCAAAGGCAAGCAATCTCGTTTCAAAACCGATCAGCCCCGCAAAAGAGGTGCCGAACATCATCATAAAACCGATGGCTCCAAAACAGACCGTGGCGAGAATGAAATCAGCAATGTTTTTTTGTGCAACGTTGATAGAGTTTTTGGAACGAACCAACCCCGCTTCTAAAAGTAAAAAGCCGCCTTGCATAAAAAATACAAGGCAGGCAGCCATCATTGTCCAGATATGGTCGATATTGACCTGTTTTTGTACCAATTCGCTTTCCAAAAAGGTCAACCTTTATTCCAGCGCCACCGCATCCATGGCCTGTGCCAGCGAGGTTGAAAGCAAAAAAGGTAAACTGAATAATCCCAGCGAAAAAAGACGTCCTGCGCCCGACCCGACTCGTTCCATAAGCTATCTCCGATTGTTTTATTGTTTTTTAAACCGACATTTGCGCCGTTTTTAAAACAACTAAAAGCAATTCAGATGCCAACCCTACAAGTTGAGAGACAAGTTTATGGAAACAAATAGGTTTCCTCCATAGGCAAAGAGATTATTTTTTAGGCAGCACTTAATGCGAGTTTATTTTTTGAGCATAATTCACCCCAGAATGATGCTTTTTTGTGCATCGCACCATTTAATTCATCCTATCCGCGCGACATGCCAAAAAAAATCCCCCGCAACACTCTGCGAGGGATCATCTTCCTAGTCGTCTTTCCCTTTACCCGGTCCACCGCCGCGCCCCGTGGACAAAAAGGCGACAATGCCGCGCAGGGTCTGGACTTCCTGCCAGGTCAGTTCGATCCGGGCAAAAATATTGCGGATGTTACGGACCATATTGGGCCGTTTTTCCTCGATCCGCAAAAAACCGGATTTATCGAGCGCGTCTTCCAGATGTTCGTAAAAGCCGATGACTTCTTCTTTCGTCGCGGGACGGGCAGATTTGCTTCTGCTTTTATGCACGTAACGCCCTTCGGTATCGTCGTTCATGGTGAACCACTCATACCCGATAATCAACACAGCCTGCGCCAAGTTGAGCGAGGCAAAGGCCGGATTAAGCGGCAAATGCAGGATCGCATCACACAAGGCCACATCATCATTGGTCAAGCCCTTGGCTTCTTTGCCAAACAGAATGCCGATTTTGCGTCCTGTTGGTGATAGCTCCACCGCTTCGGTTGCGGCTTGACGCGGCGTGACCATCGGCTTCACCATGTCACGCACCCGCGCGGTCGTGGCATAGACTGTTTCCAGATCCGCCACTGCCTCCTTAGTGGAGGTATAGAAACGTGCACGGTCCAATACCATGGTTGCGCCGGAACTCGCTTTCTCCGCCTTCGCGCGGTCCCAACCTTCGCGTGGGTTGACAATGCGCAGATCAATCAGACCACAGTTGAGCATGGCGCGCGCGACCATACCGATATTTTCCCCCAATTGAGGTTCCACCAGAATGATCGCCGGTGCATCTTCCCGACAAAATTCCGCCGCTTCGGATTTACGTCTGCGATCAGTTCCCGCCATGAGCCTTAACACCTGATTTGTAGAGTTTGTAGATCAAGCTATCGCGCAAGGCTTCATAGGCTGCATCGATGATGTTGGAAGACATCCCCACAGTCGTCCAGGTATTGCCTTCATCATCCGCACTTTCAATCATCACCCGTGTAATCGCACCGGTTGCCTGATCGCCATTGAGGATACGCACCTTAAAGTCAACCAGATGCAAGTTGGCAAGCACCGGATAAAACGGCAGCAGAATTTTGCGCAGCGCCGCATCCAGCGCATTAACCGGACCGTTGCCTTCTGCCACATCCATTTTACGTTCCCCCCCGATATACAGCTTAACGGTGGTTTCCGACATGGTGGATTTCAGCACATGGGATCTATCCCAACTGCGCTCATCGATGACACGGAAGCTTTCTAATCGGAAATATTCCGGCACATTTTCCAGCTTGCGACGCGCCAGCAATTCAAAGGACGCATCAGCACCATCATAGGAATAGCCGTTGCTTTCCAGTTCTTTAATTTCATCCAGCAGGGCGTTGACCTTCGGGTCTTTGCTATCTACTTCCACACCCACTTCGCGGAACTTGGCAACAAGGTTGGATCGGCCCGCCTGATTGGACATGATGATCGTGCGTTGGTTGCCGACACTTTCCGGCTCCACATGTTCATAACAGCTTGGGTCTTTTTCAATCGCCGACACGTGCAGTCCGCCCTTATGGGCAAACGCAGATTCCCCCACATAAGCTGCATTGCGCGAGGGGGCGCGGTTTAAGCGTTCGTCCAACATCCGTGACACATGGACCAAACGTGTCAAACCTTCCTCGCTCACGCCCGTTTCATACCCCATCTTCAACATCAAAGATGGCAGGATGGAGATGAGGTTGGCATTGCCGCAGCGTTCGCCAAGGCCGTTCAAGGTTCCTTGGATTTGGCGCACACCGGCACGCACAGCCGCCAAAGAGTTGGCAACCGCATTGCCCGTATCGTCATGACAGTGAATGCCCAGATGGGTGCCCGGGATCACTTTCGCAACTTCGGTAACGATCTTTTCAATTTCATCCGGCAGGGTGCCGCCGTTGGTGTCGCACATGACAATCCAGCGCGCCCCCGCATCATAGGCAGCTTTACAGCACTGCATGGCAAATTCCGGGTTCGCCTTGTAGCCGTCAAAGAAATGCTCGGCATCAAACATGGCTTCCCCGGCTTTTTCTTTTACATAGGCAATAGAGTCCCCGATCATGGCGACATTTTCAGATCGTTCGATCTCAAGGGCAACATCGACTTGAAAGTCCCAGCTTTTGCCCACCAGCGTGACGGTTTTCACGCCCGTATTCACAAGACCGTTCAGGCCCGGATCATTGTCTGCACTGCGCCCTGGTCGGCGCGTCATGCCAAACGCGGACAGAACCGCCTTTTTCAGTTTAGGTGGTTTGGCGAAAAACGCATCATCCGTCGGATTTGCACCCGGCCAGCCGCCTTCAACGTAATCAATACCCAAACGATCCAGTTCAATGGCAATCGCTGCTTTATCCGCAGCAGAAAAGTCCACACCCTGGGTCTGTGCGCCATCGCGCAGCGTGCTATCATAAAGATAGACTCTTTTATCGTTTGTCATTGGTTTCAATCCGTCAAATTCAAATAGGTCGGGGAGAATACAAATATTCTGACCGTCTTCTCAAGCTTTCCTTACTTATTTCTATGTTTTTTCGATATTGCCTTTCAATATGATGTATATTTTTGTATCAATAACGAAACCTATGGTAATAATCTTATAACAAAAATAAAAGTAAGAGGAACAAACGTGGAAGAGGGCATCAGCCCCGAGTATGAAGCTTTTCAGGAAAAAGCGCGGGGTACCAATATCAATTCAAAGACGTTGCTGGCGACCGATTATCTGAACCATTTCAACGAAGTGGTTATGATGATCGACATGTTGCCGGACATGCCTGATTGTCTGGATATGGTGAAAGAATGGGAACCTAAACCCTACAAAGATCACTTTCGCGACAGTACAATTGCCGATAAAGACCTCGCCGTTGAAGCCTACGACCATGTAAAGCCGGCTTATAAAAAAGCCTTTGAAGAAACCATCGCCCAAGTGGACCTCGCCATCTTTCAAGCCGTCGCCGATGCGGAAGAAGCCATCGGGACCGGTGATGCGGAATACCTGCGTTTCAAGATCAGCGAATCGGCGCAGGGTATCCATAGGCTAACCGAACATTTAAGCGCGATTATCCATGGCACAGCCGACCTCAGCGGCCCAGATAGCCAAAAAGAAGAAGTCGTCATGGATCAAGACGACATCGACGCCTTGTTTGATTGATCTTTTTTAAACTATCTGCGAAGACCCTCTTTCCAAAGATGAATTCTTGAGCCATCTTATAGGGATAGAAAGAGGATACACCCCTATGGGCACACACGAAAACCAGACGTACGAAGTCCACGTCCATACCAATGGGCGATGGCACGTTCATGCCCGGTTTCCGTTTCATCAACGCCCCCTCGCCATCCGTGAAGCCCAACAGCTCGATGAGGAGCAGACAGGACAGCCCGTCCGCATCGTGCTGGAAGAATATAATCCCGAGACTGGCCGCCACAACGAGATTGTGATCTATCGCAATCGCGTTGAACCCGCCGTAAAACCGAAAGTGCGCGCGCGGCGCGGCAACAGCTGGGCCGATATCGCCGTCTCCGCCGATGGGCGGGTCGGATACGTGAATGACAAGGCCCAAGACACTTTTGAAGATCCCTTCTCGGAATATGAACGCCCAAAAGCCCATGTGGGCGTCGGCATGTTTCTTGCCATCATCTCCACCATCATCGTGATCGGCCTTGGTGCCGGGGGGGCGGCCGCGGCGATGCTCGCCCTGTTGATGGAAGGCTTTGACGTCACCATGGCAGACAAACTGCGCAAGGCCATGCTGGTGGGCATGTTTATTGTCGTCTTCCTGATCGCGTGCCTGTCTTCTATCAGTTATTACACCCAACGTTTTGATCTCAACCCATTTAAGAAAAAGCACAAAACACCTGCACCTCAACCTGTCACCAAAATCTCGCAGGAGATGCAGAAGGCGGCTGCCGAGATTGATAAAATGCCTGTCCTCGTTGTCGAAAAAACCAACCCTGAAGAGAAAGAAAAAGAAGAAACCTTCAGCATTTTCGACAATATCGGCAATCTGGAAATTACCCAACCCGATGACACCATCGCGTTCTCCGAAAAGGCCGAAGAACAAAAGATGCTGATGGTCAATTTCCTCGGCACCTGTCTGGGCGCACTGAAAGGCCCGAACGCCAAAGCAGAAAACCTCAACCGTTTTGGCTTAAACCTGTTTATGACCGGTGCCGTATCACGTCTTGCCAGGGACAACAAACTGACTGACGACGAATTTGACGTCATCCTGCGCCGTATCCTTGAAATGCTGGGGGCAAAACCCGATCAGGCTGAACGGTTTGCCCTTGAGTTTGAAAAGCATCTCGACGACCCCCGCCATCAAACCCTCTTTGACAGCAGCGGTGATATTGTCCAACGCTTTAAAAACGGGGATCGATCCGCCCCGTTGCAAATCCGCGAGACCATCGAAAGCTGGGTCAACTGGAAAAACGAAGCCGAGCTTGCGATCAATCCCAACCTGCTGATCATCATGTTTACAGATATGGTTGGGTCCACCGACCTTGCCTCCAAACATGGGGATTACGCGGCCCAAGAAGTCCTAAAGGCCCATGACCTGATTGTGCGCACCGCCTTGACCAACTTTGATGGGAGAGAGATCAAGCATCTGGGCGACGGGATCATGGCCTCTTTTAAAGACCACGACAAAGCCATCCAAGCTGCCATCGAAATTCAAAAACGTGTCGATGGCAATAACAGTTCAGCACCGGAATTTCCGCTTCATGTCCGCATCGGCCTCAACGCGGGCGAACCCATTAAGAAAGACAATGACCTGTTTGGCAACGCTGTTCAGCTTGCCGCACGCATTTGCGATAATGCAGCAAGTGACTGCATCAACCTGTCACAAGACCTGAAAAATCTGTTCGGGGAAAAACCGGCCTATACCTTTGCCCCCCTCGGTGCGCAAATGCTGAAAGGCTTTGAGGAAGCGCAAAACCTCTACATTCTGGATTGGAAAGCGCCCCTGATCACCTATCCGGCCGAGACCCCAGTCCCTGCGCCGATCCCAGTTGAAGGCACCCCGGAAAACAACAAGGTTGAACTGGTCGCAACAGAAGGGATCGCCCCGGATATGGCTGCACAAAAACCGGTGAAGCAAATTCGGGAAGATCCAAACTTCGCCAGAGGCATGGTGCTTACCCCCAAAAAGACACCATCGGCACAGCCCGACCCCGATAAAAAAACAACCTGAGTCCGCCCCCCGCCCAAACCGCCGCCCTGAAAGACAAGTCAGCAGATCATGACCAGCCTCCCCCCAGATGGGTTTCTCGTCAAGCCCGACCCTGATGGTATCGACACCACCGAACATATTGTCGGGCTGGACCAGTTGGGTGAAGTTCAGACCCAGTGCGTGATTGAAGAACATCCCTTAACCATCTTCCTCAACAACCGCGAGATTGTCACCTTGATGACCATCCGCGACTATCCGGAAATGTTGAGCGTCGGCTATCTGGTCAATCAGCAGATGCTTAAAGATTGCGATATCATTACTGATATTGAATATGATGCAGAAATTGATGTCTGCGTTGTGCGCACCCACCAAACCACAGCCTACGAACATCGCCTGAAACGTAAGGTCTTAACATCAGGTTGCGGCATGGGGACCCTCTTTGGCGATATTATGGATACCCTCTCGGTCCCCGACCAGATTAATGCACAAACCCTCGCGGCAAGTGCCATTATCCGCGCTTTAAAAACGATCAAAGACACCCCGAGCCTGTATCAAAAGGCAGGAAGCATCCATGCCTGTGTTGTCTGTCATGCCGATCAGCCCCTGATCTATATGGAAGATGTCGGGCGCCATAATGCACTGGATAAAATCGCGGGCTATATTCATCTGCACAAACCTGACATCCCCGCCCCCTATCTATACACGACGGGTCGGTTGACCTCCGAAATGGTGATTAAGTCCTTAAGCATGAATATCCCTGTTGTAATCTCGCGCTCCGGTGCGACCCATTGGGCGATCAAGCTTGCCAAACAATATGGTCAGACGCTCATCACACGGGCACGCGGCAAACGCTTTCAAGTCCTCAGTTGCCCGGAACGCCTTATCTTTGATTTGCCTGCACAAGGATCAGCATCGTGATCACAAGCCTGTCTCGTTTTGTCCTGTCCATCCTGATCGGCGCGGTCGGCGGTTATATCTTTTATATCCTGCATTTCCCGTTGCCGTGGTTACTGGGTGCACTTTGTTCCACACTCGTTGCCAGCATGGCCGGCGCACCGATTGATGTTTCAAATGGCATTCGCAATCTGGTTATTGTCATCATCGGGCTGGTCCTCGGCAGTACCTTTACACCAGACATCCTAAAGCATATCCCTGACTGGATCCCCACCCTGTCAGCCGCCGTCATCTATGTGGCAGTGGTGACATTTATCGCCCAGCTTTATTGTCGCAAAGTCGCCGGGATGGATGCCGTCACGGCTCTTTTCTCCGGCCTCCCCGGTGGCCTGTCAGAAATGATCATTCTGGGGGAAGAAGCGGGCGCGGACGTTAAAAAAATCACGCTTGCCCATGCGGTGCGCGTGGTCGGGGTGTTGCTTTTTATCCCGTTTTTACTGACCTACGGCTTTCATCTGGAACAGGTAGTGGATACCCATGTGCCCCAATACTGGCACCTGCCGGATGCGCTCCTGCTTGTTGCCTGCGGGATCGTGGGGATGTATGGGGCGAAGCTGATCCGCCTGCCCGCCTATCGGTTGACCGGCCCGCTGATCCTGAGTTCAATTGTCTATCTCAACGGGATCATTGTCACGGAACCACCCGAATGGGCCTCCCTCATCATTCAATTGATCCTTGGCAGTTCCATCGGCTCACGCTTTTATGGCACCACCTACAAAGAGATTGTGACCGTCGTTGCCCATGCCTTCGGCATGATTGTCGTCATGCTGGCCGTGACCTTTGCCAGCGCCTATGTCATCGCCTACCTGACAGGGTTCTCCTATACCGCTCTGATCCTCGCTCTCTCCCCCGGTGGCTTTGCGGAAATGGCGCTTGCCGCCCTCTCCATGGGGATTGACCCGGCTTTTGTCACCACCCATCACGCCATGCGGCTGTTTGCCATCGTGTTCGTCACGCCCTTTATCATCAAACTGATCGCCCGGCGCAAAAAATAGCGGCTGCCCTTTTAAAGCAGCCGCTATCTCTTCGTCATCGTCGTTAGACAAACCTAACGCGTTGCAGGGGCTACACGGGGGCTAGACGGTTTCATATCATCATCCAGATCGGCGACAATCTCACCCATTTTCGCCCAATACTCCTCTTCCTCGGCACTGACCCGCGGGGAGAAAATACCCATCTGGGCATAAACGATCCCGATCACGGGGGCCAGCCAGCACGCAAAGGCCAACGGAATATACAGCAGGTTTTCCACCTGTCCGTCTGCAATCCCCAGACCCAACGCACTGATCACAAACGCCCCGCCCGCATTCCACGGAATCAACGGCGAAATCAGTGTGCCCCCTTCTTCAATGGCACGCGACAGGTTGAGGGTGGAATATCGCATGGCCCGATAGACCGGCGCATACATGCGACCCGGCAAGGCAATGGATAGATAAGGATCACCCGCCACAAGGTTGGTGGCAACCGATGTGCACACCGCCGTTGTCTGCACACCTGCAAAGCTTTTCACCTTTGTCATGATGGATTGGATGATCGTTTCCAGACAGCCCGTCTTTTCCAACGCGCCGCCAAAACCAAGGGCGATCAACACCAATGAAATGGTCCACATCATGGACTGAATGCCGCCACGGTTCAGCAAGCTATCAATTTCCTTAATGCCGGTATCAATGGAATAACCACTGTTACCGTAAGTAAACAGATCGTGGATACTGACCCCTTGTGCGAACATCGCGGCGAGACCACCGGCAAGAACACCCGCAAACAAGGACGGGATCGGCGGCATCCGTTTCACCGCCAGCACAATCACCAACAACGCAGGCAACAACAACCATGCGGAGATGGTAAAGTTTGTTTGCAGCGATCCGGTAATTTTCTGGATACGTTCAAACGATCCCCCATCCCCATCAATCAGGGAAAAGCCCGCCACCAGATACACTGCCAACGCCACCAGCATTGCCGGGATGGTCGTCGGCATCATGTTTTTGATGTGAGAAAACACATCCGTGCCTGTCACCGCGGGGGCCAGATTTGTTGTATCGGACAAGGGCGACACCTTATCGCCAAAAAATGCACCGGACACCACAGCGCCTGCTGTCCAGTAAACCGGGATGCCAAACCCGGCACCGATCCCCATGAGCGCCAGACCAACAGTCCCGACCGTGCCCCATGATGTCCCCAGAGACAGAGACACGACGGAACACAAGATCATCGCCGCAGCCAAAAAGATCTCAGGTGTTAAAATCGTCAATCCATAATAAATCAGGGTCGGCACAGTGCCACTGGCAATCCAGACACCAATAATCATGCCCACACAAATCAAAACGGAAACCGAAGGCAAAGACACGTGGATCACATGAAACACGCCTTCTTCAACGTCTTTCCATTTAAATCCAAGCTTGATGCCGACCAGCCCTGTAATCGCAAGACCAATCGCCAACGGTATGTGAGGTGTAAAATCACCAAAGTAAAATAATTGAATTCCCAGAACGATCAGCGTCAGGATGACCGGCAATACAGCCAATCCCAACGACGGACGCGGCAAGGCCGCGGTATCTGTCGTATCAGTCATACATCTCTCCATGTTAGATGCTGGGCATCCCTGTGTGGAAGGCATTTTCTCTAAATTGTCATCACAGGGGAGCCAATCTGTCCCACCATCAGTCTTTATCCAGCCTTCTAGTCACTAGTTTCAGGCATTTTTACTAGGTAATGGCTCTATTATTTGGTATTAATATAAACTATTGACTACCTAATGTTGAATTTATAGGAAATATTACTATGGCCCTTGATGTGATTGACCAGAAGATCCTGCGCGAACTGCAAAATCACGGGCGCATGCCCATGGTCGAACTTGCAGAGCGCGTAAACCTGACAAAAACCCCCTGCACGCAACGGGTCCACCGTCTGGAAGATGCGGGAATTATCCGCGGCTACCGCGCCGACCTTGATCCTGCCAAACTGGATGCGGGCCGTGTGATGGTGGTGATGGTAACCATGGACAAAACCAGCGACGATGCCCTTGAACGCTTTAACGAAGCGGTGCGCTACATCCCGGAAATTCAGGGCTGCTACATGGTGGCGGGGAACTTTGATTACCTGCTTAAAGTGCGCACCAAAAACGTCGAGGAATATCGTTCTGTACTGGGTTATAAGATCGGGCAGCTTCCCAACGTCTTACAGACCCATTCCTTTTTGGTGATGGAACTGGTGAAGGATGAATTTAACGTTCCCATCCCCATCGACTAAGCACTGCCCATTGGTAAAAAATAATCTTAATGACAGTCGCGGCTAAAATGTGAACACTAGGGACAGAAGCCCGTCCCCATTCATAATCAAAGAGTTCCCCCATGCGACGCACAGCTTTTCTGACTTTCGGTTGCCTGCTCCTCCTTCTCCTTGCAGCACCGTTCTCCCATGCGGCAGAAGAGCCTGCACCCAAACGCACCAACCTGCCGCCCTTGATGGAACGCTACATTCTGGATGAATTGAAAAGCATGCGCACCGACTTTGAACGCCTGCGCAGTGACACCCGCGTCGACATCAGCGAAAAAGAAGTCCGCCTTGCCAGTAAGGCCATGGAATATTCGACCAATACAGTCACCTTCTTTTTCTACGTCTTTGCTATTGTTGGTGCGGGCTTGGCTTTGCTCGGTTGGCGATCTTTTTCAGACATGCGCAAATCCATTCGCTCCATTGCGGAACAGGAACTCAAGCGGCTCAGTAAAGAATATGAGACCCGCCTGACCAAGCTGGAGACCGAACTGAAAGAAAAAGGCACGATCATTCTGGACAACCAGCATGAGATTGAAAAAACACAGAAAATCCATGCGCTCTGGCTGCAGGCCAACCAAACACCTGATGCCCGTACCAAGATTGCCATCTACGAACAAATTTTGGAACTTGATCCGGGTGACTATGAAACAATGGCCTACAAAGCTGATGCGGCCCTGCAGCTTGGGGATCGTGAATGGGCACTGAGCCTGTGTAACCGCATCTTGGAAGAACAGGACGATTACGCCCTCGCCTTCTATTTCCGTGCCTGTGCCTATGCGGGTCTGGATAATGTGGAAGAGGCGCTTAACGATCTCACCAAAGCCTTGGAACATTCCCCCGGCTTGATTGAACAGGCCGTTGATGAGGAAGATTTCGAAAGTCTGCAAGATCACGAAGATTTCAAGAACCTGCTAAGCGCGCGCAGTACATCGGCAGAGTAAGCCCGCAAAACCGGTCGGGCGTCCCCTGCCGGTTTTTTCTATTCCCTGATCCGCACGATACGTAAAGAACGATCACGCCCTTTCACCGACACTTCTTCCTCGTCGCCATGAGAGTTGACCCCGGCTTGTGATGCACTTGCCACATCCATTACAATCTCGCCTTCCGCTGCGCAGGAACAAAGGCGCGATGCCACATTGACCGTATCACCGATGACCGTAAAATCCATTCGATTTGCGGCCCCCACAGTGCCCACAACCACTTCCCCCGTAAAGATGCCAATACCAACCCCTTTAGGTAGACCAAGCACTTTCAACTGTGCCTGTGCCCTTTGCGCGGCGGCTAAAGCTCTGGCTTGTGCGTCTGGCCCTTGGAAGTGCGCAAGGACAGCATCCCCGATCATTTTATCCACATCACCCTGCTGATCACGCACCGCGTCAATCACCGCCCCAAGAGATTGATTGAGGAAGGAAACAACCGTTTCCGGCGTTTCCTTCTCGCAAAATTCGGTAAATCCGCGCACATCGGAAAAAAGGATTGTTGCGTTGATCCGGCGTGAGTCAACACGCCCTTTCCCCGCCGAGGAACGCAGAGACTGAACAGCCTCCAGTGACACCAGCTTTTCCAACCTTTCACGAAAGTCAGATAAAAGGTCGGTGCGGTAATCAATGTCCGCTTGCGCACGCCCGACGACTTTTCTCATGCCGACCCCCAGCAGGATCAGTACCAAAACAGGGACAAGCGTTGCCGGAATAACAATCTGCCACACAAGCGCATTCAAGTAATCAACAGGTTCATACAGTTCCATCACCACAGCCTGGGAAGAACCGGAAACCGGCACATATAGTTCATAGAGTTTCGGGCCATCGGGCAATTGCTTTTCCACCAGACTGCGTTGTCCAGTTGCCGCTTTCTGATAGGCTAAACTTGGATCAAACTGCCCGATCTCTTCTTCTTCACTGGAATAAAGCAGCAAGCCACCTTTTCCGTATATTTTCAGATGTGACAGGCCAAGTTCTTTCACTTCCCCGCGCAAGGTCTTTAACAATGCCTGACCTTGCGGCGTTTCAAATAAAGCCTGCGGAGCCCGTGTTTGCTGAAGGTCCCGCCAAACTTCCTCGTTCACTTCTTGTAAAGCACGGGCAATGATTTCGGCGCGATTTTGCGAGACTTCCAGATAGATGCTCTTGATGATCCGTGTGCTACCCGCACTCATGACACCGGCAATAAGCACGGTCAGCAGGATCAACAGAGGTACAATAAAGACATTAAACTTCCGTCGTAACGGATACGGGCTTTCAAACGCTTTCAGGTCTGTTTTCATGCAGGATCGTCTCCCCCGACAATAAATCTTCCACGAAAAAGGCGACCAATTCGCTGCGCCCTTTCAGGTTTGCTTTCTGATAAATGGAACTGGTCTGGCTTTTGACCGTCCCGATCTTGGTTGCGCGCAGGTCCGCAATCTCCTGCGTGGACATGCCTTTGATCAACAAAAAAGCCACCTCTTTTTCCGACGGGGACAAGCCCCAACCGACAAAATGTTTTTGGATCACATGATAAAGCTCACCAGAAGCCGTCTCCACGACCTCTTCTGCCTGACGGTGTCGCTTTAACAGGCGGATAATCTGCAGTCCGATGACACCTAATGAAAAAGCCAGTGTTACAACGGCAACAAACTCGATCTGATCATGGTCAAACCATGTGGTATCAATATCTATACGAAAAAAATCCGCATAAATATCCATCAAAAAGAAAACCTCGCACACCGCGATAATCACAAACGAGGCAATCAGCCCGCGGACTTCAAAACGGTTTTTCTTTGATGACACGACCATTCCCCCCACTGTTCAGCTTTGCCCACCATAAGGCCAATCCCCTCAATCGTCATCATAATACCCACGCTCAGCATCACGATGGCAGGCTTGGCAGTTTGTTTTGCTTTTCACCTTCGGATCAGACCAGGCCCAGACCGGAACTTCTTTTTTATGTTCGCGAACCCAGTAGGGCAATTCGGTAATCCGCATCGGTGTCTCGTTGTCCCTTACACCGCGCATCATTTTACCACCGAACCATCCTGAATCCGCTGCATTGTCGGTTAAATAGGCACGCACATGCTGCAAGGTAGCTTCATCAAGGCTCGCATCTTCCCCAAAATGGTTTTCCAACCCATCCATGATTTTTTGCCAGGATCGCTTGGGCAACATCTGCGGCTGAAAGGCCATATGACAGCTGCCACATTCTTTCTTTACAACCTCATCCTGCACGGGGCGATAGCGCTCATCGGCGTGTGCTGCTGTACCAATCAATGATGTCAGTGTCAGTGCAAAAAAAATCTTTTTATAAGAACCCATCTTCCTCACCTTTCTCTTCCCTTATTGTGTCTTCATAAATGTGATGAAATCACCTTTTTCCTGCGGGCTGCATTCCCGGCCCAAGACGGATTTGCAATTGCGCCGGAACCACTTTTCCACCTTCTTCACGTCCTGAAAGCGATCCGGGGTTTGCGACAGGGCCATCGGGGCAATGGTCTTGCCTGCCCGCGTGCGCCCTGCCTGCGTGGGATTGCCCATGTGGCACGTGGTGCAAGACGGTGTTTCCGCCTTACCAGTGGCGTGATCTTTTAAATAAAACGCCTGCCCCCGTTCTGCGGAAAAACCACTAAAGGACGGATCCGCGGCACGGGCCTGCGCCTCATATTCCGGCAAGATCGTATCGGCCTGCACAGGCCCCGCAAAGGCAACGGTCCCCAGCCCAAGGGCGACAATAAACGGCTTAATCATATTTTATTCCTTTCGGGAGTTTGATCGACGCATCATCAAAGCGTCCGGTTTCCGCATCTTTATGGCACGCAATACAATTGATCTTGGACCCCACCGCCGGATGGCGGAAATCTGCGTCCTTGAAGTCATCATGCTTTTTTTGCCAAAAACGGGTGTCGGTGATCCGCAAGCTTGGGGTGTTGATCCGACCGATTTTATGGGCGGCTTCGGTATCAAAATTCAGGGCGTTGTTGTCTTTTAAATAGGTTCTGACCGTTTGGGCCACTTCATCAGACAAGCTTGCATCTTCCCCATAATGATCCTCCAACCCCTGCATCAGTTGATCCCACGCCGATTGGGTACGCAGGCTTGGGTGATAGGCCATGTGACATTCCCCGCAGGCTTGCTTATAGATCTGGTCCAGCGCCGCCACTTCATTCGCACGGCTGGCGGAATTGATCCAATAGGTCAAACCGAAAGCGATCACCGTAAACAGAACGATGCCGATCACACTATGCTTTAGACCTGCTGTTGATTTACCCGACGGCACCACCTGCTTTTCACCCGTCAGCATGGCGCGGATGAGATCGTGCTTAAAGATCACGGTTTCCACCAGCACACCCGCCAAATGCACCCCGATGAGGCCCATCAGGATATTGGCGAAGATCTCATGCACGTCTTCCACGCCCTTACCGACGCCGTAGCTGATAACGCTGGCCAGTGGGCCATTATTTTCCTGCCCGCCCCACACAACAAAGCCACTGACCACAAGCCCGATCAAGGTTGTCAGCAACAAGACAATCATCCATGCCCCAACAGGGGTGTGGCCTTCTTTGGGGTCAGAGCGACCTCTCAACAGATCAAACAAATGAGTGCGCACACCACCGATCGATAAGGGAAAGCTGTTGAAACGACTGTAGTAGCTGCCAACAAATCCCCAGATCAGGCGAAACAGCAACAGGGCCGTCAGAGCGTAGCCTGCCCAGACATGGACATCCAGCCACCAGTCTTCGAAAAGATAGCCTGTCACGGCCGCGACACAGACCACCAGAACCATGGCCCAATGAAAGAGTCTTAACGGTAAGTCCCAAATAAGAACGGACGTAACCGATTGTTCTGACTGTTGAAGGGGACGCATTTTCGTATCTCCGCTTTTCTGCGTTTTGATACAGTCAAACTGCGGGGTTTATGCCGGGTTTACAATCAACCCTGCGCCTAATTCACCGCTTTATAACTTTGGTTTATGCGAGATTTTCTGCCAATTTTGCGCATAAGCCTTTTGACGCCTGCTTTTTTTGCGCTAGGCTGCCCGAAGATTTAAAGAAGCGGAAAAACAAAATGAAAAAAGATCAAATTATCTATGATGACTTTGCAAAAATCGAATTGCGCGTCGGTCAGATCATCACGGTGAAGGAGTTCCCGCGCGCACGAAATCCCTCGTATAAAGTCGAGGTCGATTTTGGGGAGGATTTGGGCACCCGTTGGTCCAGTGCCCAAATCACCAGCTACACCATGGAAGAACTGGTGGGCAAACGCGTCATCTGTACCGTCAATTTCCCGCCACGCAACATTGCGGGCTTCCAGTCTGAAGTTCTGATCATGGGCGCGGAAAATGCAGACGGGGACGTTAAATTGTTGGGGATGGACGCCGAAGTTCCCCTCGGCGCCGAGGTCTATTAACCCAAGTGTTGCGCATGGAAACGCAGGTGGTCTTCGATAAAGCTGCTGATAAAATAGTAGCTATGGTCATAGCCCGCCTGCATCCGAAGGGTGATCGGATAGCCGGCTTCTTCTGCGGCTTTGACAAGATTTTCCGGCTTTAGTTCTTTCTCCAGAAAATCATCATTGTCACCTTGGTCCACCAAAATCGGCAACTGGGTCTCAGCTTTGCGGATCAATTCACAGGCATCATAGTCCTGCCAATCCGCTTTATTGTCCCCCAGATAATTGGTGAAGGCTTTTTGCCCCCATGGACATTTGATCGGGTTTACAATCGGGCTAAAGGCCGTGACGGAACGATAGCGATCGGTATTTTTAAGCGCGATGGTCAAGGCCCCATGCCCGCCCATGGAATGGCCACTGATCGCCCGTTCCCCTGTTACCGGAAACGTCGCTTCGATCAAGTCCGGCAGTTCCGTGACGATATAGTCATACATGCGGTAATGTTTGGACCATGGCTCTTGGGTCGCGTTCAGGTAAAATCCGGCACCCAGTCCAAAGTCATACGCACCTTGTGCATCATCGGGGACACCTTCACCGCGCGGGCTGGTGTCTGGGGCAACGATAGCAAAGCCCAATTCGGCAGCAACGCGCAAGGCACCGGCTTTTTGCATAAAGTTTTCATCGGTGCAGGTCAGGCCTGACAGCCAATAAACAACGGGCACTTTGTGATCGGCTGCGGCTTGGGGCGGCAGAAAGATCGCAAAACGCATGTTGCAGCTCAAGACCTCAGAGGCATGGACATATTGTTTGTGCCAACCGCCAAAGCTTTTGTTGCTGCTGATATTTTCCAAAGATTGGGTCATAGGGTCATGGCCCCTCCCTCCAAACGGATCAAGGGGCCATCCTTCTTATTTATAGTGAATGACGCTGCGGATACTTTTGCCTTCGTGCATCAGGTCAAACGCATCGTTGATCTGCTCAAGGTTCATGGTGTGGGTAATAAAGTCGTTCAACTTAAACTCACCCGCTAAATAACGTTCCACATAATCCGGCAATTCAGAACGGCCTTTCACGCCGCCAAAGGCCGTCCCACGCCAAACGCGCCCTGTCACCAACTGGAACGGACGGGTAGAAATTTCTTGGCCCGCACCGGCGACACCGATGATCACGGACTCGCCCCAACCTTTGTGGCAGCATTCCAGCGCAGAACGCATCACGTCCACATTGCCGATACATTCGAAGGAATAATCCACCCCGCCGTCTGTTAACTCGACAATCACCTCTTGGATCGGCTTGTCATAGTTTTTCGGATTGATGCAATCGGTCGCCCCCAACTGACGGGCCAGATCAAATTTACTTTCATTAATATCGATCGCGATAATACGGCTGGCCTTCGCCATCGTCGCGCCAATGACCGCAGACAGACCAATACCACCCATGCCGAAGATCGCAACCGTTGCGCCTTCTTCGACTTTGGCCGTGTTCATGACCGCACCCATACCTGTTGTGACGCCACAGCCCAACAGACAGACTTCTTCTAAAGGTGCTTCCGGATTCACCTTCGCCAGCGAAATTTCCGGCAGGACCGTATATTCAGAGAAAGTGGACGTGCCCATATAGTGATAGATCGGCTGACCATCTTTAAAGAAACGGGTTGTCCCGTCCGGCATCAAACCTTTGCCCTGTGTTTCACGAATTTTTTGACACAGGTTGGTTTTACCGGATTTACAGAACTTACATTCACCACATTCCGGTGTGTACAGCGGAATCACGTGATCGCCGACTTTGACGCTGGTGACGCCTTCACCGACCTGCTCAACAATCCCGCCGCCTTCATGGCCCAAAATCGCGGGGAAAATCCCTTCCGGGTCATCACCGGACAAGGTAAAAGCATCAGTGTGACACACACCCGTTGCCACCAGTTTGACCAACACTTCGCCTTTTTGCGGCGGCATAACCTCAATCTCTTCAATGGACAGTGGTTCACCTGCGGCCCAGGCAACAGCGGCTTTACATTTAATCATCGTCTTCTCCAAAGGAATATTTTCTAGAAGACAGTATAATTAATTCTCAAATCCATATAATATCGCATTTGGTAAAACATTTTTTACATATGGTAACAATGAACAAATGGGAAGGGGTGACCGAATTTGTCACCGTTGCCGAACATGGCAGTTTCACCAAAGCAGCCCAGCAGCTTAAAGTCTCGGTGGCGCATATCAGCCGTCAAGTCAGCGCCCTTGAAGGTCGACTGGATGCGATCCTGTTTTATCGCACCACCCGCCGTGTCAGCCTGACCGAACTGGGCGAGATTTATTACCAACGCTGCCGCCCCCTGCTCGAAGCCCTCGATGAAGCGGAAGATGCGATCTCTGACATGCAGGAAACCGCCAAGGGACGCTTACGCCTCACTGCCCCTGTTGCGTTTGGGGAACTTAAGATCGTGCCGATCCTCAACAGCCTTCTCGCCGACTTCCCCGATCTGGACCTTGACCTCAACCTGACCAACCGACAGCTTGATCTGGTCAGCGAAGGCTTAGACCTTGCCATCCGTGTCGGGCATATGGAATCCAGCCGCCTGAAAGCCAAAAAACTGAGTGAGCGTCACCTGATCACCTGCGCGTCGCCCGCCTATCTTAAAACCTATGGGGAACCCTATAGCCTGTCGGAACTCGCCCATCACAGTTGCCTGCTGGGGACATTGGATTACTGGCGTTATCGGGAAAGCGGGCAGGCCACAAACGTCAAAGTAACCGGGCGCATGCGCTGCAACAACGGCCCCGCCCTTGTCGAAGCCTGCCTTGCCGGATTCGGGATCGTGCAACTGCCCGACTATTATGTCGCAGACGCGCTACAGGACGGCAAGCTGACCCCTCTCCTCAGCCGCTTTGCCCCAGTTAGTGAAGGCGTCTGGGCCGTCTACCCCCAAAACCGCCACCTATCGCCCAAAGTCCGCCTTGTCGTCGACTATATGGCAAAACATCTGAGCGGATAACCTCACACCAGATTTTTGCGGATCACCAGCAGCAGGTTTAAAAACTCTTCCTGTTCTTTGGCATTTAGGCCACGTAGGGCTTCGGTGCTGACGTCATTTGAAATGGCTTTTAGGTCTTCCAGCACGGGGCGGGCTTCTTCTTTGATGTACACGCGGACAATCCGGCGGTCTTTTTCATCGCCTTTGCGGTAGATGAAATTGCGATCTTCCATTCGGCGCACCAGCCGCGCAATGGCGGAGCCATCGACGCCCAGTTCCTTCGCAAGTTCGGTCTGGGTCATGCCATTGCGTTTTTCCAGCAGGGACAGGGCCAGCCACTTGATGCGGGTCAGCTTATAGGGCTGGACCTTTTTATCAATGAGCACTTTCAAACGGTTGGCCACGTCATGCAAAACAACGGCGATGGCTTGCTCGTCACTATCAAACATTTGTTTCTCGCCTCTTGAAATATCATATCGAAGGATTGCAACAATAATTGACATAGCAATAGTTGATATGTCAATTATTGAATACACATGTCTTCCCAATCTTCCCACCCCGTCCTGGAGGGACCGTTGTTGAGTAAAAACAGTTGGCACTTATTTGTACCAAAAACATATGTACTATTGCGGCAAGGCTACACCGCAGCCCATCTCAAGCAGGACGTCTTTGCCGGGCTGACGGTTGCCATTGTCGCCCTGCCCCTATCGATGGCATTGGCGATTGCGTCCGGCACCACACCCGACAAAGGATTGATCACCGCCATTGTCGCCGGACTTTTGATTTCTCTCCTCGGCGGCAGTCGCTATCAGATCGGCGGACCGACGGGCGCATTTGTGGTTGTTGTCTTCAATGTGATTGCCCAATTTGGCTATAACGGGCTGGTCCTTGCCACCTTGATGGCAGGTGGCATGTTGGTGCTGGCGGGGCTATGTCGCCTTGGCACCTACATCAAATATATCCCCGATCCGGTGGTCACCGGCTTTACCAGTGGCATTGCCTTGCTGATCTTTACAGGCCAGATCAACGACTTTTTAGGGCTGCATCTGGATAACCTGCCCGCTGACTTTTTAGGGAAAATCACCGCCCTTGCGCAAAACCTGCACAAGATTGAAAGCCATGTGATCTATATTTCCCTCCTCAGCTTGCTTTTGATCCTTTTCCTCAGACGCCTCGCGCCCAAATGGCCGGGTTTTCTCATCGCGATTGTCGCCATGAGCCTGCTTGTCTGGTCTTTTGATCTATCCGTTGAGACCATTGGCTCAAAATTTGGGGAGATGCCCAGCAGTCTGCCGGCCCCCATGCTGCCCGACCTAAGCTTTGACTTGGTCAAACAACTCTTCCCCTCCGCCCTCACCATCGCTTTTTTGGCAGGGATTGAATCGCTGCTGTCCGCGGTTGTGGCAGATGGGATGACCGGGACACGCCATCGATCAAACTGTGAACTGGTCGCCCAAGGGGTTGCAAACTTTGCGTCGGCCCTGTTTGGCGGCATGCCGGCAACGGGGGCCATTGCGCGCACGGCAACCAATATTCGCGCCGGTGCTTACTCCCCCCTATCGGGGATCATCCATGCGGTGGCTTTATTGTTGGTCGTATTACTGTTTGCCCCGCTTGCCGCCTATATTCCCCTTGCCTGCCTAAGTGCCATCTTGATGATCGTCGCTTGGAATATGAGTGAGGCTCACAAGGTTATTCATCATTTTAAAGCCCCCATCGGGGATCAGGTCGTGCTGTGGACCACCCTGTTATTGACCGTGTTTGTTGACCTGAACCTCGCCATACAGGTGGGCTTTGTCTTTTCCGCCGTGCTGTTTATGCACAAAATGGCAGAAGCCGTGAAAGTCCAGACCCATCATGATCTGCTGGCCGAAGATATAGATGATCTAGTTGATCCCACCACAACACACCCCCGCCAGACTTTGCCGGAAGGTGTCCTGAGCTATCATTTTAACGGGCCGTTCTTTTTTGGTGCGGCGCAAGGGTTACTCGACAGGCTCACCCGCACAGGCACACCGCCCAATGTGGTGATCCTGAATATGCGCGACGTGCCGTTTATCGATTCCAGTGGCAGTAATGCCCTGTCCATCTTTATTCGACAGGCCTCCAAGTCCGGCGTGTGGTTACTGATCACGGGGTGCACGCCCGCCGTTAAAAAGACTCTCGAAAAGATGAACGCCCTGTCCCAAATGCCCCATGTGCAATTTTATGATCACTATCGCGAGGCAGTCCACGCAGCCCTCCCCCTCAACAGCCAGCGCCTGAACTAAATTGACAGCTCCCGCTTTCTGCGACACACTCAGCCAACGGTGTGAAACGGAAAGCTGGCATCCCTTATGGCCTTGAAAGTAAAAGAGCGACGATCAAAAATTCTGCTGACGCTCAGCCTCGGCCTGCTGCTTTTATCCCTCGTTTTGGGCGGCCTTTACCTGAAAAGGGTCGATCTCGCCTACCCGCTGATCGCCCATTTTGCGCAAAAGTTCAATCTGCCCGTCCCGGCTTTGCGCATTGAAGAGATTGGACTCACAGAAACCACCCTGCATGACGTCAAGCTGGGCGAAGAACTCTCGCTCAAAAAAGTCTATGTGCGCTATTCCCTTTTTGATCTGATCAATCAACAAATCGGGGAAATTGTCGTCGATGACCTGTTCATCGATGCCAGTCATTATGAAGAAGGCGTCCTTGGCACCTTGCAGGAGATGTTTACATCCGGTGACACATCACAAACAGCAACCACCACGTCAACGCCGCTGCCAGAAATCACCATAAACAATGCCCGTATCGTCTACAACACCGATCAACTGTCTGCACACAGTACGCTGACGTTACACATCCCGACCGTGGGAAAACCAACCTTTCGCGCTCAGGCCAACATAAAAAGCCCCTTTGCCCGCCTTGATCAACTCACCCTAACAGGTGAGGCCAGCCCAACCTTTGACAAAGTAGACTTTCAAATCACCGATGGACGCATCGAAGATCAAAGCAAAAGCTATCTGATCCCCGCCTTGCACCTCACCGCAGAAGGCACACTCACCCCACAGAACGTCGAAGCAACCTTTAACCTGAAAGATAAGGCAGAAAAGCTCAACATTATGATGGAAACCACTGCCGATTTCGCGCAGGCGGTTGCCTCACTGGCTATTCAAGTCCCCTTGTTAACCTTCACCCCTTCAGGGCTGCAACCTGCCGATCTCTCCCCATTTGCGCAGTTACCCTCTCCACTGGACGCATCCGTCAGCAGCGTGGCCAACATACTGATCAATGCCGAAAATATCGTTGCTTTTGGCGATTTAAATATTACAAGCCAAAACCTCCCCCTTGACATCCCCGCCCTGCAAACCCTTTCAACAAAGGGCAAAGCCTCCTTTCAGTATGATCATAAAGACCAGCGCCTGACCGTCACCAGCAATGATCTACGTTTAAGCGACAAACATGCAAAAAAGCGCTTTGAGGACCTTACCTTCAAGCTCGTAACCCGCCTTGAACAAAACGAGATCCATAACGCGACCCAAATCGCGCTGCAAAGTAAGCCCAACGCGCCGCTTTTGCTGATTGAAGGAACCTACAATCCCAGCGTCGATGTAGGACAAGCCAGCGTCAACACGCCGGTGATCAATTGGGGAACCGACTTTAAGGGAAAAGACCTTTCCCCCCTTTTAAAAGACCTGACCCAACTGACTGGACAGACCCGTGCGTCCAGTACATTAAACTGGCGAAAGGGTAAACTGGACAGCAACCTGCACCTGACATTCGACAACTTCACCATCGCTAACGACCTGTTTACGATGGAAAACCTTGATACCGACCTGTTTTTCCCCTCCCTTTTCCCACCGAAGACAGCAAAATCACAAAAAATAGAGATCGATGCCGTCAAATCCGTGGTCGATTTGCTCAATCCGCGGCTAAAGTTCTCCCTCTCCCCCAAAAAAGCGCAGTTGCAAGAAGTCACAGCCGGGTTCCTTGGCGGGACATTGTCGATCAAGGATGCCCGTTTCCCCTTTGGGGCAGATCGACAAACGGCAGTATTGATGATGAAACAACTCGCCCTTGCCGAATTCTTTAAACTCAGCGGTGTTGATGGGCTGACAGGGACAGGACGCCTCAGCGGGGAAATCCCCTTCACCTTCGTTAATGACGATGTGGAAATCGACAATGCGGTCCTTGCCAGCGAAGAAAGTGGCGTACTGCGTTTTAACTCCCAAGCGGCAAAAGACATGCTCGGCAGTGCAGGTGAACAGATGGCCTTGGTGTTGGATGTACTTGCGAATTTTCATTACAAATCGCTAAGTCTCAAGATCAATCGCAAACTGGGCCAGAACGCGGTTTTAACCATGGGACTGGAAGGCCATAATCCAGACGTGAAAGACGGTTACCCCTTTAAACTCAACATTAATTTAGAAACCAATCTGAATAAAATCCTTGCTACCGTGCGCGAAGGCTACCGCTTGTCAAGTCAGGCTATTCGCTTTACCATAGGTCTAGATAAATAATCCTTTGGAAGGAGCATACGTGTTGAAACAAACAAGTCTCGTCATTGTGTTGGGCCTATTCATGATGAGTGGGTGCAGCCCGACGGTAAAGGTTGAAACACCTTCCGAACCCATTACCATCAATCTGAACATCAAGCTGGATGCCGATGTCCGCCTGAAGCTTGAACAGACTGCCACCAATGACATTGAACAAAACCCGGAGCTCTTCTAATGATGCCGATTGTAAAACGTCTTGTGATGATTCCCGTCCTTTTCCTCATGATCGGACTGTTTGATGCCTCCACGGCGAACGCTCAATCCCTTGATGCCCTGCGTGACAGTGGCAAGGTTGGCGAAGCGTTTGACGGCTATGCCCGTGCGCGTGACGCCAGTGTGCAATCGGCTGTCGATGCGATCAATGCCAAGCGCCGGTCCATCTATCAACAACGGGCAAACCAACAGGGTGTCTCTGTCGATCAGGTCGGTAAAGTTTATGCCAAACAGATCGTCTCAAAGGCACCTGCCGGGACTTGGCTCATGAAAGCCGACGGCTCATGGGTTCAAAAGTAACCAGAGCTGACAAACGCAAAAAGGACATGGCCTGTTAGGGGCTATGTCCTTTTTCTTATCCGATCACACCTTCAAGGAAACACCATGCGCCTCCAGCTCCTTGCCCTCGCCTGCACATCCCTTTTGCTGTCTGCCTGTGGGGAACAATATAGCGACAAAATCACCACCACCTTTCAAGACAACTGCCTTGGTGGCGGCGGGACCGTGGCGTACTGTGATTGCTTCCTAGAAAAGCTACAGGACAATCACAGCGAACAAGAATTTATCGCCCTTGAAAAGCTGCTCACAAAAAACGACAAAGCCACCATCCAGACCCTGCAAAGCTACGGCCAAGCCTGCCAGAAGTATATGAAAGAGGACTAAGCCTCCTCCGGGATCATCCCAAAGCGCAACAGGTTGCCGTCCAGATCGTGCACATAAAACTCTTTCATCCCCCAAGGACGTTCCTCAAAACGGGACAGGTTCGGGACATCTTTTGAGGCATATTCATCATGCAAGATCGCGATCTGCCCACCCCTGATGTAACAGGATGAAACGGGCGGCAACCCTTTATCATCCGTCAGCCAAAAATGAAGCTCAATCTGATCACGCTTCACAATCAAAAAACTTTCTGCCTGCTGAAAGACAGCCTCAAACCCCAACTGGCTTACATAAAACTCTTTCGTGCGCGCAATATTAAGCGACGGCAAAATAGGAATAGCGACCGCGTAGTCCATAAAAACCTCTCAACTCTGGTGCATCAATGTCATCACCACCTACGAAATTCGGAGCAGCACTCCTCACAAAAGTAGTATTGAGAGTGCCACGCTCCCCATTTTGTTCAACCATCGCCACATGGGAAGGCAAGGTACTGCTCTTCTGTGCTGTTAGTCTCTTCTTCAAAGCGCTTTCCGTCGGACCACCCGGGTTCATAACACCGTCAACTTTCACGCCGCTATCTGCCTGAAAATTTTATATCTACCATAAAAAAAACGCCCCAACGATTTTCTCATCGGGGCGTTTTTTGTTCTTCACTGAAAGCTGCTCCTCAGGATCAGACGTCCAGATTTGACACTTTCAAGGCGTTGTCTTGGATGAAGTCACGGCGGGGTTCTACCACGTCGCCCATCAGGGTGGAGAAGACTTCGTTGGCTTCGTCCATATGGTTGACTTTAACCTGTAAGAGCGAGCGTGCGCTTTCGTCCAATGTGGTTTCCCACAGCTGTTCCGGGTTCATTTCCCCCAAGCCCTTATAGCGGCTGACGTTCATGCCTTTTTTACCCAGTTCAGAAACCATATCCACAAGGGCAACGGGGCCGTTGACCTTATAGTCTTTATCTTTTTGAGTCAGAACCGCTGTCTTTTCGAAGCTTTCGTTCATCTCCGCCGACAGGCTGTGCAGGCTACGCGCTTCCGCAGAACGTAAGATACCGTGGTCCAATACATGTGTTTCTTTCACACCGCGAAGTGTACGGGTGAAGGACAGACTGCCATCATCCAAGACGCTGCCTTCCCAACCACGGGCAAGATCATTTTCGATCGCATCAAGGCGCGCTGCGACATTTTGCGCGATAGACAGGCCACGGACTTCATCCTGCAATAAGGTCATATCCAGACCACCGGCGATCGCCGCTTGTTCCAGAATATAAGACGGTACTTTCCCCGCCAATTTCCCCAACAAGGTACGGACACGACGCGCGTTGTTAATGCGCTCGCGTAAATCTTCACCACCGATCTGCTGACCGGAATGAAGCGTCAGCAAGCAATCGTCCACCGCCAGATTAACCAGATGGTCTTCCAGAGCCTTTTCGTCTTTCAAATAAACTTCGGAGTTCCCGCGCTTGACGCGATACAACGGTGGCTGGGCGATATAAAGATAGCCGCGCTCGATAATCTCCGGCATTTGACGATAGAAGAACGTCAACAAGAGAGTTCGAATGTGCGATCCATCCACGTCCGCATCGGTCATAATGATGATTTTGTGATAGCGACATTTATCGATATTAAAATCATCACGCCCGATACCAGTGCCCAAGGCAGTGATCAACGTGCCAACCTCTTGCGAGCTGAGCATCTTGTCGAAACGCGCACGTTCCACGTTAAGAATTTTACCTTTGAGCGGAAGAATAGCCTGACTTTTACGATCACGGCCCTGCTTTGCAGATCCCCCCGCGGAATCACCCTCCACGATGAACAGTTCAGACTTGGCAGGATCACGTTCCTGACAGTCAGCAAGTTTCCCCGGCAGGGAAGAAATATCCATCACGCCTTTACGACGGGTCAGTTCACGTGCTTTACGCGCTGCATCACGCGCAGCCGCGGCTTCACAGATTTTGCCAATAATCTGACGCGCTTCGTTCGGGTGTTCTTCAAACCATTCTTTCAGCGCTTCCCCAACAAGGTTTTCTACGACAGGGCGAACCTCACTGGACACCAGCTTGTCTTTGGTCTGAGAGGAGAATTTCGGGTCCGGCACTTTCACCGACACAACCGCAGTCAACCCTTCGCGGATATCTTCCCCCGCGATGGTAACTTTCATCTTTTTCGCAAGGCCGCTTTCTTGCGCATAGGTGTTGACCGTACGGGTCAAGGCCCCACGGAAGCCCGCCAAATGCGTCCCGCCATCGCGCTGTGGGATGTTGTTGGTAAAACACATCACGTTTTCATGATAGCTGTCGTTCCATTGCATGGAGACTTCAACGCCGACTTCATCGCCGTTATTATCTTCCCTACTGCCTGTCATAAAGACCGGTTCCGGCAGGATCGCCGTTTTGGAACGGTCTACATATTTCACAAATTCCAACAAGCCACCTTCATAATGAAGCAGCGTTTCCTTCGTCTCCGCATGGCGCTCGTCACGCAGCAACATGCGCACGCCGGAGTTCAGGAACGCCAACTCACGCAGGCGGTGTTCCAAGGTATTGTAATCATATTCCGTGATCGCAAAGATCTCATCGGAGGCATGGAACGTCACACGTGTGCCATTTTCTGCCGTGCCATCCGCTTTCACCGGCGCATCACCAATGACTTTCAACGGCTCAACCGATTCGCCATTTTCAAAACGAACGAAATGTTCCTTGCCATCCCGATAGATATTAAGTTCCAGCCAATCAGACAGGGCGTTTACAACCGATACACCTACCCCATGCAGACCACCGGATACTTTATAGGAGTTGCTATCGAACTTACCGCCCGCGTGCAACTGGGTCATAATCACTTCCGCCGCTGACACACCTTCTTCTTGGTGGATATCAACCGGAATGCCGCGCCCGTTATCGGACACGGTGACGGATCCGTCACCATTCAGTGTCACGACCAACAAATCGCAGTGACCGGCCAAGGCCTCGTCAATGCCGTTGTCCACGACTTCGTAGACCATGTGATGAAGACCCGTACCATCATCCGTATCACCGATATACATACCGGGACGTTTACGAACAGCTTCCAACCCTTTCAGGACTTTAATGGAATCCGCGCCGTATGCTTCAGCATTCTCGCCGTTGGGCAGGTTTTCTTCACTCATGCTTGATCTACCTAAGTTTCTCAATTCAGTCTTTATGTAACCCGGTCAACAGTGCCATTTTCTACGTTAAAGAAAGTGGCATTGGACATCATTGGTTCAAACTGAGCCAAATCCGTCCCTGTCATCCAGGCTTGTGCACCCATGGCACTGATGGCTTCAAACAACGCCTTACGGCGATCTTCGTCAAGGTGGGCCCCCACCTCATCCAGCAACAGAAGCGGCAAGCGCCCCCGGTCCAAAGCCAACGCCTTTGTGTTGGCCAATACCATACCGGTCAACAAGGCTTTTTGTTCTCCGGTGGAACAGACTTCCGCCGGTTGATCCTTTGGCACATGACGCACCATCAGATCGGATTTATGGACCCCGTCTTTCGCGCCGCCCATCTTGGCATCAAGGCTGCGATGCTCCGCAAGGAAGCGACGGAATTTATCTTCAACTTCCAAGGCGCGATGTTCTTCCAACCAGCCTTCAATCAGGCCCGTCGGCGTCAACTGCGCCCCAGGGAATGGCCCCCAACCGTCCATGGCGAGGATATTAAGCCGCGCACCGATATCTTTACGGGCGGCGGCAACTGCCACGGCTTTGGTCGCCATTTGATCTTCCAGACCCGATAACCAGCGGTCATCGTGATGGCCTGACTTGAGCAATTTTGCCCGTTCGCGCAGGCCATGCTCATAGGCATTCATTCGGGTCGCGTGGCTGGGATCAAACCCAAACACCAAACGATCCAGAAACCGTCTGCGCGCAATCGCGCCATCCAGAAACAGGCGATCCATCTGCGGCAATAACCACACCACATCGACATAATCAGCCAATACAGACTGCCCGCGTGCGGTTTCGCCTTCGATACGCACAACCCTGCGTTCCCGCGTGCCCGTGCGTCCTGTTTCTTCCCGTCCTGTGCCGATATCCACCGGCCCACCGACGGTATGAACGGTTGCCGCCACGCCCCAGGCGCGGCCGCTATCTTCATCACATCCCGCGTCGCGCCGTGCCAGATCAACTGCTTTTGCGCGCCGCATCCCCCGACCGGGTGCCAAGAGAGACACCGCTTCAAGGATATTTGTTTTGCCTGCCCCATTTTTGCCGGTCAGCACAACAGGGCGGGTATCCAGATCAAGGCGTTGAAAGTCGTAACAACGAAAATTACTGAGTGTCAGTCTGGTGACAGCAATGGCTACAGCTTGACGAGCCGTCCTGTCTTCGCCGGTTTCACGCACCTTGTTTCTTCAATCCGTCACACACGCATCGGCATCAGGACATACAGTGCACTGGCATCGGACGCATCGCGCACGATGGTCGGTGAACCGCCATCAGACAACATAAACTGCGCTGTTTCCCCTTCGACCTGCTGGGCAATATCCAGCAGATATTTGGAGTTAAAGCCGATCTCGATATTTTCAGCACTGTAGGAGACTTCAATTTCTTCCGTCGCGCTGCCCGCGTCTGGGCTACTTGCTGACAGAACCAACGCGCCCGGCGCAATCGCCAGTTTAATCGCACGGGATTTTTCAGTAGAAATTGCAGAGACACGATCAACGGCGGCTGCAAACGTTTTGCAATCCAGTTCCATCATCTTGTCATTGCCCGTCGGGATCACGCGTTCGTAATCCGGGAAAGTACCGTCGATCAACTTGGACGTCAGGACCACTTCGCCAAAAGCAAAGCGAATTTTTGTTTCTGACAAAGAGACAGACACATCGTCATTTGTCTCGTCAATCAGCTTACGCAGTTCGCCAACCGTTTTACGCGGGACAATCACACCCGGCATATCAGCAGATCCATCCGGCAGCGGGACTTCAACGCTAGCCAGACGGTGACCGTCTGTCGCAACAGAGCGCAGAACCGGCACGCCGTTATTTTCGCCCGCGTGCATGTAAATCCCGTTCAGGTAATAGCGTGTTTCTTCGGTGGAGATCGCAAAGCGGGTGCGATCGATAATCCCCTTCAACTCGCCCGCAGGCAATGCAAAATTATGATCCAGCTCCCCACCAGACATCACCGGAAAATCCATGGTCGGCAAACAGGCCAACGTAAATTTGGAACGCCCCGCGCGCAGGGTCAGCAATTCTTCGTTTGCACCGTTGTCCAGCTCAACTTGTGATCCGTCAGGCAGCTTGCGTACGATGTCGTACAGCATGTGCGCCGGAGCAGTTGTTGCGCCTTCGGTGATCACTTCACATTCCACCGTTTCAACGATATCGAGATCCATATCGGTCGCATTCAAGGACAAACGACCGCCATGCGCGTCCAGTTTTACGTTGCTCAAAATCGGAATAGTGGTGCGACGTTCCACAACACTTTGCACGTGAGCCAAGGACTTCATTAAGCTTGCGCGTTCGATGGTAATCTTCATGACGTTCTTATCGTTTTCCAAATGGTTTCGAAAATGGTTTTTGACCGACCCCGAGATCCCCAATTTCATGTGACATTACAAAGTGTTAGCATAAGCCGCACCAAATTGGTTCGTCATTATAACAAAGCCTGCGAGAAATCGAAGCTTTTTTACAGATTCCAAGGGGAATTTTTAAAGGTTTTTTACAGGTTTAGCCCACACCGCCCAGCATGCGGCGCAAAAGTTCCACATCCTCGGCAAAATCCTGATCGTGCAGGGCCAACTCACCCACCTTTTTAACCGCGTGCATCACGGTCGTATGATCGCGCCCGCCAAACTTACGCCCGATCTCCGGCAACGACCGTGAGGTCAGTTGCTTGGACAGATACATGGCAATCTGACGCGGACGTGCCACAGAGCGTGCCCGGCGCGCAGAATGCATATCCGCCACCCGGATGTTGAAATGCTCCGCGACTCTTTTTTGAATTTCTTCAATGGTGACACGGCGATCATTGGCCCGCAACAGGTCATGCAGCACTTCTTGCGAGGTTTCCAGCGTAATCGGACGCCCCACCAACTGGGAATGCGCCACAACGCGGTTGAGCGCCCCTTCCAACTCACGCACGTTCGATGAAATCTTGTGCGCCAGAAACTCAGTAACCTTTGTCGGCAACTCTACACCCAATTGCTCCGCCTTGGATAATAGAATCCCCAAGCGCAGCTCATACGTCGTTGCGTGTAAATCAGCCACAAGCCCATGGTTTAGGCGGGATTTCAAACGATCTTCCAACCCTTCGATGTCCGACGGGGATTTATCAGCAGACAGGACAATCTGACGCCCCTGATCCACCAAGGCGTTGAAGGTGTGAAACAGCTCTTCCTGCGTGGAATCTTTGCCTGCAATGAACTGTACATCATCAATCAGCAACATATCGACACTGCGGAATTGCTCTTTAAAATCAACGGTTTTTTGTTCGCGTAACGCCCGAATAAAGCGATACATAAACTTTTCCGCCGACAGGTAAACCACGGTGCGGTTGGGATGAACCTCACGCATATGATGCGCAATCGCATGCATCAGGTGAGTCTTACCCAAACCGACGCCCCCGTACATAAATAACGGGTTAAACGGCGGAATATCGGCTTCGGCCACGCGCTTTGCTGCGGCATGGGCAAATTCGTTTGGCTTACCCACCACGAAATTATCAAAGACGTAGCGCGGATCCAGTGGCGCGCCCAAATCATCTGCCAAGGTCGATTGACTGACCTGCACGGTTGGCGCCGGTTGCGCCCTGTGATCAGGCGCATACATCTGCATTTGCGGTTGCTGGTGCGATTGCATCTGCCCCTGCCCCTGCATCATACCTTGCCCGCCGTTTCGATGTGACGACGGGGTCTGGCGCTGCGCATTAGAACTGGCTTGAGACAGAATCCCACCACCTTGCGCATTACCCACGCTGATTTCTACATTTGTAATCTGCTTGTTGATGGCACACCACAGCGCGCGGATCTGATCGAGATAATTATTGGCAACCCAATCCCGCATAAAGCGAGTCGGCACGGAAATCGTTGCCACACCAGAATCGACGGAACGTACAGAAATCGGCTTAAACCAGCTATCAAAAGCCGCATCCCCGATTTCATCGCGCATATGCGAGCACACCTGTGCCCAATCCCCATCTACCACAGGTGAGATATTAACGTCTTGCATGCCCTATTTCGATCCTAACCCGACTTTTATGTTCGATCCGACCAAGCGGAACGGAACGCCTATTGTTCGCCTAAAATATTCTTTTTCCACAACACAGAAAAAAAAGCACCCCTAAACAGACAGCGATAAAACTGCCTGCAACTCTTTTCCCCCAAACAAGGGAAACGACTAAAGAAGGTGCCGCTTTTTCATGTGACAGATCGAGCCAGCGTTTAACGTATGACGCATGTAGAAATGGTCACAAGGACCCGATCTAGGTTGTGGATAACTTTATCTGGGCAGCATCAAAGAGTCCACCGCTTGATTCATCAAAACCACAAAAAAATGCCTTGACGCAAGCCCAACGGAACAAAGACAAGAAGCCACATTCCAGACACGACAAAAGGGTCGCAAAACAAGTGCTTGCGACCCTTTTGTCAGAAATTCGAATCCCGAATTTGACTGTACGCTTAAGCCAGAGCTTTAATGCGTGCAGACAGACGGGAAAGTTTGCGTGCTGCAGTGTTCTTGTGCACAACGCCTTGGGAGACGCCAGTGTGCATTGCAGGCATCGCAACTTTAAAAGCTTCCGCAGCTGCTGATTGATCACCAGCTTCGATCGCAGCTTCAACTTTTTTGATGAAGGTACGAATACGACCAACGCGTGCTGAGTTCACAGCAGTGCGGCGTTGGATTTGGCGGTCGCGTTTCTTTGCGTTTTGGGTGTTAGCCATCGGTTTTCCTGAAAAACTAATTTCTAAATCGGTTGGGGGCTTATAGTTGTTCGCCCCCACCACGTCAAGGAAGAATTGCAGAAATATTGCAACCCTTCAAAAAGGGAACCCCGTAAATTACCGGGCTTCCCCCTCATCTCATGGTCGCTCCCTTGCAAAAAACAAAGGGAGACAACACTTATTTATGCTGGAAATTCGGTGAACGTTTTTCCGCAAAAGCGTCCATACCTTCTTTGCGATCTTCCAATGCAAACGTAGAATGGAAGACACGGCGTTCAAACATCACCCCTTCTTTCAGGGTTGTTTCAAACGCTTTGTTCACCGATTCTTTCGCCATCATTACAACAGGCATGGATAGTTTGGCAATCTTTTCCGCTGTTTCAAGCGCATCTTCCAACAATTTCTCAACAGGAACGATACGTGTCACCAACCCAGAACGCTCTGCTTCTTCCGCGCCCATGATACGGCCAGTCAGGCACATTTCCATCGCTTTAGCCTTCCCAACCGCGCGGGTCAGACGTTGTGTCCCCCCTGCACCCGGAATCGTCCCAATGGTGATTTCCGGCTGACCGAACTTGGCGTTTTCAGCAGCGATAATAAAATCACACATCATCGCCATTTCACAGCCGCCCCCCAGCGCGTAGCCAGCAACAGCCGCGATCACGGGCTTGCGGCAGCTTGCCGCTTTTTCCCATTCGCCGGTGATAAAGTCGTTAGAATAGACATCGTTGAAGTCTTTAGACGCCATTTCTTTAATGTCTGCCCCTGCAGCGAACGCTTTTTCGCTGCCGGTCAGGACAATTGCGCCAATATCGCTGTCGGCTTCAAACGAATCGAGTGCGCTGCCCAGCTCGGCAATCAGTTTTGCGCACAACGCGTTCATCGCCTTGGGGCGGTTGAGCGTAATCAGGCCAACACGACCCCGTTTCTCAGCAATAATATGTTCGTATGCCATATCCCTAATCCTAAGTAATCTCTGTTGAATTTTCTTGTTACGTCTATTTTCCGTCCGGTGAAAGCGAGAACCGGACAATCGCCGCCCCGTCTTCCATCTGAACCGATACGGTCAAATATTCACCATCACGCATATAACTGCCATGCGCTGTACGGGCCCACCCCAATGAAGGTAGGCTGTCTCTGTAGTAGGTTAAAACAGAAGCTTTTGTGACAGTCCCCACCGCATAAGCTTCAACAATGCGTCCTTGCGGCGTATCGAAACGAACAGCCCCGTCAGAAGATTCGGTCAGACCCGCCATCAAAGGCACATCTTCCAAAACCGACAGAAACTCCACGTCATCAGCCGCCACCTTCTGTGAAAACACAAGGGCTGCGACCAATAATCCTATGCGTAATGCGTTTAACATACCTATGCTCATACCTTATTGTTGGCACCTCGAACAGTAAAAAGTGGAGCGTCCCTGCTGCACAATTCGCTTGATCTCGGTTTTCTCACACTGCCCGCAGGTTTCGCCTTCACGCCCATAAACTTTAAAAGAATGTTGGAAATAGCCAAGCTCTCCATCGGTCTGGCGATGATCCTTCAACGACGACCCACCTGCGGCAATGGCTTCCGTCAGCACCTGCTTAATCACCTCCACCAACAGGGCCGCTTTGGTCTTGGTCAGATTGCCGGCCTTGCGTTCGGGGGAAATACCGGCGCGATAAAGCGCCTCGTTCACATATATATTACCCAGCCCCGCAATAATGCGTTGATCCATCAGGGCCGCTTTCATGGTCGTTGTCTTGCCTTTCAGGGCCTGCAACAACACTGCGGAGGTAAAGGTGTCGCTCAACGGTTCCGGTCCCAGCTTAACAATTGAGGGATAGAGGTCAACCCCGCTTTCCTCAATCAAATCGACAAAACCAAACCGGCGCGGATCACCAAACCGGATACATTTTCTGGACGAGGTCATAAATTCGATGTGGTCGTGTTTATCCGGTTCCGGCGGGTTGCCTTCTTCAATACGGATTCGGCCTGACATGCCTAAATGGATGATGATCGTCTCCCCGCTCTCCAGCTGCACCAGCACATATTTGGAACGGCGATCCAGCCCCAGCACCTTTTGCCCGCGCACCCGTTCTTCAAAATCATCCGGCACGGGCGTGCGCAAATCGCGCCTGCGTACAATCACATCCGTTATCACCTGCCCTTCCAACGCAGGGCGCAATCCCTGACGGACGGTTTCGACTTCGGGTAATTCGGGCACTCTGCTTCTCCTTTTAGGGGTAGCCTATTCAATCGCCATAGGCTATTTTCGGGCACTCTCTCTAGATGAAAGAACTTAAAGCATGTCCGATCAAGATACGACACATTTCGGTTTTCGCACCGTCGCCAAAGATGACAAAGCAAAAATGGTACGAGGCGTTTTTGACAGCGTGGCTTCCAACTATGACATCATGAACGATCTCATGAGCATGGGGATTCACCGCCTGTGGAAAAACCAGATGGTCGATTGGCTGAACCCGCAAGATGGCTGGAACACCCTTGATGTGGGCGGCGGCACAGGCGATATCGCCTTTCGTATCCAAGATCATGTCGCCAAAAAACGCGGCACCTGCCACGTCACCGTGACAGACATCAACCACGAAATGTTAAAAGTCGGGCGCGCGCGCGCTATCGACAACAATCGCCTGACCGGCCTAAGCTGGCTGTGCGGGAACGCGGAATGCCTGCCTGTCCCGGACGGCACCATGGATGCCTATACCATCGCTTTCTGTATCCGCAACGTCACGGACATTCCGGCTGCATTGCGTGATGCCCGCCGCGTACTCAAACCCGGTGGACGCTTTATGTGTCTGGAATTTTCCGAAGTCGTCATGCCGGTGCTGGATAAAATCTACGATCTTTATTCCTTCAAACTGCTGCCGGAGATCGGCGCGGTGGTCGCCAAAGATCGCGATTCGTATCAATATCTTGCAGAAAGTATCCGCAAATTCCCGCCACAGGAACAGTTCGCCCAGATGATCCGCGAGGCGGGCTTTGAACAGGTGAGCTATCGCAACCTGACGGGCGGCATCGCAGCAATCCATACGGGGTGGACTATCTAATGCTGCGATCCCTAACCATCCTCAAACGTCTGTTAAGTGTGGCGCTGACCTTGGCGCGCTATGACGTGCTGTTTATGTTTGAACGCATGGGCATTACCCCTGGTGTGGTTCTCCTTGCGCGCTTGATCCCTGTTGGTCGCGCCCGTGGCGTTAAACATATGCGTCCAGGTCAACGTCTTGCACGCGCCCTGCATGATTTGGGCCCCACCGCAATTAAACTGGGACAGGCCATGTCCACCCGCCCGGATGTCATGGGCGAGGAAATTGCCGAAGATTTGACAGAACTGCAAGACCGCCTGCCCCCCTTCCCCGGGAAAGAAGCACGTCGCATCATTGAAGAAGACCTCGGCGGCCCGATTGAACAGTTCTTCAGCGACTTTGATGATGAAGCCGTTGCCGCGGCCTCTATCGCACAAGTGCACTTTGCCAAAACGATCGATGGGGAAGAAGTCGCCGTCAAAGTCCTGCGTCCCAGCATTCGCCGTGCCTTTAAGGCCGATTTCCAACTGATGGAAACCATCGCGGAATGGGTCGAGCGCGCCCGCCCTGACCTGCAACGCCTGAAAATGGTCGAATCGGTCAAGGCCCTGCAAGATACCGTGCGCTTTGAAATGGACTTGCGCTTTGAAGCCGCCGCCGCTGACGAAATGCGCGAAAACTTTAAGGATGATGACTATTTCTACATCCCCGAAGTCAAATGGCCCTATTGCGCCAAGCGCGTCATGGTATTGGAACGGCTGCACGGCCTGAATGTGGATGAACCGGAAAAACTGATCGAAGCCGGACATAATCCCAACCAGATTCTGGAACAAGCCTCCAACGCCTTTTTCAACATGGTGTTCCGCGACGGCTTCTTCCATGCAGATCTCCACCCCGGCAACCTGTTTGTCCTGCCCGATGGTCGTCTCGCTGCCGTAGACTTTGGCATCACCGGCCGGTTGGACCACACCACACAGCGCCACCTTGGTGAATTGTTGCTGGCCTTCATCACACGCGATTATCGCCGCGTGGCAGAAGTCCACTTTGAAGCCGGATGGGTGCCGATGAACCAGTCTGTTGAACTGTTCACCCAAGCCGCACGTTCCATTGCAGAACCGATCATGGGCCTGCCCCAGAACGAGATTTCCATGGCGCGCCTGCTCGCCCAGTTGTTTGAGGTCACAGAATATTTCTCCATGGAGACACAGCCCCAGTTGATCCAGCTGCAAAAAACCATGCTGATCGCGGAAGGGGTGGGCCGTAACCTGAACCCGAACGTCAATATGTGGTTCCTCGCCGAACCGTTTATTGAAAAATGGATGCGCAAGAACTTGGGGCCGCAAGCCCGCGTCAAAGCGGTTGCAGAAGAAACCCGCGACACCTTGCTGCGTCTGCCGCGTATCGTCGCCAATATCGAAGAAACATTGCAGGATGTCAGCCAAAACGGCCTCAAACTGGATACAGGGCGCAATCGCACGGGCTATCGCAGCTTCACCGGTTGGCTCGGCTGGATCGTGGCGCTTGGATTAGGCGCGACACTGCTCATCGATCTTCTGACGTAACACTTATATATACAGGCAACCATGACCCATCCGTTTGATCTCTCCGGTAAAACCGCCCTCGTCACAGGGGCGTCGCGTGGTTTAGGGTGGGAAATGGCAAAGGCCCTGCACGCGGCTGGCGCTCTTGTCTTTATCAATGGGCGCAAGGATGCAACCTTGCGCGCACAAAGCCGTGACTTTGCCCATATGATCCCCTTGGCCTTTGATGTCACGGACAGTACTGCCATCGCCCATGCCCTTAAAGACGTTGGGCCGCTGAATATTCTGGTCAATAATGTGGGCGCACGCGATCGCCGCAATATGGACGACTTTACATTGGAGGAAGTGCGCCACCTGCTCGACAGCAATGTGGTTGCGCCGTTTGACCTTGCCCGCCAAGTCGCCCGCACCATGCCGGACGGGGGACGGATCATCAATGTAACCTCCATCGCAGGGGATATCGCGCGATCAGGTGATGCCATCTATACTGCCAGTAAAGCAGGCTTAACCGGCCTCACCCGCGCCCTTGCGGCAGAATTAGGGGCGCGAAATATCACCGTCAACGCCATTGCGCCCGGATTTTTCGCCACCCAAGCCAACGCCGCCATGGTCCAGAACCCCGAAGTCCAGTCCTTCCTTGACGGGCGTACCTCGTTAAAGCGATGGGGACAACCTGAAGAAATTGGCGGGGCCTGTGTCTTCCTTGCCTCAACCGCTGCATCCTATATGACAGGCCAAGTGCTGACAATTGATGGCGGCTTACGCGCCCACTTTTGATCATCATGCGCAATGGCAGCTTGTAATATCAAATGTTTAGGCTTTTTTATTGAATAACCCTATTATTTGCTTGCGCCCGCATTATCCAATGCGTAGGTTATCTACACTTTTTATGCGTAATACGATTCGGAACTCATCGTGTATCAGAAGAAAAGAATACTCCTTGTCGTAACAGGCGGCATCGCAGCTTACAAGACACCCGAACTCGTGCGTAGGTTGCGGGAACGTTCTTTCGATGTGCGCTGCATCCTGACCAAAGCCGCGCGGGAGTTTGTCACCCCGCTGGCGCTGTCCGCTGTCAGTAACGATAAAGTGTATGAAAACCTGTTTGATCTGGACGACGAATCAGAAATGGGGCACATCCAGCTCTCGCGCAGTGCCGACCTGATTTTGGTCGCCCCGGCAACGGCAGATATCATGGCAAAGGCCGCAAACGGTCTGGCAAATGACCTTGCCTCCACAACCCTGCTTGCCACCGACACGCCCGTCATGATGGCCCCTGCCATGAATGTGCGCATGTGGGACCATCCGGCAACACAACAGAATGTCAAAACCCTGATCGATCGCGGCGTCACCATGGTCGGCCCGCTGGAAGGCGATATGGCCTGCGGGGAATATGGCATGGGCCGCATGACCGATGTATCAGAACTGGTAGAGGCCGTCTGCGCCCACTTTAAACCCACAGGTCCGCTGGTCGGTAAAAAAGCCCTCGTCACCAGTGGCCCCACCCATGAACCCATCGATCCCGTGCGCTATATCGCTAACCGGTCGTCTGGCAAACAAGGCCATGCCATTGCCGCCGAACTTGCCAAGCTCGGCGCAGAGGTCACGTTGGTCACAGGCCCGACCCGCCAGCCTGACCCTAAGGGCGTGCGCGTGGTTGCGATCGAGTCCGCACGCGACATGCTGGCGGCCTGTGAAGCGGCCCTGCCCTGTGACATTGCTGTCTTTGCGGCGGCTGTTGCCGATTGGCGCGTGGATATGGAAGCGGATCAGAAACTTAAAAAAGATGGCAGCGGCAAGATACCGGACCTGCAATTGACGGAAAATCCCGATATTCTCGCCACCATCAGCCAGCACAAAAGCCAGCGCCCCGGTCTTGTCATCGGCTTTGCGGCAGAAACCGAACATGTCATTGATCACGCCACGCAAAAACGCGCGCGCAAGCAATGTGACTGGATCCTTGCCAATGATGTATCGCCGACAACGGGCACTTTTGGCGGCGATGACAACACCATCCATCTGATTACGCCGGATCACTACGAAGACTGGCCCAAATCATCCAAAATTGAAGTCGCCCAACGTTTGGCGGCAAAAATAGCAGACCATTTGAAAGAAGACTAAATGATGAACACCGTAAACGTCAGCGTTGTCCAACTTCCCCACGGGGCCGACCTTGACCTGCCCCACTACGCCACAGAACATGCGGCCGGTATGGACCTGATGGCGGCGATTGATGCCCCGCTGACATTGGCTGTCGGCAAACGCGCCATCGTCCCCACAGGGCTTAGCATTGCCCTGCCCGCAGGCTATGAAGCCCAAGTGCGCCCGCGTTCGGGCCTTGCGGCAAAGAACGGTGTCACCGTTGCCAACGCACCGGGCACCATTGATGCGGATTATCGCGGTGAAGTTGGTGTCATTCTGATTAACCTCGGTGACGAAGATTTTGTGATTGAACGCGGCATGCGCATCGCCCAGATGGTTGTTGCGCCCGTCACCACAATCACATGGGACAAAACCGACACCTTGCCCGACACAGAACGCGGCGCAGGCGGTTTTGGCTCGACAGGCCTAAAGAAAACATAACCAAAAGAAACGATGGAAGCCCCCCAATGTTACGACTCTCCAAGAAAATGCTATTTGCGATCGAAGCCGTGCTCGACATCGCTTATCACAGTGGCGGACAACCTGTTCAAAGCCGCGAGATCACGCGCCGTCAGGGCATCCCGCGCCGTTACCTAGAACAGGGGCTGCAACAGCTTGTGCGCGAAGGTATTCTGGTTGGCGTGCGTGGCCCGCGCGGGGGCTACCGTCTGGCGCGCGAACGTCGCCGTATCAGTGTGGGCGAGATCGTGCGTATCGTGCGCAAGATGGAAACGGCGGAGGATCCCTTGAACGATCCAGCTGGGTCCGAACTGGGCCACAAGGTGGTGCGTCCAGTTTGGGCAGAGATGCAGGAAAAACTGATGCTGGAACTGGACGAGGTCAGCATCGATGACCTCTGTACCCGTGCCAATCAGGCTGGTTTGGTCAGCGAGGGTCGCGAGAATCTGGATTTCACCATCTAATCCCTTTTTCACGCCATCTATTTGTATATTATTTAAATTCCCCTCCTTAAAATGGCGCTTTGCATATTGACAAGGCGCCACCACGCCCCCATACCTTTAAGAGAAAGATATTTTCTATTTTACGAAAATTTGACGTACAAAGAGAGTGGACATGTCAGAACAATTTACAGCAAACGCGCCTGCGCGCGGCAAAATCTACGACAGCATCATCGACACCATCGGCGCAACCCCGCTGGTTAACCTTTCCGGTCTGGCAAAAGCCCATAACGTCAAAGCCAACATCCTTGGCAAATGCGAATTTTTCAACCCGCTGGCGTCTGTGAAAGACCGGATCGGCTTTGCCATGATCGAAGCGGCAGAAAAAGCCGGTAAAATCAAAGAAGGTACGGTTCTGGTTGAACCGACATCCGGTAACACAGGCATCGCCCTTGCCTTTGTCTGCGCATCGCGCGGCTACCGTCTGATCCTGACCATGCCGGAAAGCATGTCCAAAGAACGCCGCAAGATGCTCGCGCTTTTGGGTGCGGAACTGGAACTGACACCCGCCGCCAAAGGCATGTCCGGTGCCATCGCACGCGCAGAAGAACTGGTCAACGAACTGCCAGACGCCTTCATGCCGCAGCAATTTAAAAACGAAGCCAACCCTGCCATCCACAAACGCACAACTGCCCACGAAATCCTCACCGATACCAATGGCGACGTGGCTGCTTTTGTTTCCGGTGTTGGCACAGGCGGGACAATCACAGGGACGGGCGCTGCGTTGAAAGATGCAAACCCGGATATTAAAGTCATCGCGGTTGAGCCGGAAGATAGCCCGGTCCTGTCCGGCGGCGTCCCCGGCCCGCACAAAATCCAAGGCATCGGCGCAGGCTTTGTGCCGGACATTCTGAATACGGGTCTGATTGACGAAATCCTGAAAATCGGCAACGAAACAGCTTTCGCAACCGCCCGCGAAGTTGCTTCTACAGACGGTGTTCCGGTCGGAATTTCCTCCGGTGCGGCTTTGGCTGCGGCGATTGAACTTGGCCAACGCGACGAATTTGCCGGCAAAAACATCGTTGTTGTCCTGCCCTCCTTCGCAGAACGCTACCTCTCCACCGCCCTGTTCGACGGCGTGGTCAGCGAGTAAGCCGACAGTCTTAAAGACAACAAAAAAGCCCCCGTCCTGTATTTGGACGGGGGCTTTTTTATGGAGGATCGAGAATGTCGTGAGATTAGGCTTCCTGTACGTTTTTCAAGAAGACGGCGATCTTCTCACGCAGCGCATTGGTGTGGTCGCTGACCATTTTAGCCGCTTCAAAAACCGATGTGGCGGTTTCGCCGATTTGGTGGGAGGCTTGACTGACACCGGCGATATTGCTGGAAACCTCGGTCGTGCCTTTGGCAGCTTCTTGTACGTTGCGCGAAATTTCGGCGGTTGCTGCGCTTTGTTCTTCAAGGGCGGCAACGATGGAGCCTGAAATTGCGCTGACACGGTTGACCACTTCCGTGATGGACTGGATTGCGACCACAGCATCACTGGTGCGATCTTGAACTGAATTAATCTGCGAGGAGATTTCTTCCGTTGCGCGACCCGTTTGATTTGCAAGGTTCTTGACCTCGGAGGCCACAACCGCAAAACCTTTACCCGCATCGCCAGCGCGCGCCGCTTCGATGGTTGCGTTGAGGGCCAAAAGGTTTGTCTGCTCGGCAATATCATTGATCAGTTTAATCACATCACCAATGCGCGATACCGCTTCGCTCAGACTTTGAACCATATCATTGGCGCCCTGAGCTTGCGTGCGAGCTTCTTCGGTAATGCGCGCGCTTTCATCGATCTGGACATTGATCTCGTTGACAGATGCTGACAATTCTTCCGCAGCCCCAGCTACGGTCTGCACATTTGCCGCGGCCTCATCAGAAGCCGCCGCCACCGCAGTGGATTGCTGAGAACTTTGCTCCGACGAACTAGAGAGATCCTGAGAGCTGACCTCCATTTCATGCGCTTGCCCACTCATGATTTCCAGCGCTTCTGTAACTTCGCTGCGGAATTGGGTGATCATGATGTCGACCTTTTCCGCCCGCTGGATTTTATATTCTTCTTCTTTGCGCTGTTGTTCCTGCAAGGCATCCGCTTCAATTTTATTGTCTTTAAAGACCTGCAAGGACGCTGCAATCTCACCAATTTCATCGCCACGGTCTTTATCCGGGACGATCACATTGGTTTCTCCCGTCGCCAGCACACCCATGGTATCGACAATTTTGGACATGGGGTTGGTGATAGAGCGGGCAAACCACAGGGCAATCACGGCACCAACAACGGATACCACAAGGATCAGGATCAAGCTGATGTTGCGCACGCTTGTTGCAGTGCTCATGGCCTCTGCTTCGTCAATTTCTGCAATCACGGCCCATTTCGCGTTGAGGAAGGTGATCGGTGTGAAAGCCGAGAAAACATGAATTTTGCGGTAATCTTCAATAATCTGCGCACCGGTTTTTCCGCTCAACGCAGCCTTTACCGTGTCGCTTTCCACACGGGTTTTCAGGATCGTGCTTTCCTTGGCAAAGCGCGAGTCACTGCGCATCAGATAATCTTCACCGACAATATAAGTCTCGCCACTTTCCCCCATACCGCTTGCCGATTGCAGGATGCGGTTAATTTCACCGATGGGCATCTGATAGATCAACACACCGACAAACTCTTTGTCCGCATTAAAGACCGCTTCCCCTATAAAACTCGCCGGTGCATCCTGACTTGGTGCATAAGGATGAAAGTCTGTAAAATACCCAACGCCGCTTGTCCGCTGGTTCACCGCCTGTTTATATACTTTCGCCAGGTCCGTATCAGCCCACTCGCCTGAGTTTAAATTGGTTGCGAAGTCCAGCTCTTTAAAGACGCTATAGACCACATTGCCTTCAGGATCGACCAGAAAGACATCATAATAAGCACGTTCTTCCAATAAGATGCGGAAGTAAGGGTGATATTCGTTATGAGCCAGATCATACGCCGTGCCTTGTGCGCCAGCGTTCAGCTTATGCTTTTCCCCGGCCGGATTTGGGTTATCCGTAATGTACGCTTTCTGAAGCTCGTTCGTCTGATCACCTGAAACTTGCGACCAGGCACTCTGGAATTTTGCCAAAGCATCAACCACCAAAGGGCTGTGTGATTGAATATTCAGGTCACTTTCAATAATATTCAAATAATTTGAAAGTTCTGATTTACGTGCCGCCACAAGCGCGATCAATTTGTTCTTGGCGGCATCATCAAATCCACTATTCACCCTGAACAGGATCGTCCCGCCCAAAAGGATTCCAGTCACTAAAATCAATGCCACCATAACCACAGGTAGTTTCATTGATATCTTTACATTGTTTAACATCTCGGCACCCAATAACTGCTTATTTTTTGAACTTTATTGATTCTAAAAAAAGGTAACAACACGTATGATTACCAGCTATACGAATTATCTTTGTTCACTTGCTCATTTTTTAGTCAAATATTACAAATGGATAGTCAATTATTATACGCCAAAAATCAATTAAAAGATATTGTAGAATTAATACTAATAAACTTTTAAGCACATCCAAATGTAACCTTTTGGCTAGCAACACTTGCATTCTCTGACATTGCCTATCAAAATGTCGTCACAGTTAACTCACGAATTACGGCTCGGATTTCATGGATTTCAACGAAGAACAACTCAACCGTTACGCGCGGCACATTTTGCTCCCTGAAGTAGGCGGCGAAGGTCAGGCCAAGCTGCTTCAAGCCAAGGTACTGGTCGTTGGTGCAGGGGGACTCGGCGCCCCGGTTCTCATGTATCTTGCCGCTGCCGGTGTCGGAACCATCGGCATTGTGGATGATGATGTCGTTGATCTTTCCAACCTTCAGCGACAAGTGATCCATACGACACAAAGCATTGACCAGCCCAAAGTGGTCAGCGCGCAGGAACGGCTTAAGGCAATCAACCCTGATATTCAGGTCAATCTCCATCAGGAACGCTTAACCAGCGCCAACATCATGGATATTATTGCAAACTATGATCTCGTCGCGGACGGCACCGACAATTTCAACACCCGTTTCCTGATTAACGACGCCTGTCATCTCGCCCGCAAAACCCTGGTATCAGCGGCCATCCTTCGATTTGACGGTCAGCTTTCCACCTATAAATCCCACGAAGAGGGGGAGGATAAACCCTGCTATCGCTGTATTTTTCGCGAACCACCACCCGAAGGACAAGTACCGACCTGCGCACAAGCCGGTGTCCTTGGTGCGATTTGCGGGACCATGGGATCCTTACAAGCAACAGAGGTTTTGAAAGAAATCATGAATGTGGGCAAATCCATGTCGGGCACCCTGATGATTTACGATGCTCTTCATACCGAATTTAGAAACGTCAAAGTGAAACGCGATAAGGGCTGTCCGCTGTGCGGGGATCATCCGACCATCACAGACTTATCGGCTCATTCATAAGGTCTGCCATGCGTCTTCTCCTCCTCCTTATACTGACTGCTATGCCTTTATTTCCCTTAGAGGCAGCAGACAAGATCAAACTTGACGGCATTAAAGGAGAAGACGACCGCATCCTCATTGAAACCTATAAATACCCCTGGAGCGCCATCGGGCGGATTAACAAAGAGTCGGGTGGATTTTGCACCGGTACACTCATCGGCCCCAAACTGGTGCTCACCGCTGCCCACTGTCTCTGGAACAAAAAGCGTAAGGTCTGGGTCAAAGCCCACACCATCCACTTTCTGGCAGGTTATCGTCGCGGTAGTTTTATTGATCATGCCAAAGCCGTCAACTACCACATCGCGCCGGGATATTCGCCCACAACGGCAAAAACATATAGCTCGGTTTCTAAGGATTGGGCGTTTCTGGAACTCGATAAGGACATGAGCCAGCGGGTCGGGACCCTTGCGGTCGCCCCGATCAACAAAAATATCTACACCACCCTGAAAGCCCAAAAAACAAACTTCATTCAGGCAGGGTATAGTCAGGACAAAGCCCATATCCTGAGCGTAAACCAACAATGTGAACTGACGTCCTACAACACACTTTTACGCCTTGCAACCCACGTTTGCGACGCCGTCCCCGGCGATTCCGGCTCTCCGATCTTTTATAAAGATCAAATAGAGGGACTGAAGATCGGCTTTATCCACGTTGCCACCGCCAAAAAGCAAAAGGCCCAAGGCATCGCCGTTTCAGGCGCAGCAATTGTCGCCCACCTCAAGACATTAGGCTTTTGGGAACAGGCCGCTAAGGCCCATCCCCCTACTCAGCCTGACGTCTCACAATAAAAACATAGGTCAGGAACGCTCCCGCTCCCATAAGGGCAATCGCCCCCGTCATCGGCAATTGCGTCCCGTCATGGATCACCCCGACCGTGCCCCCGACCACAGCCGCGATCGCCATCTGGATAAAGCCCATCAACGCAGAAGCGGCACCGGCCATTTTTGCAAACGGCCCAATTGCCCCCGCCATGGAGTTTGGCATCACAATGCCGACACTAATCATATAAAGCACCATGGGCGCGACAACGCTCCCCACGCTGCTCGCGCCGCTATAAGCCACGCCAAACAACAACAGCCCCGCACATACGGATAGGAAGCTTCCATATCGCAACATCCGCGCGCCCCCCAATTTTCGCGAAAATCGACCTGCAATCAACGTTCCGGTAATATAGCCGCAAACCACGATTCCAAAGCAAATGCCATACAGGTTCGGTGCAAGACCAAACACATCGATAAACACAAAAGAAGACCCGGAAATAAAAGCAAACAACCCGGAAAAGACAAAGCTGTTAAGCAACACATATCCCATAAAACCGGAATGACTGAGCAACGTCAAATAATTGCCCAACATACGGGCAGGCTTGAGCGCCTCAGGATTTTTATGCTCATTAGTTTCCCGAATAAGGAAAAAGACCAGTAAAACCAACAGAAAGGCAAACCCCGCCAAAAAGACAAAACTTGCCTGCCATCCAAACCAGACCTGCAAATAGCCCCCCGCCAGCGGGGCGACCGCCGGGGCCAACGCCATTGCGGATCCCATATAAGCCAACACCTGTGCCGCACGATCCTGTCCAAACACATCACGCACAATCGCGCGCCCCAGCACCGGGCCACTGCACGCCCCAAACGCCTGAAAAAAGCGCGCAACAATCAGCATTTCGATGGAGGTCGCCAGAAAACAGGCCACACTCGCGATTCCATAGGCAAAAATACCAAAGATCAGGATCGGACGCCGTCCAAACCGATCAGATAAAGGGCCATATAACAGTTGAGAAACCGCAAAACCGGCAAGGAAAATACTTAGCGTCAACTGGACGTCAGACACACTCGCCCCAAACTCCGCCTTCATGGCCGGGAGGGACGGAAGATACATATCCGTAGACAGCGGGCCAAACGCCACAAGCGCCGTCAAAATAACCGTAAATAAAAAGGAATTGGTGCGTAACATAAGAGGGGGAGAAGTCCTATAGTTTCATTTGAAAGAGTCTATAGGCCTCTTCCCCCGGAATGTAAAGAAAGCAGCGTAATATTATTGCGCTGTTAATTTGGTAATCTGCGCCTTGACTTGACGCCCATCCATCCCTTTAAGCGGAATAAGGCCATTGTCCGCCAGATACCCTTCTTCGCCCAATGCTTGCGGGCTGATAAACTCGTCCACATAGTTCTGTATGGTCGGCAGTGCGATCAGATGTTCATCTTTAACATACAGGAACAACGGACGGGCCAAAGGATACTCTCCATCCTGAATGGTCTCATAGGAAGGTGCCACGCCATTGATGGTGACAGCCGTGATCAGATTGCTGCGGCGTTCCAACGCGTTGTACCCCATAATCCCGAACGCTTTCGGGTTGTTTTTAAGGCGGCGCACAACCAGATCATCATCTTCTCCGGCTTCAACATAAACCCCATCTTCACGCATCTCTCCACACGCAACACGACGGGTTTCTTCCGGCAACGTTTCAACATAACTAGAACCCCGACAGCCCTTGATCATCACTTCTTCCACAAACACATCACGGGTCCCGGACGTCGGCGGCGGGCCGAAGACCTGAATTGGCACGGCGGGTAATTCCGGGTCGATATGGGACCAGAGCTTATGGGGGTTATCCAACAACTGGCCATCCACGGGCAAACGTTTTGCCAGCGCTTTCCACAGGTGCTGACGGGTCAAACCAAAGGCTTTTCCGTCAACCGAAGTCGCCAGGATAATCCCGTCCCATCCGACCATGATTTCCGTAATATCGTGCACTTTGTTATTTGCACATAGGCTAATCTCGCTCACTTTCATGCGACGAGAGGCATTGACGATATCTGGCGTATCCGCCCCGACACCGCCGCAAAACATCTTGATCCCGCCGCCGGAACCAGTCGATTCCACCACCGGCGCATTTTTGCCAGTTTGGCGGTAGTAGCGTTCAGCCACAAAAGCTGCAAAAGGGAAAACGGTGGAAGACCCTACAATACGCACCGTATGACGAAATTCGTCATTCGCGCGTACAGAAACACTTGCCGACAGTCCCACAAGAACCATCAGTCCAAATAAAGCCGATCTCATCATCATCGAAAAGGATTTCCTTACTCTTCCTCGTCCGGGTACTCTTCACGCAGAGCCACCACATCGGGAATAATTTCAACAAATAGTCTCGCAAGTGTCGGATCAAAATGTGACCCACTATTTTCCTCAATAAACTTCACAGCCTTTTCAAGGGGCCATGCTTCTTTATAAGGGCGTTCCGACGTCAACGCATCGAAGACATCACAAATCGCGGCAATTCTACCTTCCAGCGGGATATCTTCCCCCGCCAGTCCTTTTGGATAACCCGACCCATCCCATTTTTCATGGTGGGTCGCGGCAATCTGACGGGCCATCTCCAGCATCGGGCTATCAAATTCCCCGATGATATCGACACCAATTTCCACATGCCGTTCCATAACGACCCGTTCTTCCGGTGTCAGACGCCCCGGTTTCAAAAGAATATTGTCCGGTATACCGATTTTACCCACATCATGCATGGGACTGGCTTGCAGGATCAATTCCGCAAAGTCACGACCTTGCCCCGCTTTTAACGCCAAAAGCCGACAGCTTTTACTCATCCGCACCACATGGGCACCGGTTTCATTGTCCCGATATTCCCCTGCCCGCCCCAAACGACGCACCACTTCCAGCTGGGTTTCCCGAATTTCCTGCGTGCGCTTAAAAACCTCATCTGCCAGAACGTTTGCACGGCTGCGCTGAGACAAATAAAACACGCGGGTTTCCAACATATTATGGATACGCTGAAAGACCTCCCACGGCTGAAACGGCTTGGTCAGAAAATCCCGGGCGCCCATGCTCAAGGCATTTTGCCGGGTTTCCATATCCGTTTGGGCCGTCAAAACCAAGATCGGCAGGTAATCATGAGGACCAACGACCTCTTTCAATGCTGCCATCACTTCCAAACCATCCATAAAGGGCATACGAATATCCAGCAGAATCATATCCACTTTCTCGCTCACATACAGACTGACAACCTCGCGGGAGTCCGTCGTTGATATGACGTTTTCGTAGCCTTCTTCTTCCAGTAGCTGTTCCAACAATAAAACGTTGGCCGGTTTGTCATCGACAATAAGAATTTTTGATTCTTTTATTGCGGGCGTCATTCTTGTTTTTCTCCGACCTTGTTGGCGACAGTTTCCCTGTTATGCCCATGGATTTCAATGGGTTCATAAAAAATTCATATAAGGCACCGGTTTTCAACTAAGAATACCCAAAAGCCGGACTTTGACAAAGTTGTTCAACCTTACAACACTATCAATATTATCCAGATTGCCTTCAAGATAAAGAAACTTTTCTCCAATCAGGTGGATTGGATAGATTTTAAATGACGCTTTTACCGCAAATGTTCATTCAATCTCGGCATGAGTTCAACAAAATTACACGGACGGGTGCGTGCATCCAGCTGATGAACCAAAATGTCATCCCACGCATCCTTCACCGCCCCGCTGGAACCGGGCAAGGCAAACATATAGGTGGCATTGACCACACCCGCCATCGCGCGAGACTGGATGGTCGAGGTTTTAATCTTTTGATAGGACAACATCCGGAAAATCTCGCCGAAACCGGGGATTTCCTTATCGATCACCTGTTTGAACGCTTCCGGTGTCACATCACGTCCTGTCACACCTGTGCCGCCCGTGGTAATCACCACGTCAATCTGGGGATCATCCGCCCAATTGCGTAATTGCTGGGCTAACACATCAGCGTCATCTTTCAGGATCAGCCGTTCATAAACCCGATGCCCTGCGCCTTCAATGCGAGCCGCCAGGGTATCACCGGATTTATCATCCGCAAAGCTGCGGGTATCTGACACAGTAATAATGGCAATATTCAGGGATTGAAATACCCGTTCGCCTTCGATTTTTGACATACTGAACTCCTCTAACAAAACGCGTCTGATCCTAACCGACAATAACCCAATAAAAATTGAGTCTGGTCAACAGACGATTTTGTTTTTTCGAGGATATATCAGTTTCTCACCAGTTCGAGGCTCTGCTTATCCTGCCCCTCATAGCTCGGCCATTGACCGGAGGCAATCGCTTCCAGCGTCGGTACTTGCTGGCCCATGCGATCCCGATAAATCCAGAAATTTGTCAGCACCCGCTCAATAAAGTTACGAGTTTCCTTAGACGGAATACTTTCAATAAACAGCAACGGATCATTTTCATGATTGATCCCGCGCTTCCATTTATTCAAATTCCCCGGCCCGCCATTCCAGGCCGCCGTCAGGTGGAACAGGTCGCCATTGATATATTTTTCACCCAGCAACATGTTAATGTAGTTCTGCCCCAGATGAATGTTTGTTTCCGGCTCAAACAGCTTCTTGCTCCAGGCCATGCGACGGTCCTTGGCGACAAAGCTGGCTGTTCCGGGCATCAACTGCATCAACCCTTTGGCCCCTGCATAAGATTCCGCATTCGGGTTGAAGCCCGATTCCTGACGCATCAGGGCATAAATCAAAGCACGGTCCACCTTAAAGCCCACTTCCGGCTGCCATTTTGGAATTGGATAGAGAGCGGCATCCGGTACAGTCACACCGTTGCGGCTCAACAAAGCGCCTAAACGCATGCTGAAAGACGGCATATTGCTGCGCAACGCAATACCCAACATGGCCTTGCGTCCATCCTTGTCCGTGCGGGCGTAGGCTTTACGAAATTCTTTTTCCGCCAGATCGTCCTTGCCCATTTGCAACAAGGCCAACGCACGACGACCGGTTTTTTGTGTCTTCAACTGCCCCAGCTCGAAACTGTCGATTTCCGGCACCGTCCAGTCAAAGGCCATCTCATAGCCAAGCGCATTGTTAGCAAGCAACCCATAGAAAGTACGCGGATAGGCCGCAGCTTTCACCAGCCATTTATTCACCTCTGCCGGTTTACGTTCCAGCAGATAAGAGCGCGCGGCCCAAAACGATCCCGCAGAAACCATCCAGTCCGACGAATATTCTGAGTAGGTCACCTGCTCAAAATGTTTTGCGGCCTGATCCAACTTCCCCAAACGCCATGAGGCCAAACCGGCAAGCCAGTGGGCACGCGGGATATATCGACCGGAACGTTTGATGGCTTTTGTGGCCCATTCATAGGCCCAGTCGTCGCGACCATCGACATAATAGCCCGCCGCCAACCAAGTGCGGGCCTGATCCAACTGACCGGGGTGCAACAACTGCTGCACTTCTTTGGTTTCCAACAGATTCTTGACCGATTTGGTCCAGCCTTTGCGGGTATAATAGCGCATCTTGCGGGTATAGTTCGCCGCTTTGCGGGCTTTCTCTTTATCCAGACGGCGTTTCGGCGCATAGACTTTGGAGGCATAGCCCGTCGCATCATACCCCGCCCCGCTGAGGTACTGACCCGATGGTTTTTGCGGGTTCAACGCGTTTTTCGGGCGACGTTTGACGGCCAGTTCATAAATACGCTGGGCTTGCGGATGGTCACTATAACGCAGCAACCAACGGCGCAGCTCTTTATAGCGCGAACGGTATTTGGTCGGATGCAGATAGCGTTGTGCCATCACATGGCCCATCAGCGTCTGATCCGTCAGCTCCTTAATCAGCTTGTCAGCCGCGTTCCAGCGCCCCGCTTCCTGAATGGCGAAGATTCGTTTGTAGAGAGACAGATTTTTCTCGTCCAGAACACCAATGGTTTCCCATTCAATCTCTGCATTTTGCGGCAAAGAGGCAAGCTGTACATCCGAAGCAATCACTGATTGAGCCTTGAGCAAAATTGCTATGAGCCCCAAAGCCAGCAGCGCCTTTTTAAGGTTAAATACCATATCTATCCACTAAACAAGAAAAGGCACAAAATGCGCCAAAATTTATAATTTCTCTAACGGGCTGATTTAAAACAGCCTTTGGACGTCTCGCCAAATTTCAGCTGCAAAATAATCTATTTTAATAAAATACGCAAGAAATCGGCGACTTTTATAATGTTTCCAATTTTTCAACGATCTTCAAAAGATCACTCCACGCCCGTCTTTTCTGCCCCGGGGAGCGCAATAAATATGACGGGTGAAACAAGGCTGTCGCTTTGACCGGACGCGATAAATTAGGGGAGGAATGATCAAACCAACGCCCGCGCAAACGCGATATTCCTTCATGGTGACCCAGCACCGCTTTTGCGGCAGCGCCGCCCAAAAGAACCAACACTTTCGGGTCCACCAATTCAATTTGACGTTCAACAAAGGGCAAACACACCGCGATCTCGCTCTGGATCGGCGGACGGTTGCCCGGTGGTCGCCAGAACAACACATTGGTCAGATAGACCTTGTCAAAATTCCCCGGTTCCTCACTTAACCCGCAGGAATGAAGCATCTTGGACAGAAGCTGCCCGCTGGGGCTGACAAAGGGCACGCCTTGGCGATCTTCCTCAGCTTCCGGGGCTTCCCCGATAAACATGATATCGCTTTTTGGATTCCCCGCAGCAAAGACAGTATTCATCGCCGTCTTCTTAAGCGGGCAGCCGTCAAACGCATTCACCGCGTCGCGCAATTGCTCGATGGTTTCTGCTTTACGCGCCATGGCAACGGCGGTTTGCACCATTTCATCGGTTGCGCGCACTTGAGCTTGTGACATCTGTGGCTGTTGCACAGGTGCACTGGTCTGCACGCGTGGCTGTGGGCTCGCGGCCTGACGTTTTGCCAACATCTCCGCGCTAAGGGCATAGCGATCGATGGATTCGCCGACGATGGTTTCGTCCACACCCATCTCGACGTACCATTTCAGCAGGGCTGCGGGGTCGAACGGGTCGTGATATGTGCTGTCTGAGTGCTGATTCATACCAGATACCTATCAAAGTTCGTTTTATTTGAACAGAAAGGTTCACAAGTTTGTGCATTTTTTCTATGTTGCATCGCATAATAGTGATAATAATGTTCGCTAACAGAACAATCACATCGGAAACTTTTAGGAAGGAAGCCGGACTATGGAACGTGAATCCATGGAATTTGATGTTGTAATCGTCGGCGGGGGCCCGTCCGGTCTCTCTGCTGCGATTAAACTCAGCCAACTTGCACAGGAAAATGAAAAAGAACTGACCGTCTGTGTCGTTGAAAAAGGGTCCGAGATCGGTGCCCACATCCTGTCTGGTGCCGTCATTGAAACAGGGCCGCTGAGCCACCTCTTCCCCGATTGGAAAGAAAAAGGTGCGCCACTGACCGTTGAAGCCAAAGACGACAGCTTCATCTACCTGACAGAAACCGGCTCCCAAAAAATGCCGACGCCGCCGCAAATGCACAACCACGGTAACTACATCGTGTCCTTGGGCAACGTCTGTCGCTGGCTGGGGGAACAAGCCGAAGAAATGGGTGTTGAAATTTACCCGGGCTTTGCCGCTTGTGAAGTTCTCTACCGCGAAGACGGTTCTGTTAAAGGGATCGCAACAGGCGACATGGGCCGCGAAAAAGACGGCTCCGAAGGTCCGAACTTTGAACCGGGCGTCGAACTGCACGCCAAATACACCATCTTCGCCGAAGGTGTGCGTGGGTCCCTGACCAAAGAGCTGGAAGCCAAATTCGACCTGCGCAAAGACGCCGACATCCAGACGTACGGGATCGGCATCAAGGAATTGTGGGAAATTGATCCGGCAAACCACCATGAAGGTAAAATTGTTCACACCACGGGCTGGCCGCTGGACAAAAAAACCTATGGCGGCTCCTTCCTCTATCACCTCGACAACAATCAGGTTGCGGTTGGCTTTGTGGTCGGTCTGGATTACCAGAACCCGCATCTGTCCCCGTTTGATGAATTCCAGCGTTTTAAAACACACCCGGAAATCCGCAAGACCTTCGAAGGCGGTCGTCGCGTCGCTTATGGCGCACGTGCCTTGGCTGAAGGGGGCTTCCAGTCCCTGCCGAAACTGACCTTCCCGGGCGGCTGTTTGACGGGCTGTGGTGCAGGCTTCCTGAACGTCCCGAAGATCAAAGGGACGCACAACGCCATGCAATCCGGTATCGAAGCCGCAAATGCGATCTTCGAACTCTGTCAGCAAGAAGATGCTCCGGTTGAGCCAACACAATATACGGCAAACATCAAAGCATCTTACATCTGGGATGAACTTTACAAAGTCCGTAACATCCGCCCAAGCTTCGCCAAATGGGGCTTCTTGGGGGGATTGATGTACTCCGGTTTCACAACTTACGTCACCGGTGGGCGTGAGCCTTGGACCCTGAAGTACCCACACACAGATCACGAAGCCCTGAAGCCGGCTGCCAGCCAGCCGAAGATCGACTATCCGAAACCGGATGGTAAAATCAGCTTCGACAAACTGTCTTCTGTCTTCCTGTCCAACACCGCGCACGAAGAAAACCAGCCCTGTCACCTGAAACTCAAAGACGACAGCGTGCCGGTTTCCATCAACTGGGCAAAATACAATGGCCCGGAAGCCCGTTTCTGCCCGGCAGGTGTCTATGAATATATCGGGGAAGGCGATGATGTAAAACTGCAGATCAACTTTGCTAACTGCGTGCATTGCAAGACCTGTGACATCAAAGACCCGACCCAAAATATCAACTGGACAACTCCAGAAGGTACGGGTGGCCCGAACTACCCGAACATGTAAGCAGTTTGTTTGCATAACAACAAAAGGCCGGACAGTTGTTCGGCCTTTTTTGTTGCATCGTTTTTGCGCCGCATTCTATCATGGGGCAAAATAAAACCGATAAAATCGCGAAGGCGCTTCGATGAACAACAATAAAAAAGGCATCCTTCTTGGGCTGCTTGCTTACGCCATCTATGCCAGCCATGACGCTTTGGTCAAAGACCTTGGTGGGGCCTATAGCCCGTTCCAAATCCTGTTTTTCAGTATGTTGTTCGGCTTTCCCATGGTGGCGTTGCAACTGATCCGCGACACCAAGGCCGCGACCTTGCGCCCGCGTCATCCGTGGTGGTTGACCTTGCGTATGGGCAGTATGTTGATCTCGACCATTTCGACCTTTTATGCCTTTTCGGTTTTACCACTGGCGCAAACCTATTCCATCCTGTTTGCGATTCCGTTGTGGGTGACACTCCTGTCGGTACCGTTTTTGGGGGAGCGCGTCGGCATCCATCGGGGCGGTGCTGTTTTATTGGGATTAATCGGCGTACTGATCGTGGTCCGACCCGGTGCGCAGGAACTGCATCTGGGTCACTTCTCGGTCATGATCGGCTCCTTCTTCTCCGCCCTCAACGCGATTATTGTGCGCAAAATCGGACGGGACGAACGCGATGTGGTGATCATCATTTTCCCCATGCTCAGCCTGTTTATTGTCATGGCCTTGCTGTTGCCGATCAACTATATCCCCATGCCGATTGAAGACTTGGGAAAAACAGCCGCTGTGTCCCTGCTCAGTTTCCTAGCCTTGAACTGTATTGTCGGAGCCTATAAAGCCGGGGAAGCCAGCATTGTTGCCCCCATGCTCTATTCCCAGATCATCTGGGCGACGCTGTACGGATTCTACCTGTTTGGCGAAGTGCCGGACCAGCAGACCTACATCGGGGCGGCCGTGATTATCTTTAGCGGCCTATACATCGTCTTTCGTGAAAGTCGGGGCAATACCTCTGCCAACACACCGGTGTTGCGCACACGGACCCGCTTTATGGCGGGACCCGCCCTACGCGTCAGTCACTTTTTGCGGGCGCGTAAGCCCAAATAACCGCTTCAGTGCATCCAAAGCCCATGTGGCTTTCAGGCTGCTGACGCCCAAAATGGTGACGACCGCGCCGATAATTTGAACTGTGCTGAGGGTTTCATCCAAGATCAACCACGCCGCGATCATGGTCAGGATCGGCCCACTGAGGCTGATCAGGCTGGCTTGGGTCGCCCCGCAGCGTTTAATCCCTTCAAACAACATAAAGAATGGAATGACGGTACAGAAAACCGCAATCATCGCCCCCCAGAACACCCCATCCATGGGAAAGGTGATACTGCCGCTGGTCGCACTCACCGGGATCACCGCCAACATAATCACCAGCGTGATCGAGCCGGAAGCGGCGGTAAAGCGCACAGAGCCAATGGATTTCATCAATTCCTGTGACATCACCAGATAGACCGCATAGGTGGTCGCAGACCCCATGGCCCATGCCGCGCCAATCCAATTGAAATTGTCAAACCCGCTGAGACCATTGGGCGCCATCACCAGCAAAATGCCGGAATAGGTGGTCACAAACACGATCCATTGATGAACACTTGGCGCCCGTCTCGACATCACCGCATTAATCAGCATGACAATCATCGGGAAGGTAAACAGGATCAGACGCGAGACACTCACCCCGATTTCGGAGATCGCGGTGAAGTCACAGTATGTCGCCATAAAGAACATCACCCCCGCCAACGAACAAGCCTTCCACTGCTGCCATGTCAGCGGCGCGGTTTTTCGGGCAAACATCAAAACACCCAACCAAAACAAAGGTGCTGCAATCCCGAAACGCAAAAGCAAAACCGCATCCACCCCCATATCCGCCATATAGGCAAACTTGGCGAAAACACCTTTAAACGCCAATGCAATGGTGGCGATAAAGACAAAGATAATGGCGGTTGGGTCGGTTTGTTGATCGTTCATTTCAAGGGCTCGCTGAAGGAGGGCTTTTTACACTTTACTCTCTACGCCTGTTTGTGACATAAGCCAAATATAATAAATTTTTAAAAGATATAATTATTCGTTATATCAGGATAAGTCGTTATGGACCTCAAACAACTACGCACCTTCCTTCATGTGGCGGAAACCGGCTCTCTCTCCCATGCGGCGAAACGCTTAAACGTCACCCAACCCGCGCTCAGCCGCCAGATCAAAATGCTGGAGGAGGATGCAGGCGTCGCCCTGTTTCAACGCACAGGGCGCGGTGTGGTGCTGACCGAAGCAGGCGAACGCATGCGACCACGCGCGCGTCTTTTGGCTGAGGAAATGGAGCGCCTGCGCACCGACATGACCGCCTTTGCAGGTGAAATCAGCGGTGAAGTGCGTTTGGGTCTGCCGCCCAGTGTCGGCAGTGTGCTCGCTGCCCCCATTGTCGAAACCTTCCACCAGCGTTATCCCAACGTCAAACTGCGCATCACCCAGATGCTAAGCGGGGCCATTCAGGATAGTTTGCTCAATGGGCGTTTGGATATCGGGGTTTTATTTGAAGGCAACGTCAGCCCGTCTTTGCGCAGTCACCCTTTGTGGGAAGATACGCTCTATTTCATGACCCAGCCTGCCCCACGGTGGGAAGGGCGCGACACCATCACCCTAACAGAAGCGTTGGAAGAACCCTTCATCCTGCCCGGCCCCAAACATGGCCTGCGCCATATCCTTGAACAACACGCCAGCAAAATGGGGAAAGCCTTTAATGTGGTGATTGAAGTCGAATCGCTCGCCATCCACACCGAACTTGTGTGTCGCGGCCTTGGCAGTACCGCCCTATCCTACAGTTCCTGCCAGCATCATATTGATGCAAACCGACTGGTCGCGCTCAAGCTGATCGAGCCGCAGATTGAGCGGGTCACTAGCCTTGTCTGGTCCAAAGACTACCCCTTGACCCGCGCAGCCCAAGCCATGGCGGATATTGTCAAAGATACGGCAGGGCACTATTTCACCCTGCTTTGATCCAGTTTTCGATCAATTGACGGGCAATACTGTCATGACTGGCGAGGCTTTTGCCTTGATCCGCGATATTGATTAGCTCATCGCGTGTAAACCATTGCGCATCTTCCAGCTCATCATCCGCAAACGAGATCTCTGTGGTTTCCGCTTCCCCATAAAAGCCCAGCATCAAACTGGTGGGAAAGGGCCAAGGTTGGGAGGCGGCATACGTGACCTTGCCGACTTTTATCCCCGCTTCTTCCATCACCTCCCGGCGCACGGCATCTTCCAGTGTTTCCCCCGGTTCAACAAAACCAGCAAGCGTGGAATACATCCCCGCTTTCAGGCGGCTGTGACGTCCCAGCAAACATTTATCCCCATGAGTCACGAGCATAATGACCGCCGGGTCCGTGCGCGGGAAATGTTCCAGACCACACTCAGGGTTTAAACATTTACGCACATGACCGGCTTGCTGACTTTCCGTTTCCGATCCGCAGGCACCACAAAAGCGATGACGTTTGTGCCAGTACATCAACCCACGGGCATAGGCCAACTGCGACGCTTCGGTACGTTGGTGAACCGGGGCGGCCCGTCTAAGATCTTCAAACAAATACTTATTCTCAAACCCCTCGATGATGGCATGATCTTCCAACACACTGAGATCAAGCACAAACAAGGCGTGCTTGCCATAGACCCCCAGATAGGCCCACGGGTGATGGGGGATGTAAGCTTCCACGTCCTTGCGCTCCAAGAAAGCGGGATGATGAAGATCGTCTTTCAGCTCAAACAGGTTTTGGTTATCTGACAGCACCACAAAGCGGGCCTGTTCGGAATATAGGGTTTCAGTGATCAACTCGGTTCTGGGACGGTCGGTTGATCGTCTGTCAATCTGGGCATTTGTGTAATAAAGATCGAATGATGATGAAGACATCTGGTCAACTCCCATATTTCTGTTCAGATCTGGTTACCCTATAACCCCAATGACCCTTTGATCTTTTCCCACATTCCTTTCTGTCTGGCTACTTTCTTCTTTTTCACCGGCGCAGGCGCTGCCCCACCGCGCCCCATAGGACGGCTGCGCTTCGCCTCTTTTACGTTGGGGTTGGTGTAGGAATATAGCACCTTGAACCCGCCGCCGCTGACGTCATAATAGACAATCCGTTCGGTCGATGGCACGATCTTGCAGCGTTTTTCAGCATCTTCTTTCGCGGCTTCTTTGCAGTCAATGTCGTTGGACATAACCATTTGGCCTTCCTCAATTTTTTGGCCTTTTTTACAGATATAGATTTCAACGGCATCAACCATGGGCGACTCGGTTTCTCAAAGAAAATTAAACAGGGGTGCATGGTAGAGTCAGTTTTCCCTTGAAGTCAACGCCTACCCGGTATAGAAGACGGCCCTGAGAGGTTGATGCGGACGAGCTCCTCGCCAACCCGGTCAGGTCCGGAAGGAAGCAGCCGTAACGAGTTCACTGCTCGGGTCGTATTCAATCTCTCACCTTATTTTCTCCCCAAAATCTTCTGTCTTTTTTTGCAATCCCGACTGGCATGTCGGGCCAAGCCCTGCTAACTTGTGACGAACAAGAAATACAAAGATTTTAGCCCCTATGACAGATACAGAAGATCAAGGCGCTTATCGCGTCCTCGCCCGAAAATATCGCCCGTCCACCTTTGAGGAACTCATCGGTCAGGATGCCATGGTGCGCACCCTCTCCAATGCCATCGAATCTGGTCGTCTGGCGCAAGCCTTTATGCTGACCGGGGTACGCGGTGTAGGTAAGACAACCACCGCCCGACTGGTCGCACGCGCACTCAACTGTATCGGCGAAGATGGAAAAGGCAGCGAAACCATCACCCCTTGCGGTGTCTGCGAACAATGTGTCGCCATTGCCCAGGACCGCCACGTCGATGTGATCGAAATGGATGCGGCGTCGCGCACAGGTGTGGACGACATCCGCGAAGTAATCGAGTCGGTGCGCTACCGTCCGACCTCCGCCCGTTACAAAGTCTACATCATCGACGAAGTGCACATGCTGTCCAAAGGCGCGTTTAACGCCCTGCTTAAGACTTTGGAAGAACCACCCGCGCACGTTAAATTCATTTTCGCAACGACCGAGATTCGCAAAGTTCCTGTCACTGTGCTGTCGCGCTGTCAGCGTTTCGATCTGCGCCGCATTGATCAGGATTTGCTGGCTTCTCACTTTAACATGGTCGCTGAAAAAGAAGGCGCGAAGGTCGATGACACCGCCCTTGCCATGATCGCACGCGCTGCCGATGGCTCTGTACGTGACGGCCTCAGCCTGCTTGATCAGGCCATCGCCCATTGCCATGGTGAAGTGGGCGAAGAACAAGTGCGCGATATGCTGGGTCTGGCAGATCGCGGGCGCACCTTTGATCTGTTTGATGCGATCATGAAAGGCGATGCGGCCGCGGCCCTTGCCGTCATGGATACGCTTTATGCCGCAGGTGCCGACCCCAGCGTGGTCTTGCAGGATTTGCTGGAACTCACCCATTGGCTGACCCGCGTCAAGGTCGTGCCCGATGCCGCCCAAAACGCCGTTGTCTCTGAAATGGAACGTGTGCGCGGTAAAGAAATGTCGGACACGCTCGCCATGTCGGTTCTGGCGCGGGCCTATCAAATTTTGATGAAGGGTCTGGGTGAAGTTCGCAACGCCCCGCACCCCCAGCAAGCTGCCGAAATGGTTATCATCCGCCTGTGCTATGTCGCCGACATGCCCACACCGGAAGAAGCCATCCGCATGATGCAAAACAGCACCTCTGGCCCAACAGGTGGCCCCGGTGGGGGTGGTCCGTCCGGCGGCGGTGGGGGTGGGCAAATGGCCCAAGCCGTTGGCGCACCGATGATGGGCCACGGCGGAGGCTCCGGTAGTGGGCCGACGGCCATGCGCGTGGTTAATGGTGGCCTGACAGACGCAGCCCTACAGGTGCAAGCGCCCGTGCAAGTTCTGGCTGATCCGCAAACCTTCCAACAGGTTGTGGATTTAGCGGATGAAAAGAAAGACATCATCCTGAAAGCCAACCTGATGAACAACTTTCATCTGGTGTCGTTTGAACCGGGGAAAATCGAGTTTCGCCCCGGTGATCTCGCCCCTGATACCCTTGCCGGTCATCTAAAAAAGTTTCTGGATGAACATACAAACCGCACGTGGGCCATCAGTGTGTCGCGCCATGCCACCGGTGATATCACACTGGCGCAAGTGCGTGACGAAGCTATTGCCAAACGCAAACACGAAGTCTCCCAACACCCGCTGGTCAACGAAATTCTGGCCGCCTTTCCCGGCAGTGTGGTAGAGAAAGTACACGAAATTAAACTGGATCAGATCGATGCCGCGATTCAAATCGAGGCAACACCGGGTGATCCCGACAACACCAACGGAGATGAGTAAGTCCCATGAAAAACATGGCAAAAATGATGCAGCAGGCTCAGAAGATGCAATCCAAAATGCAGGAATTTCAGGATGGCCTGTCCGAACTGGAAATCTATGGCACCTCTGGCGGCGGCATGGTCAATGTGGTTATTTCCGGTAAAGCCGATCTCAAAAAGATCGACATCGATCCGTCTTTGGTTGACCCCGAAGATAAAGAAGTTCTGGAAGACCTGATCGTTGCTGCCATGGCAGATGCCAAATCCAAAATGGAAGCCGAAGTCAACAAACGCATGTCAGAAATCACAGGCGGCCTGCAGTTGCCACCGGGTATGTCTTTGCCGTTTTAATGGGATTTGGTTTGCGATGGCTGCCCCTGAAATTGAACATCTGATCCAGATTCTGTCCAAACTCCCCGGACTTGGCCCTCGCTCTGCCAGACGCGCGGCCCTTCATCTCGTCAAAAAGAAAGACGTGATGATGACGCCGCTTGTACAGGCATTGACCCGTGTGGAACAGAATGTCAAAACCTGTTCCACCTGCGGCAATCTCGATTCATGTGATCCCTGCACCATCTGCACCGACCCACGGCGTGATGACAGCTTGATTTGTGTGGTGCAGGACGTTGCCGACCTTTGGGCGCTAGAACGTTCTGCGACCTTTAAGGGGCGCTATCATGTCTTGGGCGGCACTCTGTCCGCCCTTGATGGTCTTGGCCCTCAAGACCTTAAAATTCATGATCTGGTTGAGCGCGTCAAAGCAACCGGAACAAAAGAAGTTATCCTTGCGACCAGTGCAACCGTTGACGGACAGACCACGGCACATTATATCGCCGATTGTCTGGAAGACTGCTCCACGGTTGTCAGCGGACTCGCCCACGGGGTGCCTGTTGGCGGTGAGCTGGATTATCTGGACGATGGTACATTAACGGCGGCCCTGTCCGCCCGCCGCCCGATGGAATAAGGTGATGCGCTTTATATTGGCCCTTCTCTCGCTTTTTTGGTCCCTGAGCGCGCAGGCAGATCAACTCAAGTTGGACGTATGTACCAGCATCTACCATATGCCGCCTTATTATCTCACTCAGGGCAAAACCATGCCCCCCAAAGGCCAACGCGGTATCTTTGCCGACGCCCTTGATGAGACAGCCGATAAACTTGACCTCCGCATCAACTGGTACAGAATGCCGTGGTCGCGTTGCCTCAGTGGCTTAAAATCAGGCCAATTCGGCACCGTACTCGGGGTGAATCCCTCACCGGAAAGAGAGAAATATCTACGTTTTCCCAAAAACCTGACCAATGCCCTTGATCAGGAACGCTCCATGTCGCCTGTTCACTATAATTTGTTTGAAAACGCAAATAACCCCATAGAATGGGCGGGCGATCGCCGTTTTTTGCGTGAAAAATTTAAGCTTGGGGCGCCGCAAGGCTTTATCGTCACCGAAACGCTCAAGTCACAAGGGTTGCCCATTTCCGAAACACTCAGCCCTTATGATGGCTTCTCCAAACTTTCTGCCGGTCAAATCGATGGTTTTGTGTTTGCGGGGAAAGTTGCTGACGGTCTCATTGAACTGGTGCCAGACGGGACAAAACAAATCCGTCGCCTTGATCCCCCTATCTGGACATCTTATCTGTACCTACCGATCCAACAAGACCTCTACAAAGCGGCCCCGGACCTGTTTGAAACATTGTGGACCCACTACGCCAAAAACATCCGCAAACGCGTCGAGCCGCACTTTTAACAGGTTGCCAGCTATTCTTTTTTATGTGGCCGATAGGGGGGCAGCGTCCAGCCAAACACAATCGCCAACCCCCGCACGATAAAGGTTGTCGCCACGGCAATAATCATCGCGCCCTGATCTTCCAACCCCACCGCAATAAGCACCATATACGCACAGCTTCCCGCAATTGCCGCTAGGGCATAAATTTCTTTTTGCAGCAGAAACGGCACTTCATTGCAAATAACATCGCGGATCATCCCGCCAAAAGTCCCTGTGATCATCCCCATCGCCACGCAAATAACCGGATGCAGATCATGATCGACCGCAATTTGCGTGCCCATGATCGTAAACAAGGCCAATCCCAACCCATCGGCCCATGTCAGTAGGGTGTAGCGCTTCCCATCCAGCCGATGAACTTGAAAAAACGCGATGATCGCGACCACACTGGCAACATAAATATAATTCAGATCAATCATCCAGAAGACATATTCCGCCCCCATCAACAGATCACGGATCGTCCCGCCGCCAATTGCTGGTGCCAGACCAACAATGATAAAACCAAAAATATCCAGTTCCTGCCGCGCCGCTGCCATCGCACCAGAGAGGGCAAAAACAGCCGTCCCGATCATGGCGAGGATGTAAAAGACATCAATGGTCATGATGGTTTTCCTCGGCCCAGATGGCTTCCAGCCCCTCTTTAAAACCGGGATACATCAACTCATAGCCCAAAGCCTCTTTGACGCGGCTATTATCGACTTTTTTATTATCCAGCCAGAATGTACGCGCCATATCAGACATGGTTTCTACCGCTTCTTCAAAACTTTGAACCGGTGGCATCTCATGGCCCATAATCCGGCAGGCTTCGCGCAGGACCTTGAGGGGTTCTGCCGGTTGGTCATCACATACATTATAGGCCGTTTGCGGTTGTGGATGCGCAATAGAAGCCCAGAGCACCCCTGCAATATCATCGCGGTGAATGCGCGAAAACACATGTCCCGGCTTATCGATCGCGCGCGCACGCCCCTGTCTAATTTGATCAAAGGTGCTACACCCCGGCCCATAAATCCCCGCCAGACGGAAAATATGGACAGGCAACCCTGTGCCGAGCCACGCATCCTCCGCCTCTTTGCGCGCGATGGATCGCGGGCTAGAGGGTGTGCGTTCAAAAGTTTCGTCCACCATCGCCCCGTCCGCATTGCCGTAAACACCGGTCGTCGACAGATAACCAAACCATTGCAGCTTCTTCAGGCGCGCAAAATGTTTGCGCTGTAAATTATAAAGTGGATCACCAAGGTCTTTATGCGGCGGGATGGAATGGAGAACATGGGTCACCCCTTCCAGTCGTCCGGCAAAATCTTCGAAATGGGTTTTCCCGTCGAAAGGAAAAACCTCGATCCCGTCGATCTCTTGCGGTTCGCGCATGGTGCCCATAACACGCCAGCCTTTTGCGACGGCCTGTTTTGCAAAAAAACGTGCCGAATATCCTAGACCAAATACAAAGAGTGTGTTCATCTACCCACCAAATCCCATTTTCTATCTCTTTCTTATGTCTAAAGGATTTAAGGTGAAACGTCAGGCATTTCTAGTCGCATTCGCATTTTTAATTTCCACTCAACACGTCGGGGCAGAAACCATCAACCATGCAGAAAACTATCAGACCTGTATGGGGTTGGTCCGCGAAAAACCTGAAAAAGCCTTCGACATGGCGCTAAACTGGAAAGGCTATGGCGGCGGTGAAGCGGCAGAACATTGCATCGCCACTGCCCTGATCGCCATGAAACGTTACGAAAATGGGGCAGACCGACTAGAGCGTCTGGCAGATAGCTCGCGCAGGTCCAAAGAGTTTAAAGCCCAGCTGCTCGCCCAGTCGGCCCAGGGATGGTATCTTGCCAATCAGGTCGATCGCGCCCGCGCCCTGCTGACCACCGCCATTGAACTGGATGGCACCTCCGCCGAACTTTATGTGGATCGCGCCCAGATGCGCAGTGCGCAAAACTCGCTTCATGATGCCCTTTCCGATCTCAACACCGCCCTCGAACTCGATGACATGAATGTGGATGCGCTGATTTTTCGCGGCAGCATCTATCGCCTGACGGAACGGTTTGAAGAAGCGCGCAGCGACATTCATCGCGCCCTTGCCCTTGCCCCCGGCAACACCGAGGCCTTGCTGGAACGTGGCATGCTCTATCGTATTGAAGGTAAGGATGCAGAAGCCCGCACCGACTGGATGGCTGTTATCGAAATTGACCCTTCTGGTGACGCAGCCGAAACCGCACGGCTTAATCTAGAACGCATGGACGTCAACTCCGGGTCGTAAGCGCGCCCCCAAAAGCCAGACAAGCAAAAGCCGGGTCCCCCCCAGAACCCGGCTTTTATAATTCGAAAGAGACAGCTCGATCGAATTATGACGCGGCGCGAATACGCACCACGACGTTAACACTTTCAATTTCCGACCCGTTTGGTGGTGTCGGAATACCACTCACCTGCAACTGACCATGCGGAACGTCTGTCAACATGCCGGAGCTTTCATCAAAGAAATGATGATGGGTAGAGGTGTTGGTATCAAAGTAAGAACGACCCGCATCAACGACAATCTCCCGCAGCAAACCAGCTGCCGTAAACTGATGGAGCGTATTGTACACAGTCGCCAAAGACACACGAATGTTGCCGGAAAGCGCCTCTGTATGCAGTTGTTCTGCTGTGACATGACGATCACAATCATCAAACAACAATTTCGCAAGTGCCAGACGCTGACGCGTTGGACGCAATCCTGCATCACGAAGGCGGTCAAGTGCGTGGCTAAACGGGCGTACTTTGTCCATGGTGATCCCCTATAAAAATCGCAAACTTTAGTATCGCATTGCTAGTTTTTAATTAGAACGCTTAAACTTTGCGCGGAATATGTCAGAAAACTTTGAGCTTAATCTTGACCTATGTCAAGTAAGGTCAAAGTTTCTTCAATTTCCAGTTAGGATTTGATCAACCAGTTGTGCAACCGTTGGGAATTGACCGTCACGGCCGGATTGGAACAACGGATCATCTGCAAATTTAAAGGCATTATGGCCCGCAAAGGCAAGGTTGTTCTCAACAGAACCGCCATGAGCGATATCCTGAAGCGTCTTTTGAATACAGAAAGAACGCGGGTCCGCCAAACGACCTGTTGTATTTTCTTCGTTGTCCGCCCAGTTGGAGAACGCACAAGCAGACAAACATCCCATACAACCCGCCTGATCCGCCAGAATTTCCTGAGCGCGATCCGGGTCAACAAAAATCATGGTGTCGTCAGGTGTACGCATTCCTTCTGTGTAACCCGCAGCAATCCAGCCTTCCACATCGGCCTGTTTGTCGGCAGGTACAAAGATGGAACGACCACGTGCACCAACTTTCACTTCACCAGTCAACTCGTCGGTCGGCTTTCTTGCAAACGGCACCTGACGGGCCGCACGGTCGCCCAGCTCACGCAAGAAATCGTTATTCAATTGCGACGAATAGAACCCTGTCGGGCTATATTTATTCAGCGTGACATCGCCTTCTTTCAAGTTTAGGAGGCGCTGTTTCCAGCTATCAGGGATCGGGCTTTCCTGTGTCAGCAGCGGACGAGAACCAAATTGGAAGGCCACCGGACCGATCTCCGGATTGTCCAGCCACTCTTCCCAGTCACGCAGATACCAGACGCCACCCGCCATAATGATCGGCACATCGTTCAGACCAACCGAGTTCATAAACTTGCGGATTTCTGCAACACGCGGATAGGGATCTTGCGGTTCGTCATAACGTTCCGCATTGGACAGGCCATTGTGGCCGCCCGCTTTCCACGGATCTTCGTAAACCACACCACCCAACAGGGCAGAATGTTTGGAATAAGAGCGTTTCCACAAGGCGCGAAAAGCACGCATACTGGAAACGATCGGGTAATAATAGACATTATACTGGGCAGCGATTTCAGCCATTTTATAAGGCATACCCGCGCCACACGTAACCCCGTGGATCAGACCTTTTGCGCCTTCAAGTACACCGTGAATCACACGCTCTGTCCCACCGGCTTCCCAAAGGGTATTCATGTGAATACGACCCCGACCGTCTGACCCTTCATAAGCGATACGCGCTTGCGCAATCCCGCCTTCGATGGCATAGGCGATCAGTTCTTCAAAACGTTCCTTACGGGTCTTGTTTTTGTAGACCTGCGGGATCGGATTGCCGTCTTCATCGTAAGAGTCCGGGTTCACACCTGAGAATGTCCCCACACAACCTGCTTTCGCAAACGCACCGGCACTGCGGCCATTTGACACTGCGACGCCCTTGCCCCCCTCAATAATAGGGTGTACTTCGCGTCCAGAAATAATAACAGGTTTAATAGACTTCACGTCTCGACTCCGGCGTTATGTCATAGAATTGGATATGTTCGGGCCGGACACTAACGGAAAACACTTGCTTTGACCAGCCTCTAAAAACATCATTTAGACAGAATTTAGGCGATTTCTTCAAGAAACCAAGCCCCTAAATAACTTTGTGTCTTTTTTGGAACTTTTGTACATCTCAAAAACCATGTACCAGCCGTCTCTCAACGCGCCCTAGAAGTCCCCTTCTTCCAACGCGGTGCGCACCCGATCGATGACGGCTGACCAGCCCCCAATTTCAGTTTGCCTAAACAATCTGACGCTCGGATACCACGGCGAATCATCACGCTCTTTCAACCACCTGAAGTCAGAAACAAACGGGATCAAAAGCCAAACCGGCTTACCCATCGTCGCGGCCAGATGGGCAACAGATGTATCGACGGTGATCACTAAATCCAATTTTTCAAGTGCTTTATAAGTATCAAAAAAGTCAGAAAAACCGCTACCCAAGTCTTCGACATCATAAGGAGATAGCTCGGATATGACTTCTGACTGATCATGTGCCACTTGCAAGCTGACAAAAGAATGATCGGTTTTAAAGAGCGGTGCGAGAAGGTCTAACGTCAGCGATCGGTTAAAATCATTTACATGCGTGCCTGACCCTTTCCAGCACATACCGACCGTGAGATTTTGTTCTTTTCGCACCAAAGGTGGTACAAGTAAATCAGGGTCACATGCGGGTATGGTGTCAAGAGTGGTGTTAAACAGATGCGGTAAATCCAAAAGCGGCACCACCAGGTCAACATCCTGCAAATCGGTTTCGCCGATAACCAGACGATCAACACTTGTCAGTCGTTCAAGCAGTCTATGCAAGGGCTTCTGACAAGAAAAAATCAACTGACCGCCCTGCGTGTCAATCAACCGCAAATACCGCAAGAACTGAAGGCTGTCACCTAACCCCTGCTCCCAATAAACAAGTAGATGACGTCCCGCGATGGGTTCTCCTCGCCAGATCGGCTTATCAGCAATCGCGACTTTGCGCGCGGTTGTCGGTAGATGTTTACGGGCCTCATAAAGCCGCCATCCTTCAACAAAATCCCCGCGTGTCAAATAATTGAGAGACAAGTTAAATTGCGCAGTCTCTTTAAACTCGCCTTCACTCTGCGTAAATTCCTCCAACAACTCCGCAGCGGCTTGAAAAGCCCCTAACGCTTGCAAAACCATTGCATAGTTGAAACGCAGAACATCCTCGTGTGGTAACACATCACAAGCCTCTCTCAAAAGCGCGCAAGCTTCCTCATATTTTAACGTGCGCTTTAGCAAATTACTCTTGTTTACAATAGCTTGTGTGTAGCTAGGCACTTTTGCCAAAACCTGATCATAACATTCTATTGCGGGGAGCCACTGGTTCTGGCCGGACAAAGCCTTCGCCTTGCTGAACATCAACTCCGGATCATCGCAAAAGGTCGCTAATCCGTCAGACAACACCTCTAACGCCTGTTCAAAACGACCAAGGTCTATCAGTGTCGCGCTCAGGTTATTATACGCTTCCTTAAATTGAGGATTTAAAAGTAAAGCCTTCTCATAGCCAGACAGCGCCTCGTCAACAGCACCCTTCTCACGATAAATATTCGCCATATTGAAAGTAAGGTGCGGGTTAGACTTGTCTTGCGCAATCGCCTTTTTGATGAAGACCAGCGCCTTGCCGTACTCACCTGCACCTTTAAAGGACAAAGCCAATAAATTCAGGATATTTGGATTTTTGCGATCCAGCTTATGTGCCTTAGTTAAAACAGCGCAACTTTCTTGCCAGTGCCCCAACTCGGACAACATCACCCCTTTATTTTGCAGTGCCTCCACATACCGCGGAGAGAGCGAAAGAGATTTGTCTACCAGTTTAATCGCGATTTCTCGCTCGCCTTGTTTATAGGCGACAAGAGACAAATAGTACCAAGCCACATGGTCGTTCGGCACCTGTTGGACTTGCCTCGACAGAATAGACTTTGCCTCTACAAATCTCTGATTACGTAACAAAGCGAGCGCTTGATGATGTACAGTCACGACAAATTTTCCCGATACAACGACTAGCGAGATTTAGGTAAAATACGCAAAATACAGCAATCCCGTGCCCAGCACTAAGCGATAGATAAAGAAGGGCGTAAAGGACGCGCGTTTCAGCCATGCCATCATCACCATAATGGCAATAAACGCAGCCACAAATGCCAGGCCGGCGGCTGTCAGTGCATCATTGGTCAGCTGAACATTGCCCGCTTGATACAATTCCCAGCCTTTTAACGTGCCAGCCCCTAAAATTGCCGGGATGGAGAGCAACATGGAAAAACGCGCCGCATCCACACGTTCATAGCCTAAAAAGCGAGCCGCCGCGATCGTAATGCCGGAACGCGACGTACCGGGGATCAAGGCAAGGCATTGCGCAAGACCAATAATCAACGCATCGGCAATCCCGGTATGTTCTACCCGGCGAATGGTCAGACCCATCTTGTCTGAGATATAAAGAAGTATACCAAATCCCAATGTGGTCCAGCCGATGACTTCGATCGTGCGGAATGACGGGCCGATAAATTCATTTAAAAGAAAGCCTGCCGCAATCACCGGCAAGGTCGCGAATACAACCAGCCCCGCAAGACGGGCACCCGGATCGCGTTTCCCTTTGCTGACACGGATCACACCGCGCAACATAAACCAAATATCACGCCAGAAATAAATCATGACCGCGCCAAGGGTGCCAACATGGACAGCAACATCCATCATGAGCCCCTGATCAGCCCATCCCCCAAAAATCGGGACAAGCACCAAATGGCCGGAAGAACTGATCGGTAAAAACTCGGTAATCCCCTGAACAAGGGCGAGCACTAGAATATGGAGTTCAGTCACGTCTGTAGATCCCCTGCATGACCTGTTTTTTTGAATTCAGCTTATATAACACGATAGGATTCGACCCCCAAAAACTAAGTTAGTACAATTTCGGTACTACTTATTGCAGATGCACACGAAATACCGAGACGCCGAGGCATCTGTTTCCACGCCAGAATCTCATAATAGGTCAATATAGCTGACCTATATGTCGTTTTTTTCTTGATTTATGCACAACTATCCCTCATACCAAACTCAACGCTGTTCGCCTTCTCATCGTGCCAGCGCTGTGCACACAGGCTTTGAACGCATAACTTTATAAAAGACAACTCTTTAACAAGAGGAACTGGAGACCTAAAAGATGGCTGAAAAAATGATGCAGTTCGTCACTATCGGGCAAAACTACCCCGACAAACGTACTGCCGAAGAGCGCAAACAGGATTTCAACGAAATTTACGCACGCTTCACCATTGAAAAAGCGCAAGAGCAAGCGTCACGTTGTGAACAATGTGGCATCCCTTACTGTTCCGTTGCCTGCCCTGTCAGCAATAACATCCCCGACTGGTTGCGCCTTGTGGCTGCAGGCCGTCTGGAAGATGCCTATCATGTCTCCCAAGAAACCAACTCTCTGCCAGAAATCTGTGGTCGCATCTGTCCGCAAGACCGTCTCTGTGAAGGGCTCTGTGTTCTGGAACAGTCCGAACATGACGCCGTGACCATCGGCTCCATCGAAAAATTCATCACCGACAACGCCTTTGAACAAGGTTGGGTCAAAGGCCCGCAGCCGTTGCGTGAACTGGGCCAAAGCGTCGGCATCATCGGGGCTGGCCCTGCCGGTATCGCCGCTGCCGACCGTCTGCGCCGCAAAGGCTATGAAGTCCATGTCTATGACCGTCACGACCGTGTCGGCGGCTTGCTGGTTTACGGGATTCCGGGCTTCAAGCTGGAAAAAGATGTGGTCGCACGTCGCCACAAACTGCTGGAAGAAGGTGGCGTCCAGTTCCACCTCAATTTTGAAATTGGTCGCGATGCATCCTTAAAAGACCTGCGTGAAAAACATGATGCTGTCATGATCTGTGTGGGTGTTTATGCCGGTCGTAAACTGGATGTACCGGGTTCCGATCTGGAAAACATCTTCCCTGCGATGTACTTCCTGACCGCCTCCAACCGCAAAAGCTTCGGGGATAAGGTCGAGGAATTTGATGATGGCACCCTGAATGCTGAAGGCAAAAATGTTGTTGTCATCGGCGGCGGGGACACCGCCATGGACTGTGTACGTACGTCCATCCGTCAAGGCGCGAAATCTGTTAAATGTCTCTATCGTCGTGACCGCACCAACATGCCGGGGTCACAAAACGAAGTGCGCAATGCCGAAGGGGAAGGCGTTGACTTTGAATGGCTGTCCGCCCCCAAATCCTTCAAAGGTCTGGGCAAAGTCCAAAAGGTAGAAGCGGTTTCCATGCATTTGGGTGTCGCCGATGGCTCCGGTCGCCAAAGCGTTAAAGAAATCGAAGGCTCCGAGTTTGAACTGGACGCGGACATGGTCATCGAAGCCTTGGGCTTTGAGCCGGAAGACGTACCGACCCTGTTTGGCGAACCCGATCTGGCCGTCACCCGTTGGGGCACGCTGGACGTTAACAAAAAGACATGGATGACCAGCATTGACGGCGTCTTTGCCGCCGGGGACATCGAACGCGGTGCTTCACTGGTCGTCAACTGTATCAACGATGCACGCGAAGCATCCGATCAAGTTCATAAATACCTCCGTGCGCAAGCACGCGCAGGCGTTGCTGCTGAATAAGGAGGCATGAGAGAAAAATGACAAATACATACGTATCCGATTACCAACGCGCCGCAAAATTCCTTGCTGAAAACGGCATGTACGACCCGAACATGGAACGCGACAACTGTGGCGTCGGCCTTGTTGCCTCCTTGGACGGCAAACCAAACCGCGAAGTTCTGCGCCATGCTTTCCAAGCGACACGCGCTTTGGATCACCGTGGCGCGGTTGATGCCGACGGTAAAACCGGGGACGGTGCCGGTATCCACGTTCAGATCCCGCAAGAATTTTTTAAGCGTCACATCCGTCGTACAGGGCACGAACCGGAAGAAGGCGCGCTTGCCATCGGTCAGGTTTTCCTGCCGAAAACAGATTTTGGCGCACAGGAACGCTGCCGTTGTATCGTTGAAGCGGAAGTGCTGAAATTCGGCTATCGTATCTACGGATGGCGTCAGGTCCCTGTGAACATTGAAGTGATCGGGGAAAAAGCCAACGCGACCCGTCCGGAAATTGAACAGATCATGATTGCCAACACCCTTGGCAAGCCGAACGAAGAGTTTGAAACCGATCTCTACATCATCCGTCGTCGCATTGAAAACCAGTGCCTGTCTGAAAATCTGACAGAATTCTATTTCTGTTCCCTGTCTTGCCGCAGTGTCATTTATAAAGGCATGTTCATGGCGGGGGAAATCACAGAATTTTACCCGGACCTGAATGATGAACTGTTTGTGTCCAATTTCGCAATTTATCACCAGCGGTATTCCACAAACACCTTCCCGCAATGGCGTCTGGCTCAACCGTTCCGCATGATTGCCCACAACGGGGAAATCAACACGGTTACCGGCAACATCAACTGGACGAAAGCCCACGAAACCTGCATGGCAGCCCCTGTCTTTGGTGGCCATATTGAAGATATCAAACCGTTGATCGCCAACGGCGCCTCCGACTCGGCCTGTATGGACGCGGTCTGGGAAGTGCTGGTGCGCGCGGGTCGTTCCGCCCCGGCTGTAAAAGCCCTGATGGTGCCGGAATCTATTGGCCAAAACGCCCTGATGCCCAAGACCCACGAAGACCTGTTTGCCTATTGTAACTCCGTCATGGAGCCCTGGGATGGTCCAGCCGCGATTTGCGCCACTGATGGTCGCTGGATTGTAGCCGGCCTTGACCGTAACGGTCTGCGTCCCTTGCGCTACACCATCACAGGCGATGGCATCCTGCTGGTCGGCTCTGAAACCGGTATGTCTCAGATCGACGAAAGCAAAGTTGTCGAGAAAGGCCATGTGCGCCCGGGTGGTATGATCGGTGTCGATCTCCATGAAGGTAAATTCTACCACGATCGTGAACTGAAGGATTGGACCGCCGCACGCCAGCCCTATGGCGAGTGGGTGAAAAACATCACCAAAGTTGATGAAATTATCAAAGCCGATTCTCCAAAACCGGTCTATTACCCGCTGGATGTGCTGCGTCGTCAGCAACAGCTGTTCGGTTTTACTGAAGAAGACATGGACCTGATCCTGCGTCCCTTGGTCGAGACCGGTCAGGAAGCCATCGGCTCCATGGGTGATGATACACCGCAGGCAGTTCTGTCCGACCAATATCGCGGCCTGCACCACTTCTTCCGTCAGGCGTTCTCTCAGGTGACAAACCCGCCGATCGACAGCTTGCGTGAAACCCGCGTCATGTCGCTGCGCACCCGTCTGTCCAACCTGGGCAACATTCTGGATGAAGGGCCGGACCAGTGTGAAGTGGTTCAGCTTGAATCTCCGGTCCTGACCTCAACAGAATTCCACGCGCTGAAGAAATTCCTCAGCGAAGATGTGGTCGAACTGGACTGTACCTTTAATCCGAAAAAAGAAACCTTGCGCGACTCCATCGAACGTATCCGTCATGAAGCGGAAATGTCCGTTCGCGGCGGCAAGAAACATATCGTTCTGACCGACGAGCATATCTCTGCTGAAAAAGCGCCGATCCCGATGATCCTTGCAGCTGGTGCGGTTCACAGCTATCTGGTTCGCCAGCAATTGCGTACCTTTACTTCTATCAATGTACGTTCTGCGGAAGCCTTGGATGTTCAGTATTACGCCGTTCTCATCGGTGTCGGCGCGACAACCGTCAACGCCTATCTGACAGAAGAAGCCATCGCCGAGCAACATGCCCGCGGCATTTACGGCGACATCAGCTTTGAAAAAGCGGTCGAGAACTACAAAAAAGGCATCAACAAAGGCCTGCTGAAAACCATGTCTAAAATGGGGATCGGCGTCATCAGTTCTTACCGTGGTGGCTATGCATTTGAATCAGTCGGCCTGTCGCGGTCCGTTGTCGCAGAATTCTTCCCCGGCATGACCTCGCGTATTTCCGGTATCGGTCTTAAAGGTCTGCAAGACAAGATCATTGAAATGCATGAGCGCGCGTTTGGCGATGACAAGCCCCTGCCGCAAGGCGGATTCTACCGCTATCGTGCCAAGGGCGAGCGTCATGCCCATGACCCGCTGTTGATCCACAAACTGCAAGATGCGGTGGCAACCGAAAGCTATTCCAAATATCGCGAATATGCTGACGGCGTAAACAGCCGCAAGCCGATGATGTTGCGCGACCTTCTGGACTTCGATTCAGATCGCGATGCAATTTCCGTCGATAAGGTCGAATCGATCACCGAGATCCGCCGCCGCCTGTGTGCGCCTGCGATTTCCGTTGGGGCCTTGTCACGGGAAGCTCACGAGACACTCGCCATCGCCATGAACCGCATTGGCGCGAAATCCAACTCCGGTGAAGGCGGGGAAGACCGCGAGCGCTTTAAGCCGCGTAAAAACGGTGACAACGCTAACTCTGCGGTCAAACAGGTGGCTTCCGGTCGCTTTGGGGTCACTGCGGAATATCTGAACAACTGTCAGGAACTGGAAATCAAAGTCGCCCAAGGGGCAAAACCGGGTGAAGGCGGACAGCTGCCGGGCTTCAAGGTCACCCTTGAAATCGCCAAGCTGCGTCACTCTACACCGGGTGTGACCCTGATTTCGCCGCCGCCGCACCACGATATTTATTCTATTGAGGATTTGGCGCAGCTGATCTATGACCTGAAACAGATCAACCCGGACGCTCGCGTCTGTGTGAAACTGGTTGCGCGTTCCGGTGTTGGGACCATTGCTGCCGGTGTTGCCAAAGCGGGTGCGGACACGATCCACATTTCCGGTTATGACGGCGGAACCGGGGCATCCCCGCAATCCTCCATCAAATATGCCGGTCTGCCATGGGAAATGGGCCTGTCAGAAGTCAATCAGGTCCTGACCCTCAACAAACTGCGTCACCGCGTTAAACTGCGCACAGACGGTGGTTTCCGCACAGGTCGTGATGTTGTCATCGCGGCTATGCTGGGGGCCGAGGAATTCGGAATCGGGACAACCTCTTTGATCGCGATGGGCTGTATCATGGTGCGTCAGTGTCACTCCAACACCTGTCCGGTGGGTGTCTGTACCCAAGACCCGGACCTGCGCAAAAAGTTCACTGGCTCTGCGGCAAAAGTCGTCAATCTGTTCACCTTTATCGCAGAAGAAGTCACGGAGATTCTGGCGTCGCTCGGTTATGAAAAGCTGGAAGACATCATCGGTCGTTGCGATCTGTTGTCACAGGTTGGCCGTGGTCGCGAAAACCTCGATGACCTTGACCTCAACCCGCTGCTGGCTCAAGCCGATACTGGCGACACACCGCGTTTCTGCACCATGACAGACCGTAACCCGGTGCCGGATACACTGGATGCGGAAATCATCAAGGATGCCAAAAACGCCCTTGAAGGCGGTGAGAAGATGCAATTGTTCTACACCGTTAAAAACACACACCGTTCTGTGGGGACACGTACCAGCTCCATCATCACCCGTAAATACGGCATGACGGGTCTGGAACCGGATCACCTGACCGTCCGTATGCGCGGTTCAGCCGGTAACTCCCTCGGGGCGTTCACCGTTCAGGGCCTGAAACTGGAAGTCTTTGGCGATGCTAACGACTATGTGGGTAAAGGCCTGTCCGGCGGCACAATCGTTGTTCGTCCGATGGTCTCCAGCCCGCTGAAGTCCAACGAAAACACCATCGTCGGCAACACCTGTCTCTATGGCGCAACCAACGGCAAGCTGTTTGCGTCCGGTCAAGGCGGCGAACGTTTTGCGGTTCGGAACTCCGGTGCGACAGCGGTTGTTGAAGGCATTGGCTCCAACGGTTGCGAATATATGACCGGCGGGACCGTGGTTGTTCTGGGTGAAGTGGGTGCCAACTTCGGTGCTGGCTTTACAGGCGGCATGGCGTTTGTTTATGATGCAGATGGCACATTTGAACACCGTGTGAATCCCGAAAACATTATTTGGCAGCGCACTGAAGTTGATCATTATGAAGCCTTGCTAAAAGGTCTGATCAAAGAACATGTCAAGGAAACCCATTCACAATTTGCCCAAACCCTGTTACAGGATTGGGAGATGGAAAAAGGTAAATTCTGGCAGGTGGTCCCTAAAGAGATGTTGGATAAACTGGACATCCCTGTCACAAATCAGGCTCGTGTAAAAACAGCCTAAATCAAGATTTGCCCCACCCGACAGCGCGGTGGGGCATACCCTAAGCAAGTTACAGTCTCTCGTGACTTGTTTGCCGGGATTATCCGATCAGGGACGGTCGGCTAAATCCCAGAATACCTGCAATGGTATTCATCCCTAACCAAGACTTGGGCGGAAAGTTTTATTCTTTCCGCCTTTTTTTTGACTTTAAAATCATGCAAAAACAGAGTAAGTCAAAACATTGTGCAGCGCATAATAAACAAATATTCGAGAAAAAATGAGACGTCTCTACCACCTTCCCTTTGATCCTGCTAGCCGCAAAGTCAGACTTCTTCTCGCCGAAAAGAAGCTGGATTTTACGTGTCAGGTCGAACCTGTATGGGAGCGTCGCGACACTTTTTTATCGCTAAATCCGGCAGGTGCCGTCCCCGTCTTGGTGGAACCGGAAGGGCACCCCTTGTGGGATGACCGCAGCATTTGCGAATATCTGGAAGAAGTCTATCCCGAGAAAAATATGCTCGGTAAGACCCCGATTGAACGCGCAGAAGTGCGCCGCCTCATGGCATGGTTTGATATCAAGTTTGGCGCAGAAGTAACCAAAAACCTGGTCGGTGAAAAAATCCAGAAACGGTTGTTTGGTACCTCAACGCCTAACTCCACCGCCATTCGCGCCGGTAAACAGAATGTGCATTATCATCTCGAATATATCGCCTATTTGACCGAACAACGAAACTGGCTGGCAGGCACCGAACTGTCACTTGCCGATATCACAGCGGCCGCGCATATCTCCTGCGTGGATTATCTGGGTGATATTCCGTGGTCGCAACATCCTGATGCCCATGACTGGTACGCCCGTTTTAAATCCCGTCCGTCCATGCGTGATGTATTGTCAGATACAGTGTCCGGCATTCAACCCGCCGCCCATTACACCGATCTGGACTTTTAGCCTCAGGCGCTTTGGGCCACATCAGTGAGCCAATCCAGTTCCGTGCGAATTTGCATGACCTGCAAATTATAATGGACCTTCCCACGATTGGACCCCCGTAGACATTCTTCGCAATCCTGTTCCAGACACGTGAGTTTGCAGGAATAATAACCCACAAGTTCCTGCACGACTTTGGCGCGGATTGCGGTTGGCACATCTTCCAGAAAGGTCGATTTCAACGCCAACAGGCAGTGGACATTAAACGCCCCGACCCCCATCGGTCGTTTCATCAGTTCAAAAAACTGCCGGATGCCGGTGCCTGTCACAGAATAATAGGTTTCGCGTCCACTTTGCAGACAAACCACGCTTTTTTGTCCAATCAGTCGTTCTAGGGAGCATTCCAGAACATCACGCGTCGGGGTCCAGGGTTCCGTATCAATCATCCGCACGGCGCTGACCAGACCATTGATGGTGCGGGCATCGCGAAACAGCAAACCGAGGACACATAGGTCCGTTGTCTCATTTATGCTGTTGGTCGGTGTTCTCACAAGATTGCGGCGTTTCGAAATCATGTCATCCTCAATGTCTCTTTAATGCGAATGATTATTAATTACACGCAAAAAGGTACTCAGACAACACTTCTTTTCATTATTTTACAATTGTTCAGCTGTTCGATAAGCGAACAATCTGTATAACTATTGACCTGAAAAGACTCTTGCACTCCCTAGAGGTGTAAGTAAAACTGGATGCGGACATTTTCCCCTAGAGAGTGTCCGCATTTTTTTTGGAAGGATGGACCCCCATGCAAACTCTCCCCACGTTAAGTGACGCCGATTTGACCGTTAAAAACCGTATCGCGACCCTGACCTTTATGCGCAACGACGTGCGCAACGCCCTGACAGGGACCACACTCATTGACGATATTATCGACACGATTAACTGGGTAAACAAAGCAAGTGACGATGTCAGCGTCCTCATCCTGACCGGTGATGGGTCAGCCTTTAGTGCAGGCGGCAATGTCAAAGACATGCAGGATCGCGCAGGTGATTTTGCCGGTGATGTGGAAGAAGTCCAGACTCGCTATCGTCAGGGCATCCAACGCATCCCGCTTGCCCTGCACAAATGCGAAGTCCCCGTCATTGCGGCTGTCAATGGTCCGGCCATTGGGGCAGGCTTTGACCTTGCCAATATGTGCGATATCCGCCTTGCCTCCAGCAAAGCCAAATTTGGCGAAACTTTTGTCAATTTGGGAATCATTCCCGGTGATGGTGGCGCGTATTTTCTACAACGCCTGATCGGCTATCAAAAAGCAGCCGAACTGACCTTTACCGGACGTGTCATTGACGCTGAAGAAGCCAAAGACATCGGTGTGGTGCTGGATGTCTGCGCCCCGGAAGAGCTGATGACGCGCGCCACTGAAATGGCCCAGCAAATTGCCAGCAAGCCACCACAAGCCCTGCGTTTCACAAAGCGCTTGATGAAAATGGGCCAACGTATGGAACTGCCGGACTTTCTCGACCTTTGCGCCTGTTTCCAAGGCATGTGTCATAATTCAGACGAGCATATGGAAGCGGTCGAAAAAATGATCGCGATGATGAAGAAATAAATCGGAAAAATAACCCGGACGGCTGGATCAGTTGCCAAGCACCGACATGATCGGCTTGGCCTGCTCCAGATCGCGCATACGATCCAGACCTTGCTTCATTTCTGACATGATAAATTCAGAACGGCGCACGGGTCCACCCAAGTTCGGGTCCGGGAACAATCGTTTCCAGTGGATCATTTTTACGGTCAGGCCACATAACACACCCCCAATTGTGGTGTGGTAGCTTTCAATCATATTCTTGACCGCCTGGAAGCGTTCCGCATCCAGATTATTCCACATGGTTTTAGACGCTTTGTTGAAATCTTCAAATCGGCCGGAAATCGACGCACAGGTCCCGTTCACCGTATTTTCAACAACTTTGCAGGTCTTCATCAACGCCACATCATTGCGCAACTGCCAGTTTGACCGGATACCTTCCATAGAGTCGAGGAATTCGTTCACCACCGGCATGATGGCATCAAGACTGTTGCGGTAATAGGATAAAGACAGGAAGATATCGCCATAATCTTCCAGGAAGCGCGGCACTTCCATCAGGTCAATCTGCAGCTTGTCTGCCATCTGCTGTAATTTTTCGCGAGCTTTTCTGACATCCGGGTCTTTAAACAGCCCGATCACATCCTGAAAAGACTGGATCGACACATCATCAGATCCATAAATCTGCATAATCAGGGGCATGGTAAAACTGCGCATATAACCGCCCAGCTCAGCTTGTTTTTCATCCGATAGCTTCAGGGCCACGTCATCATTTACCGGAATACCATGTTCCCGCAACGTGATTCGCAAGGAATAAATATCGTAACTGGACAAAACAGCCAATTTACGCAAGATAACGAGATCAGGGTGGGTTTTATCTTCCGGCCAATCAAATTCGGCGGGCAGGTCTTCTACATCCAACTGACCGGAGCCGGTTTCTTTATCGGCAAAAACTTCGATCGCGCTTTGCAGCTTGACGTTTTTAACCATACGAGCGCGGGACAAACCCTTAGTTTCCAACGGCAGGATCGACAGAGGCACAGCATAAAGCGAGTCCATATCCTCCTGAACCCGGATACGGTCTTCTGCTTCGTAGTCTCTTTCAATCGTCGGAAAACGAACACCCTTTTTAGCCACGAAATCGCCCCTTACGTCATCTACACGTTATCAACCTATTTTACTCCTACCATATATTTGCATATAAATTGAAAAAATACCTCAAATTATTTAACAAAAACGTATAAGTAAGTATTTATGCCTAGATATAAATTAACCATAGAATACGACGGCACCGGCCTTGTCGGATGGCAACGTCAAACCAACGGACCCAGCGTGCAACAGACCATCGAAGACGCCATTTCGATCTTTGCCGGTCAAGAGGTGCGCCTGCATGTGGCAGGGCGTACCGATGCGGGCGTGCATGGTCTGGGAATGGTTGCCCATTTTGACATGGAGAAAGACCTGCCCGACCAAAAAGTCGTGCAAGCCATCAATTCCCTGAGCCGTCCGGCGCGCGTCGCTGTGCTGGCGGCAGAACGGGTGGATGAGGAGTTTCACGCCCGTTTCAGCTGTCTGGAGCGATCCTATCTATATCGCATCCTTTGTCGCCCTGCCCGCCCTGCCCTTGAAGACGGCAAAGTCTGGTGGTCCATGCAGGCGATGGATGTGGAAGCCATGCACGAAGGCGCACAGCACCTGATCGGACGCCATGATTTCACCAGCTTTCGCGCCAGTCAATGCCAGGCAAACTCCCCGTTGCGCACGCTTGATGAACTGACGGTCGCCCAAGTCGGGGACGAAATTCATGTGCGATGTCGCGCGCGGTCGTTCCTGCATCATCAGGTGCGCAATATTGTCGGCACCCTTGGTTTGGTCGGCACGGGCAAATGGCAACCCATCGATGTCAAAACCGCGCTTGAAGCCAAAGACCGCGCTAAAGGCGGCCCCACCGCACCGGCTTGCGGCCTATATTTTGTCGAGGCGAAATATTGATCCACAGTGTTGAGCTGGACGGGCAAACCATCCCCATTACCCTGAAATGGAATGCCCGTGCAAAACGACTGATTTTAAAGCTTGATCCCAAAGGCAATGGCGTCATCGTCACCTTGCCCGAAGGCGTCTCCCAGCGCCAAGGCCTGCGCATGGTCGAGAAGAACCGCGTCTGGATCGCCAACCAACTGGCAAAACAGCCCACACCTGTCCCGTTTCAAGATGGGGCAGATCTGATGTTTAAAGGCGAGATGTATCGCCTAAACCACCTGCCCGATGCCCGTGGCACCGTCTGGTGTGAGGAAGACCAAAAGACCATCTTCATTGCGGGGAGAGCTGATTTCTTTGAACGCCGTCTCAGTGATTGGCTCAAAAAGCAGGCTAAAGAAACCATCACCCCACAAGCCCACACCCTTGCCGCCCGAATTGGAAAAACACCCCGGCGCATTTCCGTTCGTGACACCGTGTCAAGATGGGGGTCATGCAGCGCGCAAGGCAACCTGTCCTTCAACTGGCGCCTCATCCTTGCGCCACCGCACATTCTGACCTATGTCGTTGCCCATGAGGTTGCACATCTGCGCCATATGGACCACAGCCCTGCCTTTTGGGCGACCGTGGAAGAGTTGGGTGTAAACGCCCGCGAAGGACGCCATTGGCTTAAGAAAAACGGCACTTTTCTTCAAAGAAATGGTCGATAATTCACCATTGGTGTGATATATGACCGACAAATTTAGTGAGATATTAAGGATACCCCATGACTGAAGCAACAGTTGCATCCCCCTGCACCAATGTTTGCCGCCTGAATCCTGAAGGCATTTGCAAAGGCTGTTTCCGCACCCGCGCCGAAATCGTCGGCTGGCGCGCAGCCAACGACGATGAACGCCGCGTGATTGTTGAAGCCGCCAGCGCCAGAAAGGCAGCCAGCTAATGTCCATGCCCCCACTTCCCACCATCACCCGTCCGGAACGTTCAGAACTGCTGATGCCCGCCGGGTCTTTGAACAAGCTTAAAACAGCCATCCTCTATGGGGCTGACGCTGTTTATGCCGGGACACCTGACCTGTCTTTGCGCACCCAGTCTTCCTTTACCTTGGAAGAACTGGTCGAAGGCGTGCAGTATTGTCACGATCATGGCAAGCGTATCTATCTGACCCTCAACCTGTTTACCCACAACAGCGACATTGAAAAACTGCCGCTGTTTATTGAAACCATCCGCAAAGTAAAGCCGGACGGGGTGATCATTGCGGACCCGGGTGTCTTCCAGTTTGTGCGCCAAAATGCACCGGACATTGAAGCCCATGTCTCCACACAAGCCAACGTCTGTTCGTGGCTGACCGTGGATTTCTGGAAAAATCAGGGTGCCTCCCTTGTGGTTTTGGCCCGTGAAACCAGCTTTGAAGAACTGGCGGAAATCCGTGAGAAACAGCCGGAAATTAAACTGGAAGCGTTCGTTCAAGGCTCCATGTGTATGACCTATTCCGGTCGTTGTCTGCTGTCCAACTTCATGTCGGAGCGCGGGGCCAACCAAGGTAACTGCGCCCATTCGTGTCGTTGGAAGTACAAACTGAACCTGAAACTCAAAGACGGTACAGACAAAGCCATCGAGATCACGGATCAAAACGCCGACCTGTTTGAATTCCTGATGGAAGAACAATTCCGTCCGGGGGAACTGTTCCCGATTGAGGAAGATAACTTCGGCTCTTACATCCTGAACTCCAAAGACCTCTGTCTCATGCCGGTACTGCCGGAATATCTGAAACTGGGTGTGGACAGTCTCAAGGTTGAAGGCCGCAACAAGTCGGAATATTACGCCGCCATCACGGCACGCGCCTATCGTCTGGCCATTGATGACTGGTATAAAGATCCTGAAAACTGGGATCCAGAACCTTACTTGCGCGAACTCTATACCCTGCAAAACCGCGGCTTTACCATGGGCTTCCATGAAGGTCGCCTGACTGGTGTTGCCCATAACTACGACCGTACCAAGCCTGTGGGCGGTTGGCAGTTTGGCGGTCTGGTGCGTGAATGGGACGGCGATGAGATGATCTTCGAAATCCGTAACTTCATGTTACCGGGCGATGTGATCGAGTTCTTGCCGCCAAATGAGATCGAGCCGATCCGTCTGCGTCTCTATGAATTTATTGATGCAAAAACCGGTGAAGCGACCGAGAAAGTCAACCCCGGCCAGGGCAAAGCGATCCGTATTCCGGCGAGTGCCTTCGATAAGGAAAATCCAGAATCGATCAAGCAACGCATCCCTGAATTAACCGTTGCCCGTCGTGAAACCCCGATGAGTGAGGAAGAACGCGTTTCCCGCCTGTCGGAAATCCGCGCACAGGAACTGGAACGTGGCCTAATCACGGAAGAAGAATACCGTCAAATCATGGATGATCCCGAATTGCTCGGCAAGCGGATTTCCATGAAAGCCAACACCGGCCACCGTGCCCCGAAACAAGGGATCGAAAGCTGCTGTGGGAAAGGCTGTAACGGCTGTCTGATGTTCTGGCAGGATGACAAATATGCCAAGGCCCGTGAAAAAATGAAGAGCAAGAAAATCGGCGAAATGCTCTGATCTTTTGATCGATAAAACCTAAAAGAAAAGGCCCGTCAGTATAAAAACTGACGGGCCTTTTTTGTGCGGACCATCCCTTAGGATTGGGCGATCACATCACGCAGTTGCTTGGCAGCCACCGTCAACATGGCAAAGTCCACACCGGAAGAGGTCTTCTTCATTTCAGACAACATCTGATCGGTCTGTTCAATGGCTTGCTTGTTGGCAGCAATCCAGCTTTCCAGCCCCGCAACAGCATCATTACCGTCTGCTGCATCAAGGGCTTTATGTGTCAGCTCTGTCTGATACCCGTACAGGTCTTCAATCAAGGCGCTGACTGCCAGTTTTTGCCAATGGTTTTTAAGGCCAAGCTGTTCACCGGTAGAACGCATCCACCCCAGATCAAAGCGCGCGCCCATTGCGAAGTAGACTTTAGACACATCGACCACATCCAGATTGCGGCTTTGGGCGATCTGCACAATGTCACAACCGGATACCAGCACGACCTTACCAGCAATACGTTTCGCCAGTTTTTCCGGTACACCATTATCGATGTAGCTCTGTGCTTGGTCCATGTGCGCTTTCAAGGACGCTTTCGGCAACACTTCTTCCAGTCGATCGGCCAGTTGGCTCAAACCGCTTTCAAAAGACGCAACCGTTTTGCCAATATCCAGCGGACGCTCACAATTGCGCAAGAACCATTTGGTCCCGCGATCAACCAGCTTGTTGACTTGGTTAAACATACGCACTTGCTCTTTCGCGCTCACCTGATTGTCCAGCGCTTCAATCTCCGACCATGTGTCACGCAAACCAAAGGCATCGCGTGTGATCAGATAGGCCCGTGCGATATCCGCAGGGGACGCGTTGGTGTTTTCCATCACCTGGGTCACGAAACTTGCACCGACACGGTTCACCAACGAGTTGGTGATGCCTGTGGCGATGATCTCACGACGCAGCATATGGTTTGCAATATGATCTTTGAAATCCTGTTGCAAATCAGTTGGGAAGTAACGGATCAGGTCTTCTTCCAAGCAAGGCTCGTCCGGTAGGTCCGAGGCCAGAAGCTCGTCATAGAGCCAAATTTTGGAATAAGGCAACAGAACCGAGATTTCCGGACGGGTCAACCCACGTTGAGCAGCCTGACGTTCCTGCAAGACTTCCTCGTTCGGCAACACCTCGACCTCGCGGTTAAGGCGGTTTTGCTTTTCAAGGAAACGCATCAAGCGGGCCTGATGATCCAGCAGGTCAAACGCACGGTCTTCCACAACCGTAATCGCCTGACTTTGCAGATAGTTGTCACGCAAGACCAGTTGAGAAACTTCACCCGTCATTTTTTCCAGCAGGTTGTTACGCTGTTTGACGGTCATATCGCCATCTGCAACCACTTGGTTGAGCAGGATTTTGATATTCACCTCATGATCAGAACAATCCACACCTGCAGAGTTGTCAATCGCATCTGTGTTGTTGCGACCACCATGCAGCGCATATTCGATCCGGCCTTTTTGCGTACAACCAAGGTTCGCGCCTTCACCAATCACTTTACAGCGCAGCTCCGGTGCATTGACACGGATGGCATCATTGCCGCGATCCCCTGTATCGGCATCGCTTTCATGACTTTCCTTAATGTACGTCCCGATCCCGCCAAACCACAACAGTTCGACCTGAGACTTCAAGATCGCCTTGATCAATTCGTTCGGCGACAAAGTTGCCGTCGAGGCAGGCAGGCTCAGGGCTTTGCGAATTTCCGGAGTGATCTCAATCTTCTTGGCAGAACGTTCAAAGACGCCACCGCCTGTAGAGATCAGGGACTTATCATAATGATCCCAACCCTTCACTTCCGTAAACAAGCGATTACGCTCTTCCCAAGATTTTGCGGAATCGGGGTTCGGATCAAGGAAGATATGCAAGTGGTTAAAGGCAGCAACCAGACGAATATGTTTAGACAGCAACATCCCGTTGCCGAAAACGTCCCCGCCCATGTCACCAACACCAGCAACCGTGAAATCTTCTTCCTGAATGTTTTTACCCAATTCACGGAAGTGACGTTTCACAGATTCCCACGCGCCTTTCGCCGTAATCCCCATGGCTTTATGGTCATACCCGACCGACCCACCGGAGGCAAAGGCATCGCCCAGCCAATGCCCGTATTCTTCGGACACGCCGTTTGCGATATCAGAGAATGTGGCCGTCCCTTTATCGGCGGCAACCACCAGATAAGGATCATCCCCATCATGGCGTACAACCGATTGAGGCGGCACCACTTCGCCGTTGATATAGTTGTCGGTCAGGTCCAGCAGGCCACGGATAAAGGTCTTGTAACACTCGATCCCTTCCTTCTGGAAAGCTTCGCGCCCGCCTTCACTCGGCGGCTGTTTAACCACAAACCCCCCTTTGGAGCCAACGGGCACGATCACCGCGTTTTTGACCTGTTGTGCTTTCACAAGACCGAGAACTTCCGTTCTAAAGTCTTCGCGACGATCAGACCAACGCAAGCCGCCCCGCGCAACCGGCCCGCCACGCAAGTGGACGCCTTCCACGCGCGGGCTGTAGACAAAAATCTCACGCCATGGACGCGGCAGGGGCAGATCTTCAATTTGTGTTGAATCAAACTTGAAGGACACATAAGCCTTATCGCCGCCCGTGACCTTATCCATCTGGAAATAGTTTGTCCGTAGCGTACAATCAATCAGGTTGAGGAAGCGGCGCAGGATGCGGTCTTCATCCGCGTTTTGCACCCCGTCCAGCAGCCCGAAAATCTCTTCGCGGATGGCTTCCACCTTATCCATATCAAGTTCAATTTTCGGATCGAATTTTTGATAGAACAGGTCCACCAGCAAGCGGGTGACTTCCGCATTAGACGCCAGCGCGCGTTGCATATAGCTTTGCGAGAACGTGATGTTGGCCTGACGCAGATATTTGCACAAGGCACGCAGCAACATGACCGGCCAAGGCTTGATGCCTGCCTGAATAACCAAACGGTTAAACCCGTCATTTTCCACCACACCATTCCAGACCTGATGGAAACATTCCTGGAAGCTGTTGCGGATCGCGGACAGGTCCACGCCTTCACCGTTTGCTGTCATCAAACCGAAGTCATGGATCATGATCATGTCATACTTCGATTTTTCAAGCTGAACCGGATGCGGTTTTTCATCCATCACGCGCAAGCCCATATTTTCCAACATCGGCAGAACGTGCGACAAGGGCACTGCGCCTTCTGGGTGATAAAGCTTGAAGCGCACCACATTTTCAGATGCTTCAATCGGGCGATAAAGGCTCAATTGCAATTCGCCTGTTTTCAGCACGTCTTCCAATTTCGCAATATCGGACACCGCAATAGAGACATTGTTGCCTTCGATATAGCCCGCGGGGAAAGCGTTGGCGTAGCGGCGGAACTGCTCCAGCCCCTTTTCTTCGCCGTTGCTGGTGACAAGCTGGTCGCGCAGTTGATCTGACCAGTTACGCGCCGCATCAATCAGCAGGCTCTCAACTTCATAGATATCTACGTTCTTTTTGCGCTTACCTGTTGTGGAAACAAGGACGTGCAAACGTGCCAGCGGCGCATCACCAATCTGGGTATAAAACGCCATGACTTCCCCGTCATAGGCACGTTCCAAAATCCCTTGCATGGTCCGGCGCAAACGGGTCGTCAGACTATCACGCGGGATATAGATCAGGCAGGAGACAAAACGCTGGAAATCATCCGGGCGCACAAACAAGGCCACGCGCTGACGTTCCTGCAAATGCAGGATGCCCATGCACATCTCGTAAAGCGCTTCTTCACTGATCTGGAACAGCTCATCACGCGGGAAGGTGTTGACAATATGGGCAATGGCTTTGCGGTTATGACTGCCTTGGGCAAAGCCTGTACGATCAATGATGTTGGCGCACTTCAGGCGCATCAACGGGATATCGTGTGGCGCGCGGCTATAGGCCGCAGAGGTAAACAGGCCGATAAAGACCCGCTGACCCAAAACCGTGCCTTTGTCCCCGTAGCGTTTGACGCAAATTACATCCATATAGACGGGACGATGCACCACCGACTTAAAGGAGGATTTCACAATCATCAACGGGGAAGCATCTTCGGTAAACTTACCTTTGTCAGAAGCCGGCCGGGTCGCAAGATCGACCACCTCATCCAAAATGTTGGAGTTCGGGTTGGACAGAATCCCCAAAGCACTTTTAGCATCCGGGACAACCGATTTGCCCTTGATATCAAAATCACATGACCCCAACAGGGTAAAGTGATCATCATGCACCCATTGCATGAAGTCACAGACTTCCTTGGCATATTCGGATTTCGGTTTCGGCTGGTTTTTACCCAGATCCTTGACCGTCTCTTCCACCAGCTTGCGCATATCCAGCCAGTCGCGCACGGCGGCACTCCCTTCGGCGAGGCACATTTTCAGGCGCTCAACCAATTCCTGCAACTGGGCACCACCGGATTGACGGTTGACCAGAAACAGCATGTAAGACTCTTCCTGACAGGTGCCGACCCAGCTATCGGGGGCCTCTTCACCTTCGTCCAATGTCCCGACCAGACGGCCTTTGTCGTCGCGGCACAGTTTGATCACCGGGTGGATTGTCAAAAAGATTGTCATATCCTGTTCGACAAGTTCCGAAGCGACGGAATCCACGAGGAAGGGACGATCCTGCGTGCAAACTTCCACCACTGTATGATCACTTTGCCAGCCGTGTTCTTCCAGATTTGGATTATAAACACGTACAAGGCTCTCCCCATCGGGACGTTTCGCCGCAAATCGCCAAAACGCGAGTGCGGACCCATATAATTCTTCCTCCGCACGATAGATCAAATCCTGCGGCGGTACTTTTGCAAAAAATTGCTGTGTAAATTTAACTGCGCTTGCAGCCTCTGCCTTTGGCAGACGGTCGTTAATGATCTTCGCGACCCGTGTGATCAGATCAGCCTTTTGCTGTTCTGATTTAGAGAGCATTTTATTCATCCCTAACAATCCCTGTATCGCCCCCTTCTAGGGGGTCGTTCACCATGAGGAAACGAACCTTCCTCACTTATAGAGGCTAGGACAATTTTTCTAAGTTTCAAGTAAATAGACCCATTTTCTTGAAATATTATAATCAATGTGGTCATACCACCCGTTTTCAGGAAGAAACCATGCCATAAATACTTAAAACGGGAAAAAAGCCCCGACTCCGGCTACTTTTACCCCCTGACCCCAAAACAGAAACCGTTTCCACATAAGAACGAATCGATAAAAGTGACTATTTTAAAATCATTTACGTTTACGTAAACGTCTGCAAAATCCATTCTAGCCAGAACGATATTTTGCGCGTATTGTCCCGGCAAATTAGTCACAATTTTGGAACCTCGATGCGCATCCTGTTCATCACATCAACCCGCATTGGCGATGCGGTGCTGTCAACCGGTCTGCTGGATCATCTCATCCAGACCTACCCGCAGGCAAAATTCACCATTGCCTGTGGCCCTGTGGCTGCCCCCTTGTTTGAGGCAACCCCACAGGTGGAACGCATCCACATTATGACCAAGAAAAAGCGCTCCATGCACTGGGTTGATTTATGGAAAGACTGCGGTTTTACCTGGTGGCATCGGGTGATTGACCTGCGCAATGGTCCCATCACTTACTTGTTCCCGACCTTTCGCGGCACACATTTGCATCGCGATGATAAGACGCAGCATCGTGTGGAGCTGTTTTCAAACCTGCTCAAACTTCCTACACCTGCAGGGCCGGTCTTATGGACCAATGACAACCACGAACAAGCCGCCGACAAATTATTACCCGCAAACGAAACCATCTTGGCGGTTGGCCCCACAGCCAACTGGCGCGGGAAAACATGGCGTGCGGAATATTTTCTGGACCTTGTGCAACGCCTGACCGCACAAGACGGGATCCTGCCCCACGCCAAAATCGCGCTGTTCGGACATATTTCTGAGCGCGAGCCTGCGCAATATCTCATCGACAACTTGCCCAACGATCAAAAAATAGACCTGATCGGCGAGCTGGATCTGCCCACGGTTTTCGCCTGCCTGAAACGCTGCCAGTTTTATGTCGGCAACGACAGCGGCCTGATGCATATGGCAACAGCCGCGCGCATTCCGACCCTTGGTCTGTTTGGACCGACGCAAGAAAAACTCTATGCCCCGTGGGGGGATCATTGCGCCACCGTACGCACCGCCATTCCGTTCCTTGATCTGTTCGCGGAAAATTTTGACCATCAAAAAACAGATAGTCTGATGGACAGCCTCAGCGTCGATATGGCATATGAAGGGGCACAGGCGCTTTGGGCCAAGATACAGACCACAAAAGGACAGACATCGCAATGAATGATCTGACAGCAAAATTTGGCACCTTGATTGAGAACTTCCATTTCGAAGATTTCTCCCTCGAAGTCATTATCGTGCTGGGTCTGGGCTGCACCGGCTTGTTACTTCTGCTTTTAAAACTGTCTTTCCTCAGCATGAAAAAAGCAGACGCCCGCGCCAATGCCGCGTTTGAGCGCGAAGACAACGATTAACAAGACAGACTTGTCGCGCCGTACCCATCAGGGCTAAACTACCCTTAACTTGATTTAGGGGGATTTCATGCGCGTCGTTATATATCTATCACTTTATCTCTTATCAGCACTCCCGGTTTGGGCAGACGGCCCAGCCCCCAAAGTGGATGCGGATCAGATCACGGTTTCCGGTGTCTCCAGCGGGGCCTTTATGGCGCAGCAACTGCATGTGGCCTATTCGGATATTTTTTCGGGCATGGGGTCTGTTGCGGGCGGGCCGTTTTTTTGCGCGCAAAATATGGCCCCTGACCAGATCGATACCATCAAACAACAATGTATGCTGGGCCTTGGGGCCGATCTAACCGCGGCGACCTATATTGCCAAGGCCAAAGCCCTGTCCGTTGAGGGTAAAATTGCCCCGCTGGAGAATTTGAAAGATGATCGCGTCTTTATCTTCAATTCCCAAAACGATCAGGTCATCAACCCGTTGCTTGGCAATGCCTCGCGTCTGTTTTACAAGACCTTTATGGAAACTGACGCCATTAAAGCATGGTCTTACATCCCCTCATACGGTCCGCTGTATCCTGTCGCCCACGGCATGCCGACGACCAAAAGCCGCTATGACCGCTATCAAAATTTCAGTGACCGTGCGACGCCGTGCGCCCCCAGCAATGCCCAACAATATCCGTGGTTCCCCAACCCCTTGGTGCGCGGCAATGATCCGTGGATTTACCACTGCAATTTCGGTTTCCTGCCCGGCTATGATCTCGGTAAAGATATCCTGTGGCACCTTTATGGGGAGGTAAAAACCACCAAAACATTTAAGGACGCCAACCTTTATAAGTTTGACCAACTGCCCTTTGTCGAAAACGTCACCACCCCTCAAGAGCTGAACGATCACGGCATCGGCACCACGGGCTATGCCTATGTCCCCGATGGCTGTACAGATGGCAAAAAATCGTGCAAGACCCATGTGGCCCTGCATGGCTGTCAACAATTCCCCGAATGGCAATTCACCGGCAAAGCCAGCAGCGCAAAAGCGGGTGAGAAAGTAACCTTTGGCGAGTCCTTTTACAAATACGTCTATAACGATCTCGCAGAATCAAACGATATCATTCTGATTTATCCGCAAGCGCATAATATTGGCACAGAGGAAAGCGACCCCAACCCTTATGGGTGCTGGGCCTTCTGGGCCTTTAGTGAGGATGAAAGAGAGACGTATTACACCCGCGACGGGCGCGAGATGAAAATGATTGCCGAGATGGTGCGGGCGCTCAAAAGCCAGCGCTTACACCTCAGCCCGATCCCAACAAATTAATTGGAGTTTTCTTTGTCCACCACTTTCGGCAGGGCAACAACCTCAATACCTTCTTCGCGCAGTTCCTGCGTTTCTTTGGCTGTGGCTTCCCCGTAGATACCGCGTTCTTCCGCTTCGCCATAATGGATGGCGCGGGCTTCTTCAGCAAAATCATTGCCGACATAATCGCATGTTTCTTCAACATGCTTTTGCAATTTGCTCACCACTTCCATAAAGACCTGCGCCACTTCTTGTGGGTCAGCCCCGCCGCGCATATCGTCTGCGGCTTTTTCCGCCGCTTCAATCGCTGCCTGCTGGTTAACATTATGGGCGGGCTTGGGCGCGGTCTCTTTGCGCGTCTTCACCGCAGGTGCCATGACCGCTTTGCGCACATTATCATTCCCGCAGTAGGGGCACTGAACCTCCCCCTCCTCGGCCTGTTCATCATAAGACGCGCTGTCTTTGAACCAAGCTTCAAATTCGTGGTTATGTTCACACAGGAGTTGATAACGGATCATGATATTTTATGGTCCCAAATAAAAAGAAGTCTGCGCGGTGTAGCGCGTTTTACCAGAAGCGACAAGGAATATATCGGCAAATGGGGCTTTCCCCATCTGCGGATTTTTCCTATCTTAAGGGGACGAGAAACCTTAAGGCTTGATTTCATGAAACTTCTTGCACCTATTGCCGCCCTTGGCCTCCTTGCACTGTCCACCACCGGCTGTTCGGTTAATCCCGCAACCGGTAAACAGAGCTTTACGGGCCTGATGTCCGAACAACAGGAACAACAAGTCGGCAAGCAAGAACATCCAAAGATTCTGCAACAATTTGGCGGGGCCTATGACCATGCCGCCATGTCGCAATATGTCGATGATCTGGGTCAACGCCTTGCCAAGGTTTCTGAACTGCCTAACCTAAAATGGACCTTCACCGTTCTGGATGATCCGATCATCAACGCTTTTGCCCTGCCCGGTGGCTACATCTACATTTCACGCGGACTTATTGGCTTGGCGGAAAATGAAGCCGAACTCGCCGCCGTCCTTGGTCACGAGATTGGGCACGTCACCGCGCGCCATTCCGCCCAACGTTACAGCAAGTCTGTCCTGACCGGTGTTGGCGCAACCTTGTTAGGCATGGTCGTTGGTGGGCCAGCTGGTGATCTCGCCAACTATGCTGGGCAAGCCTATATCGCCAGCTATTCGCGTGATCACGAGATGGAAGCCGATATGTTGGGCATCCGCTATATGACCAAGCTCGGCTATGATCCCAAAGCGTCTGCCACCTTCTTTAAAAAACTGGCGGAACATACGGAAACCACCGCGCGTATGCAGGGGCAAAAAGGTCAGCAAAGCCACTATAATATCTTTGCCTCTCACCCGGACACACGCTCGCGTATTGTCGCCTCGGAAAATATCGCCAAATCTTACCCTGCCGACCTCAACCTGACCAATCGCAAGGTCTTTTTGGCTCAAATCGATGGGCTGGAATATGGCCCCAGCATCAAACAGGGGATCATTGAGGGACAACGCTTCATCCATCCAGATCTGCGTTTCCGCTTTGATGCACCAGAAGGGTTTACACTGATAAACCGACCTGATCTGGTCGCCGCCATCCACGACAACGGCAGCACAATGGTCTTTCAAACGACCCGATCCAAAGTCGGCAAAATCCCGATAACACAGTATCTGACCAGTGTCTGGGCTAACAAGTATAATTTACAGGACGTTCAGCCGTTGCGCGTAGATAATCTCGAAGCCGCAACAGGTGTGACCCGTATCAACAGCAAAAATGGTGTGCGTGATGTGCGCTATCTTGCCATCGCCGATGGGGATGAAATTTTTAAATTCCAGTTCCTCACCCCGACCAACCTGACCCAACAGATGGAGCTGCCCTTTAGACGCACGACCTATTCCTTTAAGCGTTTATCCTATCAGGAAGCCAAAAGCATCAAGGGGCTGCATATCGACCTGCACCGTGTCGGGCGCGGCGACACCATTACGTCGCTTGCCCAGCGCATGAAGGTGGAAAAACTGCAGGATGACTGGTTTAAAGTCCTCAACAGAGAAACCCTGCAAGACGGCCTGCAAGCAGGCGAAACCGTCAAACTGGTCGTCAAAGACCGTTGATAAAAAAGGCCACCGACAATACAATCCGTGGCCTTCTTTACGCTAAAAAATTACTTCTTGCAAATCGATTACTTATAGAAAATCTATTTTGCAACATTGATTTTCGCATCTCGGACAAATAAGTATTCATCACAACCAGTTCCAAAAAAACCTTTTGTACCTTTACAGTTATCGTAAACGTACTTGCTCTGGAAACCCAGCTTTTCAATATTTTTAACAACCTCTGAAGGTTCAACTGACTGATAGGGAAAGCCCCCTAACCAATCATGAATATCGTGATGGAAATCCATGCCGCGTACATTATTATAAGTTTCGATAAAGTCTTTAGGTCTCTGCCCGCCAATCAAAATTCTGAGGTAATATAAACACACATAAGGCAAGGAAATTAATTTTTGAACGAAACCAGGGCTATGTGCATAAATTGCTTTTTCTATTTTCCACAAAGAACACAATGGTGTTTTACGATACAGCGCGACTAGAAACAGCCCCTCTTCCTTTACAAGTGTAGATGCGTTTGTAATAGCTCGCCACATGTCACCTGTGTGATGTAAAACACCCCAACTATGAACAACATCATATTTTTCAGAAGGTAAAGACTCTTTATCCAAAACAGATATCTCTCTAACTGTCCAGATTGTCCCTTCAGGAGCATATTTTTCAAAAAGAGTCTGGGTGGCTTTAACTGAATTAGGATCAATGTCGAAGCCATTGACCTCTGACGCGCCCAAAATTACTGCAGCGAGCATGGACATTCCTGAGCCACACCCAATATCTAGAAACGTTTTTCCTCTAAGATCGTCATTAGGAAATAGTTTACTTAAGCTTTTGACCGCTTGTTGAATATGTTTTTCTTCAACTTCTTCAACAAATGATTGCCAATTTTCACCGAAAGAAAAATGATTTTGTAAACGCGTTGTATCCACAATGACCCTCTCACCAAATCTATATGGTTATAGATATCATTATTCACCAAACAAAAACAACAATATTAAGCCAATCACTCGTCCAACATTCAACGCACATATTATCCCTTTTCTCAATCACAAGCACACGATGATAACCCGTCCTAAAATTAGTTGACAGATTGGAGACATATTTTAGGACGGGTCAGGGAGTAGATAAAGGTGACCGACGCAAAACTCGGTGGCCTTTATCTGATGTGAAGCAGAATAAAGCAAATAGCCAAGCTAAGGATCAGACCTAACCAACCCCATGCTTTGTGCCATCAAACGACCATAAAGGGCCTCATGCCGTTCTCTCCCTTGCTTTGAAAAAAAAGTAATCATGGTGGAAGGCGTTTTTACCCACAATCGCTTTATTCACCTGCACCGGAAATCCTGTCACATTAGACACCATGCGGGATGCACGTAACAACATCTCCGACTTGATCCCGGTTGTGTAGGGCAGTTGATCGGGGCGGGCGCGCAAAGCCATAACAATTTCTTCCAATGCCGCATTGCCGGCACGTTCCCCCAACCCATTGATGGTACATTCCACCTGACGGGCCCCACCTTGGATGGCAGCTAAGGAATTGGCGACCGCCATCCCCAGATCATTATGACAATGTGTGGAGATCACGGCTTGATCAATATTGGGCACACGTTGTTTCAACATCTGGATCAGGGCGAAATATTCCTGCGGGACGGTATAGCCCACCGTATCTGGGATATTGACCGTGGATGCCCCCGCTTCAATCGCGGTTTCAATGCATTCACATAAAAAATCGGGGTCTGCGCGGGTCGCATCTTCTGCTGACCATTCCACATCATCCGCTAAGGTTCGGGCATATGAAACCGTATCCTTAATACGCGCGATCAAATCTTCGCGGGTGATCTGCAATTTATATTTCATATGCAGATCAGACACAGCGATCACAATATGGATACGATGGTTGGGCGCGTGACGGATCGCATCGTAGCAACATTTGATATCACCGCGCACCGCACGCGACAGGCCGCTGATGGTCGCGGTCTTTGCAAGCTTGGCAATCTCTGTCACTGCCTGAAAATCACCGTCTGAGGCAATGGGGAAACCCGCTTCGATGACATCCACGCCCATGGCTTCCAGATAGCCTGCGAGATGGATTTTCTCTTCTATGCTCATGGTCGCGCCGGGGGCCTGTTCCCCATCGCGCAAGGTGGTATCAAAAATAATAATGCGGTTGGATTCGATACTCATATCGTTCTCTTTCTTTGAAACTGAATTCATAAAACACATGAAATCGGCTTACGCACACGCCAAGCCTTGCCCCCTAAGTGCATGGATCAAACGGGTCAATAGCCCAAAGGTCCAGACGCGCTTAGAGGCGGCTAAGTCGTGTGAGAAGGAGAAGAGATAGGGAAAGAAATAGGCCGGTTTTCAGGCACAAAGGAACAAACGCGCAAAAGCTTGCGACGCCTGTTCCTTGTGTATATGTGCCTGAAAATGACATGTTTTATTGTCTAAAGCAGCTTAGATGCCGCCGACATCGTCCGGCTTGGACTTACCGCGTTTCACAAACAGCTTGTTCACCGCGTTCAAATAAGCCGTGACAGATGCCACCATGGTATCTGTATCTGCACCCCGTCCGTTGACCGTTCTGCCATTTTCAGACAAACGAACCGTCACTTCGGCTTGGGCATCAGTCCCACCTGTAACGGCTGATACCTGATACAGTTCCAGATGCGCATCCGGCAACGGCACGATTTCCTTGATCGCTTTAAAGGCGGCATCGACCGGACCGTCACCTTCGGCAATGGTTTTGCGTTCTTCACCATCAACCTCAATCGCCAAAGCAGCGATCTGGGATTTAACGTGCGTGCCACAGGTGACTTGGAAATGCTTCAACTTCACACGTTCGTTCACGCGCATGACCTCATCATCCACCAAAGCGATGATATCTTCGTCAAAGACTTCTTTTTTCAGGTCAGCCAAGTCCTTGAAGCGTTTAAACGCATCGTTCAAGGCATTGTCGCCCAATTGATAACCCAACGCAGACAATTTATCTTTAAACGCGTGACGACCGGAATGTTTACCCAAGACGATCTTGTTGGCATCGTTCAGACCGACACTTTCCGGTGTCATGATCTCGTACGTACCGGCATGTTTCAACATACCGTCCTGATGGATACCGGATTCGTGCGCAAAGGCGTTTTTACCGACAATCGCCTTGTTCGGCTGGACAGAAAAGCCGGTGATCGCAGACACCATGCGCGACGCACGGGTGATCAGTTCGGATTTAATCCCAGTTTCAAACGGCAAGAAGTCCTGACGCGTGCGCATCGCCATCACGATCTCTTCCAACGCCGCGTTGCCTGCGCGTTCGCCCAGACCGTTGATTGTACATTCCACCTGACGCGCACCGGCTTGCACCGCTGCCAAAGAGTTCGCAACCGCCAAGCCCAAGTCGTTGTGACAGTGTGTGGAGATCCGCGCTTTATCAATGTTCGGCACCCGGTTCATCAACATTTCAATCATCTTGAAATATTCATCCGGCACCGTGTAGCCAACTGTATCCGGGATGTTGATGGTGCTGGCGCCTGCGTCAATCGCGGCTTCCACACAACGGCACAAGAAGTCCGCTTCGGTACGGGTGCCATCTTCTGCGGACCATTCCACATCTTCCACCAAGGAACGTGCGAACGTCACAGACTCTTTTACTTTTGCCAAGACCGCTTCCGGTTCCATCTGCAATTTATATTTCATATGCAGGGGGGAGGTGGAGATGAAGGTGTGGATACGGTGCATCGGTGCGTGCTTGATCGCATCATAACAGCGCTGGATATCGCCTTTGGACGCACGGGACAACCCACAGATAGAGGATGTTTTCGCGCGCTTGGCAATCTCTGTTACGGATTCAAAATCCCCTTCCGAGGCAATCGGAAAGCCCGCTTCGATCACATCAACACCCATTTCTTCAAGGGTTGCGGCAATGCGCAGCTTTTCTTCCAGGTTCATGGAGGCGCCGGGGGACTGTTCCCCATCACGCAAAGTGGTGTCAAAGATGATTACGCGGTTAGAATCGGTTGTCATTATGCTCTTCCCAGAAATAAGATTTCAATATTGTGTAATGAAATCGGCCCAAAATTGCAACAGGCCTTGCCCCCTGAACGCTTGCTTCAGGTCACTTTTTCTACAAATGAGGACAAGAAGCAATGCCCGCTCAGGGGCGAGTAAGTCGTGCTAGGAGGAGGGATAGGCGTTCTTGACCGTAAACACGCAACGCAATCGCGGCGCTTAAAGAAGCGGCGATCAAAATAGCGGTGCTGATGTCCAAAACGGTCATGTGTCAAACCTGTCGTTAAACCTTATGGTTTCATCAAAACCCATAGCAGCCGCCTTGTCAAATAATTTGATCAAAAAAAAACGCCCCGACGATCATCGAGGCGTTTCTTATCTTGTTCAACCTTACTCGGACGGCACGCCCATGGACGTTGAATATTCAAAGTGCAGTTCTTCATCCGGGTACGCGTACCCATGCGCCGCCCGTGCTGCCATCGCCGCTTCGGAGAAACCACACAGGATCAGCTTCAGCTTATTGTCATAGGTGATGATATCCCCCACCCCGAAGATGCCCGCTTCAGACGTTGCCATGGTGGTCGGGTGCACATTCAGGTGTTTTTTCTCAAGCTCCAGCCCCCATTCCGCGATGGGGCCAAGGTTTTGGGACAGACCATAAAACGGCAACAGGACATCAGCTTCCAGATCACGCAGATTGCCATCAAAATCTTTCACGACCACGGCGCTCAACTGATCGCCTTCACCTTTCAGCCCTTCCAGCTGATAAGGCACGACCAGTTCAATCGTCCCGTCTTTATCCAGCTGCTGCATCTTGGAGACACTTTCCGGGGCTGCGCGGAACTTGGGACGACGATGGACCACTTGTACGGACTTTGCGACATCAGCCAAAGACAGCGCCCAATCAACCGCACTATCACCGCCACCGGCAATAACAACGCGCTTATCGCGGAAGTCTTCCCGACGGCGTACCATATAAAAGACGGATGTGCCTTCATAATCCAGCAAGCCATCCAGCGGCGGACGGTTCGGACCAAATGCGCCCACACCTGCGGCAATGATCACGGCTTTGGCATTGATCTTGGTGCCTTTGCTGGTTTCCAGATCAAAGGTGCCGTCAGCCTGTTTTTCCAGTTTTGTCACCTGTTGGGACAAGTGATAGATCGGGTTAAACGGGGCGGCCTGTTCTTCCAGTTTATTGATCAGGTCGCCACCTGTGATCGCCGGATGGGCCGGAATGTCATAAATCGGTTTTTCAGGATAAAGCGCTGTGCACTGACCGCCGATCATATCCAGCGCATCAATGACGTGACAGTTCATCTTCAACATGCCACATTCAAAAACAGCAAACAGTCCGGTCGGGCCTGCGCCAATGATGGCAACATCGGTTGTGTGGGAATCTGTCATTTATCCAAACCTTCTTAAGAATTCGAGAACCAATTGGCCCTAAAATGCGATGAAACACAGGCCAAAGTCTAGTATTAAATAACCATGAAAATAAACATTGAAAATCAACACCAAACCGAGGTGTGCGCTCAACGGATTGCCCAAATTGCACGCGCAGGCGATGTGATTGCCCTCCATGGCGATCTGGGCATGGGCAAATCGGTCTTTTCGCGCGCCTTTATCCGCGCCCTCACCACCCCGGATGAAGAAGTCCCCAGCCCGACTTTTACGCTGGTGCAGATTTACGACACGGACGCGGGAGAGCTGTATCATTTTGATATGTATCGACTGGACAGCCCCGATGACAGTTTGGAACTGGGTATTGAAGAAGCCTTCAACGATGGTATTTCCCTGATCGAATGGCCGTCCAAACTTGGCACCTACCTGCCGTGGAATTGCCTAAATATCGAGATTGCGCCCGCAGGTCATGACACCGCGCGCACCCTGACTTTTACCAGCCAAGGCGACTGGCTGGACCGTTTGAAGGAGATCACACTGTGAACGATCGCGCGAGTTTACGGGAACGTTTTTTAAAAAAGCACGGCTGGGACGGTGTGGATTGCCCCTTGCTGGCGGGGGATGCGTCCTTTCGCAAATATTACCGCCTGCAACGCGATGGCGAAAGCGTGGTGCTGATGGATGCCCCGCCACCGGAAAAGGTGAAGCCTTTTGTTAAAATCGCAAAGTTCCTGACAGACCACGGCTATAGCGCCCCAAAAATTTATGCACAGGATGCCGAAGACGGCTTCATCCTGCTGGAAGACTTGGGCGACAATACCTATACTCGCATGTTGCAAGCGGGCGCGAACGAACGGGAGCTTTATAAGCTTGCCATCGACGTGCTGGTGGATTTGCATGAAGATGTCAAAGACCTGCCCAGCGGCCTGCCCGACTATGACGAAAAGCTGTTGGCGGACGAAGCCCTGCTGCTGCCCGACTGGTGGATGAAAGCCGCTTTGGGCGACGATTATGTCACTGACGATATGCGCACCTCTTATTTAGAGGCATGGGACAAAGCCTTTAAATATGTGCAACGCCACCCCAAAAAGCTGGTCTTGCGCGATTATCATGTGGATAACCTACTCCTGCTGAATGAGCGCGCCAATTATGCGGCTTGTGGCCTGTTGGACTTTCAGGACGCGGTGCTCGGATCGGGCGTCTATGATGTGGTCAGCTTGCTGGAAGATGCACGCCGTGACATTGACATCCGCCTGATCGAAGAAATGAAGATGCGCTACACCAGTTCCTTTAGTGACTTGGATATCGACGATTTTGAAGCCGCCTTCGCGATCCTGGGCGCGCAACGTCATGCCAAAGTGATCGGCATTTTCGCCCGTCTCTGTATGCGCGATGACAAGCCGATTTACCTGCATCATATCCCGCGGGTCTGGCGTTTGTTTGAACGGTCTTTGAAGCATCCGATCTTAAAAGACGTTAAAGTCTGGGTCGATACCCACATCCCTAAAGACAGCCGAGGAATCCCCGCATGTCTCAAGCCATAACTTCCGGCATGGTGCTGGCGGCGGGGCTTGGCACCCGCATGCGTCCGCTGACCCTGACCACCCCAAAACCGTTAATCAAAGTCGCCGGACGCACCATGGCAGATCGCTGTCTTGATCGCCTGATCGAGGCGGGTGTGGACACGTGCGTGCTCAACACCAGTTACCTTGGCGATCAAATTCAGGATCATTTTAAACACCGCAGCGACCTCAATATCCTGTTCTCCCCGGAGGACGAACCGTTGGAAACGGGCGGCGGCGTGACCAAAGCCCTGCCCCATCTGTCGGGCGATGCCTTTTATGTGCTGAACGGGGATGCGGTGCTGGTCAATGGTACCCAACCAGCCCTCACCAACCTGCACAACCATTGGAACCCGGATGAGATGGATGCGGTGCTGCTGCTCCATCCGCGCGAGACTGCGATCGGATTTGACGGCACCGGTGACTTTTTCCTCGATGACCAAGGCCGACCGACCTTTCGGGGGAAGGCTGAAAGCGCGCCTTATGTGTTTACTGGTGTGCAGATTTTAGCAAAACAGGCCTTTGCCCATAAAACCGTCACAAAATGGTCCTTGCGCGACATTTATATGGATGCCATCACCAACGGGCGGATCAAAGCGGTTATTCATGAGGGCGACTGGCTGCATGTCGGCACACCGGATGGCCTAACCCTAGCGGAAGAGTACTTTGCAAAAAATTCTTGAGCTCACTGGCTACAAACGTGCGTTGTTGTTGATCGGTCTCGGCCTGTGCGTTGTCGCGGCCTTGCCCCCGATTTATATCTTCCCGCTGGCTTTTGTCGGCATGGGCGGCTTGTTTCTGTTTCTCGATCATTGCGAGACAAAAAAGCAGGCCTTTTTGACCGGTTGGCTGTTCGGCATCGGCTTTTTTGGCGGCGGCCTCTATTGGCTCACCAACGCGTTTTTGGTCAACCCGGACAAGCATGGCTGGCTGATCCCCATCGCGGTCCCCGCCCTTGCCATCGGGGTCGGCCTGTTTAACGGCCTGACCACCCTGCTTGCCCATCTCTCCTGGGCCTATCGCCCGAAAGACAGGGCGGTCATAGGCCGCATCTTGCTGTTTGCTTGCGCGTGGACAGCGATGGAATGGGTGCGAAGCTGGCTCTTTACCGGCTTCCCTTGGAATATGATGGCGTCGATCTGGGGCTTTAGTGACGAAATCCTGCAAAGCACCAGCGTCTTCGGCTCTTTCGGGCTCAGCCTCTTTACCGTATTGGCCACCAGCCTGAGTGCGAGCTTTTTCTATCGGGAAGGAAAGCAAAAAGCTGTGGTGGCCCTTTCCGTCCTGATCATCCCTGCCCTATTGTGGACAAGTGGCGCCTTGCGACTAAGCGACGCAACGGTTGAACACCATGACAATGTGGTGTTACGGCTGATCCAGCCGAATATTGCCCAAAAGACCAAGTGGGACAACGATCATAAGATTGAAAATTTTAACACGCTTCTAGATCTCAGCCTGACACCCCCCCAAGGCGATCTGGCCCCCACACATATTATCATGCCGGAAACGGCGGTGACCTATTCGGTTAATCGTGAACCTTATGTGCTTAAGGCACTGGCGTCCATTACCCCCAGAGGCGGGGCCGTCATTACAGGGACGCCACGCATGACCCCACGCGGCGTGCAACCGTTTCAGGTCTGGAACTCTCTGGTTGCCGTCAACGAAGTGGGCTCGGTTGTTGCGACCTACGACAAATTTCATCTTGTCCCGTTTGGGGAATATATCCCGTTACGCAACTGGAACCCCATTCCAAAATTAACCGATGGGTTGGTTGATTTCACCCCCGGCCGCGGCCCCCAAACATTGGAAATCGCAGGGTTGCCCTCCCTAAGCCCTTTGATTTGTTATGAAATCATCTTCCCCGGTGAAGTTGTCGACCCGCAAAAAAGACCGCAATGGTTGCTCAACATCACCAATGATGGCTGGTACGGCAATAGCCCCGGTCCTTACCAACACTTAATAAGTGCAAAGATGCGCAGCGTTGAAGAAGGCCTACCGCTGGTGCGTGTCGCCAATACAGGCGTGAGTGTCATCACCGATGGCTATGGGCGTACACAGGCCTCTATCCCTTATGGGGTGCAGCGCTTCGTTGATGTTCCCTTAGCAAAACCCCTTGATCATATTCCGTTTTTTGCCCGCTATGGGGCCGCTTCCTGGGGCGGTATTCTCCTGCTCCTAACGATCTTGGGTCAAGTTCTGATTTCTCTACCGACAAAACAAAGATCAACCGTTAGTTAAATATTATATTTTCTTACAATACCGGAGTTGCGCACGACAGGCTGATCTGCTTATAATCAATTCAGCAAATGGAAGATATAACTTTCAACCCTCAATACAAATGGGACGTCGAATGTCAACAATCGCTAAAGTGGTGGGTCTACCCAAGAAAAAACCGGGAGAAGCGAACCCGATCGACATTCATGTGGGCACCAGACTGCGCCACATACGCACCCTTCTCGGTATGAGCCAAAGCAAACTGGGGGAAACCGTCGGCCTGACGTTCCAACAAATCCAGAAATATGAGCGCGGCGCCAACCGCATTGGCGCCAGTCGTCTTTATGATCTCAGCCGCGTGCTTGATGTCCCCATCTCCTATTTCTTCGAGGAAATGCCGACAGAACTCAGTCACGATCGCTACAAAGAAGTCAGCCAACAGCTCAGCACGGACGTGTCCGCTTTTGAAACCGACAATATGACGCGGCGCGAAACACTTGAGCTTGTGCGCAACTACTATCAAATCACCAACCCCGCCATCCGGCGACGCGTGTTTGAGTTGACCAAAGTCCTGTGCGACGAGTCACAAGACGACGAAAATACTTGACCCGTTATACAGTTCTGTTACAAGACGAACCTATTAAACCTTAGGATTCATCCAAGGTTTGTGGGGGGATTTGGACCGCTTGCGCACCCACACCAAAAAATGTCGCTAAGTGGGGCAAAGACAGACGCCCTAGGTCCATTCGTTTAACTTTTGATCGAAAGGCGCTTGTAATGGCTCTCGATAAATATCTATTCACTTCCGAATCTGTTTCCGAAGGTCACCCGGACAAAGTTGCGGACCGTATCTCCGATTCTATCATTGATGCGTTCCTCGAACTGGACCCGTATTCCCGCGTTGCTGTTGAAACCATGGTCACAACAAACTTTGTTGCTTTGGCTGGTGAAGTCCGCGGCCCGGATGAAATGAACCACGACCGTTTCAAGGAAATCGCGCGCGAAGCCATCAGAGAGATCGGCTACGAGCAACGCGGCTTCCACTGGAAAGATTGCGAAATCACTTCTCAAATCCACTCCCAGTCTGCGGACATTGCTCAAGGCGTTGACGAAGGCTCCGGGACAGATAAAGAAGAAGGTGCGGGCGACCAAGGCATTATGTTCGGTTACGCCTGTAACGAAACACCGGAACTGATGCCGGCCCCGATCATGTACGCGCACAAGATCCTGCGCCGCATGGCAGAAGATCGCCACTCCGGCAAAGTCAAAGGCTTTGGCCCGGATTCCAAATCACAAGTGACGCTGGCTTACGAAAATGGCAAGCCTGTTCGCGCGACTTCTTTGGTTGTCTCCACACAACATGACGAAAGCCTGTCTTTGGATGACGTTCGTGAATTGGTCCTGCCTTACTTTGAAGAAGTTCTGCCAGAAGGCTGGTTGCCCTCTGACGACGAAATTTACGTCAACCCGACAGGTCGTTTTGTCATCGGTGGCCCCGATGGGGATGCGGGCCTGACAGGTCGTAAGATCATCGTTGACACCTATGGCGGTGCGGCTCCTCACGGTGGCGGCGCGTTCTCTGGTAAAGATCCGACCAAGGTTGACCGTTCTGCGGCTTACGCAGCACGTTACCTTGCGAAAAACATCGTTGCTGCGGGCCTTGCGGACAAATGTACGATCCAGTTGTCTTATGCAATCGGCATTTCCAAGCCGCTGTCTGTTTACGTAGACACAGCCGGCACAGCGCAAGTTGACGAACTTAAACTGGCGAAAATTGCTTCAGAAATCATGAACCTGTCCCCGCGTGGCATCCGTGAGCATCTGAAACTCAACGCCCCGATCTACAAAGAAACCTCCGCCTATGGTCACTTCGGTCGTACACCGACAGAACAAGGCCACTTCAGCTGGGAAAAAACAGACCTTGTGGACGAACTGAAACGCCAGTTCTAAAACAACTGTTGAAAAGTACGAAAAAGCCCGGCTATAAGGTCGGGCTTTTTTGTTGAAACGAGTAGATCATGTCAGATACGCCAGAACTCTATACCACGCGCCTGAAAACCTTTGGACGCCGTCAGGGCTATAAGCTCAAGCCGCGCCAGCAGGAACTTGTGGACACCCTGCTGCCTGATCTGCGTATTCAGCCCCCCGAAGATGGCAGTCAGCTCGACCCGAAGTCTCTGTTTAAAACAGAGGTCAAACAGGTCTGGTTTGAAGTCGGCTTTGGTGGCGGGGAACATTGCGCCGCTCAACTGGAAAACAACCCCGACATCGGCATGCTGGCGTGCGAACCTTTCATCAATGGGGTGGCAATGCTGCTCAATCACGTGGACAACCGCGGCCTGCAAGATCGCATCCGTATTTTGGATGATGACGCACGCCCGTTGCTCGATGTCATGCCGGATAGCTCCATTGACCGTTTATTCCTGCTGTTCCCCGATCCATGGCGCAAAAAACGTCACGCCAAACGCCGTTTTGTCGGACCCGATAATATGGCCCTGATCTCGCGCGTTCTGAAAAGCGGAGCGGAATTTAGAGTCGGCAGCGACCATATGCCCTATATCGACTGGACGCTGGAACATATGACCAAACATCCGGATTTTGAATGGATCTGTGAAGGCCCGGAAGATTGGCGTGTGCGCCCCGATGACTGGCCGCCAAGCCGTTACGAACAAAAAGCAATCCGACAAGGCAAAGCCTGCGTTTATTTGCGCTTTAAAAGAAAATAACGACCTGAAAGCAAGCCCTATACGCGTAAAACGTAGAAAATTACTTGCATTTTGACAAAATGCGCGTATAAAGGCGGCGAACTCAATACATAACCACTTCGGTGGACTTTATTGAAGTGGGCCACCTGGTCCGCTTTTTTTGTTACTGGGTCCATGCGATCACTAGGAAAGGGAAACTGCATCATGTCTTCAGCAATGCAGCGCATTGAAGAAATTATTGCCCCTACCCTCACCGAAATGGGGTACGTCATTGTTCGTTTGCAAATTCAGGGTGATCGTCATCCGACCTTGCAAATCATGGCAGAACGTGCTGATCGCAAAACAATGGATGTGGAAGATTGCGCCAAAATCAGCCGCGCGGTTTCTCCTCTTCTGGATGTGGATGACCCGATTGACGAAGCCTACTCTCTGGAAGTGAGTTCACCCGGAGTGGATCGCCCGCTTGTTCGGGCAGAAGATTTTGAACGTTTTGCTGGCTTTGAAGCCAGGGTAGAAATGTCCTACCTGATTGATGGTCGCAAACGTTTCACAGGCCGCCTGGTCGGACTTGTGGATGGAAATGTGCAAATTCTCGTGGACGGTGTGGCACAAGATCTTCCTTTCGAAGATATTATTAAAGCCAAGTTGGTCCTCACTGATGACCTGCTCGCAGCAGCGTCCAAAGAACAAGGATTGTAAGAAAAATGGAACAATCGAGCGGAATGCCTCGCCCAGAGTTGCTTCAAGTTGCCGATGTGGTAGCTCGTGACAAAGGAATCGAACGCGACCAGGTTTTTGAAGCTATGGAACAAGCTATCCAGAAAGCTGGGCGTTCCAAATATGGTCAGGAACATGATATCCGTGCCAACATCGACCGGAAAACCGGCGAAATTAAATTGGCGCGTTACATCGAAGTTGTCTCCGAGGTCGAAGACGAACATATGCAGATGACCGTAGATCAAGCACGTGCCCGCAAGGCCGATGCTGAACTCGGTGAATTTCTTGTCGATCCGCTGCCGCCGATTGATTTCGGTCGTATCGCTGCGCAGACTGCGAAACAGGTCATCGTGCAAAAAGTACGTGATGCCGAGCGCGATCGCCAGTATGACGAATTTAGAGACCGCGTTGGCGAAGTCGTCAACGGTCTGGTCAAACGTGTGGAATTCGGCAACGTTGTTGTTGATCTTGGTCGCACAGAAGCCCTGTTGCGCCGTGACGAATGTATCCCGCGCGAACATGTGAAAAACGGCGACCGTATCCGCGCCTACATCTTTGATGTGCGTCGTGAAAACCGCGGCCCGCAAGTCTTCTTGTCGCGTTCTCACCCGCAATTTATGGCAAAACTGTTTACACAGGAAGTACCGGAAATCTATGATGGCATCATCGAGATTAAATCCGTTGCCCGTGATGCCGGTTCGCGTGCCAAGATCGCCGTTCAGTCTTCTGATGGTTCTATCGATCCGGTCGGCGCTTGTGTGGGGATGCGTGGGTCACGCGTTCAGGCGGTTGTGTCTGAACTGCAAGGCGAAAAAATCGACATCATCCAATGGTCTGCTGATCCGGCGACTTTCATCGTAAACGCGTTGGCACCGGCTGAAGTTGCCAAGGTTGTTCTGGATGAAGAAACCAACCGCATTGAAGTTGTTGTCCCTGATGACCAACTGTCTTTGGCGATCGGTCGTCGTGGTCAGAACGTGCGCCTTGCGTCTCAACTGACGTCTTGGGATATCGATATCCTGACAGAAGCCGAAGAGTCAGAGCGCCGTCAGGAAGAATTTAAAGCCCGTTCCAACCAGTTCATTGAAGCACTGGATGTGGACGATGTGATCGCGCACCTGTTGGTGACTGAAGGTTTCTCTTCTATCGAAGAAGTCGCCTATGTCCCCCGTGCCGAACTGGCAGAGATCGAAGGCTTCGACATGGACGTTGCAGAAGAACTGCGTGCCCGTGCCCTGACCTTCCTTGAAGAACAAGACAAGGTTCTGGATGCTAAACGTCGTGAACTCGGCGTGAGTGACGACCTCTTTAATATTGAAGGCCTGAGCGCAGCCATGGTTGTTGCTTTGGGTGAAAACGACGTAAAAACGCTCGACGATCTGGCTGATCTGGCCGGGGATGAGCTGCGTGAATATGTCGGTGAAAAGAACCTCAGTGAAACGGCAGCCAATGAAATCATCATGGCAGCACGGGCACACTGGTTCGAAGATGAAGACGCGTAAGGGCGATAGCCCGGAACGCCGCTGCATTGTCACCGGATTGGTTCTTCCCAAGGAACAACTGATCCGGTGCGTATGCGGACCCGATGATATTGTCGTCCCCGATGTGGACGGAAAATTGCCGGGACGCGGTTTATGGTTGAGTGCTGAGCGTAATGTGGTAAATACAGCATGCGCAAAAAATGCATTTTCCCGCGCGGCACGTAAAAATGTCAAACCCATGGAGGGTCTGGCAGATCGAATTGAAGCACTTTTGGTGCAACGCAGCTTGTCTTTGATCGGCATGATGCGTAGAACCAGTGGTGTAATTTTCGGGTTTGAAAAAACCCGGGCTTGGCTCAAAAGCGGCAAATGTCGCGTTGTGTTGGCCGCCAGAGACGGCGCTGACGATGGCCGGGCAAAGATTAAAGCCCTTGCGGGTGACCTCCCTTTGATCGAGCTGTTCGATGCAGAGGAATTGGGACGCGCAGCCGGGCGGGACCATGTGGTCCATATGGGGTTGGCGCCCGGCAAATTGGCCGCGCGCTTCCAAGTAGAGGCCTTGCGATTGCAAGGTTTCCGCGACTGATTGTAGAACTATAGAAAGACAGGCACAGCTCGGATATGACAGATAAAAAAGGCGACGACGGCAACAAGCTCAGCCTCAATCGACCCGGCAAACTTGAACTGAAAAAAACAGTTGAAGCTGGTCAGGTCAAACAAAGTTTCTCTCATGGACGCAGCAAGTCCGTGGCTGTCGAGGTGCGTAAAAAACGAACTTTCGTTCAAGGCACGTCCGGACGCATGTCCGAAGTCCGCGGTGGCGCACAAACCGCCAAGGAAGCTGCTGAACAGGCCTTCAAACAGGATAGACCTGCCGTTCAAAACGATGCGCATCTGACAGATGACGAATTGGCGAAGCGCGCGCAGGTTCTTCAAAACGCGAAGAAAGCCGAAGAAGAGCAAAAGAAACAAATGGAAGCCGATGCAGAAGCGCGTGCAAAACGCGAAGCTGCAGACGCGAAACGCCGTGCGGAAGAAAAAGCCGCTGAAGAGCGTAAAGCGAAAGCTGACGCCGAGCGTAAAGCGGCTGAAGAATCGGCTGAGAAGCAACGGATCGAAGCGGAAGCCCGCAAAGCGGCGGAAGCAGCGGAACTTGCCCAAACACGCGCAGAGAAAGATTCTGCACGTCGCCCTGAACCGGCGAAAAAAGACGAAAAACCGGTCGCTGCAAAGCCCGTGAAGAAAAAAGAAGAGAAAAAGCCGGAAGCCGCCAAACGTGGTACTGATCGTCGTCGCGGTAAAGGCAAGCTGTCCATCGATAACTTTGATGGCGAACAGCGTCAGCGCTCTCTTGCTTCCGTAAAACGTGCCCGCCAAAAGCAGAAACAGCAACAAGGCGGCGGCAACCAGGATCAAGCCAAGCAAATTCGTGAAGTTATTCTCCCGGATCACATCACGGTACAGGAACTCGCCAACCGTATGGCAGAACGTGCCGCAGCGGTTGTTAAGGCCCTGATGACAATGGGTACGATGGTAACGATCAACCAAACAATCGATGCTGATACGGCACAGGTTGTTGTGGAAGAATTTGGTCACACTGTGAAACGTGTATCCGATGCGGATGTGGAAGTGGATCTGACAGGGCCGGAAGATAACGAGTCCCAGCAAATCCCACGTGCACCGATCGTAACTGTGATGGGTCACGTTGACCACGGTAAAACCTCCCTTCTTGATGCCCTGCGTGAAACAGACGTTGTGGACAAAGAAGCCGGCGGGATCACCCAGCACATCGGTGCCTATCAGGTCACCATGGCCAGCGGTGCGAAAATCTCGTTCGTGGATACACCGGGTCACGAAGCCTTTACGGCCATGCGTGCCCGTGGTGCGGAACTGACAGATATCGTTGTTCTTGTGGTTGCTGCCGATGACGGTGTCATGCCGCAAACGATCGAAGCGATCCGCCACGCGAAAGCCGCGGACGTGCCGATTATCGTTGCGATCAACAAAATTGACAAGCCGGGTGCTGACCCGACACGCGTACGTACAGAACTGCTGCAACATGAAATTCAGGTTGAGAGCATGGGCGGTGAGGTCATGGACGTTGAAGTGTCTGCGAAGCAGCGCCTGAACCTTGAAAGCCTCGAAGAAACCATCCTGCTGCAAGCAGAAATTCTGGAGCTGAAAGCCAACCCGAACCGCGCTGCGGAAGGTGTGGTTGTTGAAGCCAAACAAGAACGCGGCCGCGGTAACATCGCAACCGTCATGGTCCAACGCGGGACCCTGAAAATCGGTGACATCTTTGTCGTCGGTACAGAATGGGGGCGTGTCCGTGCCTTGGTCAACGATCACGGTCATCACGTGAAAAGCTCCGGTCCGGCAACCCCTGTTGAGGTTCTCGGTCTGCAAGGCACACCGTCTGCCGGTGACCAGCTCGTCGTTGTTGAGAGTGAAGCCAAAGCCCGTGAAGTTTCTGAATACCGGACCAACAAGTCCAAAGCGGCGAAAGCTGCTGCCAGCGGTCGCGGGACCTTGGAAGAACTGTTCAGCCAAATCGCGGCTGGCGAAGTCAAAGAACTGCCTGTTCTTATCAAAGGTGACGTACAAGGCTCTATCGAAGCCCTGTCCGGCACATTCGATAAACTGGGCCGCGATGATGTGAAGGTGAAAGTCCTGCACGGTGCTGTGGGTGCGATTAACGAATCGGATATCACACTGGCGCGTGCCTCCAACGCCTTGATCATCGGCTTTAACGTTCGTGCCAACCCGCAAGCGCGTGAAATGGCGAAACGTGACGGCGTTGACATTCGTTACTACTCCATCATTTACGATGCAGCAGACGATGTAAAACGTATGATGTCCGGTCTTCTGGATCCGGTTTATCAGGAAAAGTTCATCGGTTATGCGGAAATCCGCGAAACCTTCAACATTTCCCGCGTGGGTACAATTGCCGGCTGTATGGTTACAGAAGGCGTTGTGAAACGGGGTGCCAAAGTGCGCTTGCTGCGTGACAACGTTGTTGTTCACGAAGGCGCGCTTGGTCAGCTCAAACGCTTTAAAGATGACGTTAAAGAAGTTAAATCCGGCTTCGAATGCGGGATGTCCTTCGAAAACTATAACGATCTTAAAGTCGGCGATATGATCGAATGCTTTGAGATGGAACAGATCGAACAAGAAATCTAAACCCTTTATTGTTCGCTTTTTTCCAGGCAGGAACCTTCCTTGAGGGTTCCTGCCTGTTTTGATGAAAAACAAGAGATACTATCATGACCAGACGATCCGGTAAGGCTCCCACACAACGCCAACTTCGTGTCGGCGAAGAAATCCGTCATGCGTTGGCAGGCATCATTGCGCGTGCCGATTTCCGTGACCCAGATTTGATTGATGCGTCCATTTCCGTTTCAGAAGTTCGTGTCAGCCCTGACTTGCGAAATGCAACGGTTTTTGTCTCTGACCTTGGCGGGGACAATACGGATGCCGTGGTGGATGGCTTAAACCGCGCCAGCGGCCATGTCCGTCACGAATATTCCCGTCTCTCGACCACAAAATACATCCCAAAATTCCGCTTTAAGCGCGATGAGTCGCTGGATGAGGCCCTGAAGATCAACAAATTGCTTCAGGACCCCAAAGTTCAAGCCGACATCCACCGCGAAGATGATGAGGACGGGGAAGAGGAATAAACCTTCCCCCTTTTCTTTTTAAGCGACCAACAGCAGACCTGCGTTCTGTAGGGTAAACGACAAGGTTCACGATGGGCAGAAAGAAAAAAGGCATCCCCATTCACGGCTGGCTGATCATCGATAAGCCCCTTGAAATTTCCTCCAACAATGTGGTGGGGAAAGCCCGCTGGTTGACCAAGGCCCAAAAGGTCGGTCATGGCGGCACCCTTGATCCGCTAGCCAGCGGCATCTTACCCTTGGCCTTTGGGGAAGCGACAAAAACCGTTTCCTATGTGATGGACGGGACAAAGACCTACCGCTTTGAAGTGACCTGGGGCGAAACCCGCAGCACCGACGATGCAGAAGGCGAAGTCACCGACACAAGCACCGCGCGCCCAACCCGTGCGGAAATCGAAGCTGCCCTGCCCGCCTTTATCGGCGCGATTGAGCAAATCCCACCGAAATATTCCGCCATCAAAATCGATGGACAACGCGCTTATAAGCTGGCGCGCGAAGATAAAGACATCGAGATGACGGCCCGTACGGTGCAGATTGATGACCTGAAACTCATCGACTGCCCCGATTCGGACCGGGCCATCTTTGAGGTCCAGTGCGGCAAAGGGACATATGTGAGAAGTCTGGGGCGTGATCTGGGTAATAAACTTGGGTGCCTCGGCTATATCTCCATGTTGCGGCGCACAAAAGTCGGCCCGTTTGACGAGAATTGCGCGATTTCACTGGATTCTTTGGAGCAAATTGTGCATAGTGAGGCGCTTTTTGAAAGCCTTCTTGCGATTGAGACCGTGCTGGACGACATCTCGGCACTGGCCTTGAACGAAGAAGAAACCCAGAAAATTCGCAACGGTATGGGCTTTAAGACGGATTTGCCGGATACAGAGACCTTACGGTTGATGCATAACGACAAACTTGTTGCTCTTGCCAAGGTGGAAGACGGACTGGTTCGTCCTTTCAGGGTTTTCAATTATTAACATCTACATATGGAGTATCCGATGTCGATTACTGCAGAGCGTAAAGCTGAGCTAATCAAAGAATTTGGCACCAAAGAAGGTGACACTGGTTCACCGGAAGTACAGGTTGCTATTCTTTCCGAGCGTATCGCAAACCTGACAGAGCACTTGAAAGAACACAAAAAAGACTTTCACTCTCGTCGCGGTCTGTTGATGCTGGTTGGTCAACGCCGTCGTCTCTTGGACTACACCAAGAAAAAAGACGTTGCCCGTTACCAGAGCATCATCGAACGTTTGGGTCTGCGTCGCTAAGACAAAGATTCTCGGAGCAAGGCGCGATATACCAAAAAGGTATGACGCGCCTTTCTTCATTTTCGACCCTGTGGCATTGTTCATGAATTCGAATGTCACAAACCCGTCAAACCGCACAAGGTCGATGTGGTGTAGATTGGCGGTTATGGCTGTTATGTCAATTTTAAGGGAAGGTCCCTTAAGCAGCCCATGTACGTACGTATGTAAGGAAGATATATGTTTAAAGAATTCCGTAAAGAAATCGAATGGGGCGGTCGTCCGCTGGTTTTTGAAACAGGTAAAATCGCACGTCAAGCAGATGGTGCGGTTCTGGTTACCTATGGCGAGACAAAAGTTCTGTGTACAGCTGTTGGGCAAAAGCAAGCCCGCGCTGACATTGATTTCTTTCCGCTGACGGTCAACTATCAGGAAAAAGCTTTCGCAGCCGGTAAAATCCCGGGTGGCTTTTTCAAACGCGAAGGACGCCCTTCTGAAAAAGAAACGCTGACGTCCCGCCTGATTGACCGTCCGATCCGCCCGCTGTTTGCACCGGGCTACAAAAACGAAACTCAAGTTATTTGTACCGTTCTGGCACACGATCTTGAAAACGATCCAGACATCGTTGCCATGATCGGTGCGTCTGCGGCGCTGACCATTTCCGGCATGCCGTTTATGGGCCCGATCGGTGCGGCCCGCGTTGGCTACATTGAAGGCGAATACGTCCTCAACCCAACCACAGACGAACTGGAAGAAAGCATTCTTGATCTGGCTGTTGCCGGGACACAAGAAGGCGTTTTGATGGTTGAATCTGAAGCGCAAGAACTGTCAGAAGAAATCATGCTGGGTGCGGTGGCCTTCGGTCACAAAGCCTTCCAGGATGTGATCAACGCGATCATCGATCTGGCTGAAGTTTGTGCGAAAGAACCTTGGGATCTGCCGCAACCGGTTGAGTACCTTGGTGAAATTGAAGCCAAAGCCGCTGAACTGGCAGAAGCTGACCTGCGCGCAGCTTACAAAATCGTTGATAAGCAACAACGTGTTGCTGCAGTTTCTGAAGCGAAAGCCAAAGTCACAGAATTTTACGCGGGCAAAGTTGAAGCTGGCGAAGTCTCCAGCGTTGTTGTTGCAGGCGTTCTGAAAAATCTTGAAAAAGATATCGTTCGTCGTGACATCATCAAAACCCAGTCTCGTATCGACGGTCGTGACACGAAAACAGTTCGTGCCATCGACGCACAAGTCGGCCTGCTGCCGCGTGCACACGGTTCTGCCCTGTTCACACGTGGTGAAACACAGGCACTGGCTGTCACCACATTGGGGACAGGCCAAGATGAGCAAATCATCGACGCACTGGATAAAGAATACCGCGAAAACTTCATGCTGCATTACAACTTCCCGCCATATTCTGTCGGTGAAGCCAGCTTCCTGAAGTCTCCGGGCCGTCGTGAAATCGGTCACGGTAAACTGGCATGGCGCGCGATCCGTCCGTTGATGCCGTCCAAAGAAGATTTCCCCTACACAGTACGTGTGGTTTCTGAAGTGACAGAATCCAACGGCTCTTCTTCTATGGCGACTGTTTGTGGTACATCCCTGTCCTTGATGGACTCTGGTGTTCCCTTGAAACGCCCTGTAGCGGGTATCGCCATGGGTCTGATCAAAGAAGACGACGGCTTTGCTGTCCTGTCTGACATCTTGGGTGACGAAGATCACTTGGGTGACATGGACTTTAAAGTGGCCGGTACAGAAGAAGGCATCACCTCTTTGCAGATGGATATTAAAATTACATCCATCACACCAGAGATCATGCAAATCGCCTTGGATCAAGCCAAAGACGGTCGTGTTCACATTCTGGGTGAAATGGCCAAAGCCATCACATCCGGTCGTGACGATGTCTCCAACAACGCACCGAAAATTACAGCTTTCCAGATCAACAAAGACAAGATCCGTGAAGTTATCGGCACAGGCGGTAAAGTCATCCGCGAAATCACCGAAACAACCGGCGCGAAAATCGACATCGAAGATGACGGTACCATCCGCGTTGCAGCTGTTGACGGTGAAAGCGGTCAAAAAGCCATCGATTGGATCATGGGCATTGTTGCTGAGCCTGAGCTCAACAAAATCTACCGTGGTAAAGTCGTTAAGGTCATGGACTTCGGTGCCTTTGTTAACTACATGGGCACACGTGACGGTTTGGTTCACATTTCTGAACTGAAGAACGAGCGCGTTGCACAGGTTGCTGACGTTGTGTCTGAAGGCGATGAAGTCTGGGCGAAACTGATCGGTATCGACGATCGTGGTAAGGTTAAACTGTCCATGCGCGTTGTCGATCAAGAAACTGGCGAAGACATCACCGAAGAAGTGGGCGAAAAACGTCCGCGCGCTGAAGGTGAAGGCGATGCTGAAAAGTCTGACAAGCCGCGTGGCGCCCGTCGCCCGCGTCGTAAAGACTAAGCCGCTTTAAACGCTTAACAAAAAACCCCTTGAGTGCGATCGCCTCAAGGGGTTTTTTACATATATTAGCTCGTATCAGGCCTTATACATTCAAATGATATTTTACAGTATATTCGTCAACCTAACACCATTATATTAGTAAGATAAAAAGTAATGAAAGGAATAAACTTTGTCTGAAGAAGAAAAAAAAGAGGGAAATATAGAGGAAACAATCCATGCAGTAACAGAGCTCGTCAAGGCTGTTCCAGTATATCAGGATGCATTCCAACCAGCAGCTCAAGAGGTTGGTAAAGCTTTGGGTACTGTAGCAAAAACAGTCAATGTCGCATTAGCTCCTGTAGCTGCTTTAGTTTGGGGGTATGATCAAATTAGAGATTTTGTAGACAATAAAGTAACTGAAAAACTACAAAATATACCCGAAGAGAATATCGTAACTCCACCTACTCACATCGCAGGACCCGCGCTAGAATCACTTCGCTATACAGGCTCAATTGGTGAACTGAAAGAGCTTTATGCAAATCTATTAGCTTCTTCAATGGATAGCTCCACAAAGAAAAATGCACATCCCAGTTTTGTAGAGATTATCAAGCAACTGTCTTCAGACGAAGCCAAACTATTAACAGCATTTACATCTACCGAACAAGCGCCAGCAGTTACCGTTCGAAATAATCGTAGAGACCAAAGAGGCGGTCTTGATCATTTTAGACATTTCACTCTATTAGGTGAAAAAGTTGGAATTAATGATATCTATCGGCTGCCAAATAACTTGGACAATCTATGTAGGCTTGGGTTACTTGAAATTCCAGCAACTTATGAGTTGATTGATGACAATCTCTACAAGGAGCTTGATGAACACCCGCTTATTCGCACAATGGTCGAAACAATAAACGCACAAAATGATCGCAAGGCACAGCTACTACACAAAACTATTATAGTCACCGGACTTGGTCGTCAGTTTATTGACACATGCGTCACCGATCATAGAGATTATGGCAAATCTAATTTGGTTTAGTTCAACAGCTCTCACAAACCTATGCAATTATCAGATTAGGTCAAATTGGCATCGTTACATTTTATGTTCTCCCGAAAACGGCTTATTTTTTCTTTTTCTTGTCCTTCTTTGACTTGGCCTTTTTGTCTTTCTTCTTCTTTTCCTTCGCCTTGATCTCGGCCTTTGTACGTTCCGCCTGTTGTGTGAGCATATCTTGCAGCACGTCTTTTTCAAAGGTACGTAGCTGATCCCACAAGGTCTCTTCTGAAATGTTCAGCCCGGCTTGCTGAAAGTCCACCATGATGCGGTCAATCACCGGCTTGGGGCCAGCTTTCGACAAATCAGCCTCGACCAGCTCAAGGAAATATTCTTTTTTATTAAACCCCAATTGTTCTGCAGCCCAATTTGCGATTTTACGGTTGCGTCTGGCTTCCATATAAAAAAATTCCAGATCGTCATTGGCGTGGCGCACTTCGTCAGTCACTCTTTTCGAATGCATTGTATTAACTACTGACATAACTATTCCCTTTATTGCCCTTACTTGTCCCTGTTGCGCCGCGCCTGCGCTTTGGAATACCGGTCTGAGAGATCGTCCATCTGTTCCGAAAATACCCGCGCGGCTGTGTCAGCATCACGCGTACGAATGGCATCGTATAAGCGAATGTGCTGATCAATTGTCTTTTTCTTATCCCAAAAAGGAAAGACGATCAAGTTCACCACGGGCTGCACCGCTTCAATCACAGAACACATCATGAATTGCAACATTCTGTTTGCACTGGCATCCACAATGGCACGGTGGAAACGAACGTCAGAGGCGCAAAACTCCTGATCCGGTAAATCGTTTTTTTTCTGTATCTCGATTTCTTGCGCCATAATCGCTAACTGCGTTTCGTCACAGCGTTCTGCCGCCAGATAGACACAGGTCAATTCAAGCTCGCGTCGGGCCTCGGCGATATCGGAGAGATCAAATTCCCCCAGAGTCGTTAAAAGCGATGTCATATTGATCAACGCATCCTTGGCATCCTGACTGTCCGGCTTATTGACAAACGTGCCGCCCGCCGGGCCTCTGCGCGACCGGATCAAATTTTGCGCCGCGAGTCGCTTCAGGGCTTCCCGAATCGTGGGGCGCGAAACCCCAAAACGTTGAGCCAGTTCCGGTTCTGTCGGCAAACGTTCATCAACCTGTAACTCACCATCCACAATGGCCTGACGGATCGTCTCTGAAATCTGTTTTGCCAGGCTCTCTGTGACCAGCGGTTCATATTTAATGCCCATAATCAGTCGCTTTCAATTTAATAGAGGCAACAGAATGACCTGAAAGCCCGTCTCATACAACTTAAATCCAATTTTATATATTTGTTTGACAAATATATAAATACACGTACTGTAAAGACAGCACATATTCCCAACAAAGGTGATCCCATGTTTAAAGCACTTATTCTCGACAAAAATGACAGCGGCGTAGAAGCCACCCTGCAGGATATCAATATCGACCAGTTGCCAGAAGGCGACGTGCTGGTAAATGTCGAATATTCGACCCTCAACTATAAAGACGGCCTTGTCCTCAACGGGGCTGGCGGCTTGGTCCGTGATTACCCTCATGTGGGCGGTATCGATTTTGCGGGTACGGTCGAAGACTCCAGCCACCCGGACTTTAAGGCTGGTGATAAAGTCGTGTTAACCGGCTGGCGTGTCGGCGAAATTCATTGGGGTGGATACGCCCAAAAAGCGCGCGTAAGCGGCGACTGGCTGGTGGCCCTGCCAGACGGTCTGTCCACCAAACAGGCTATGTCAGTCGGCACCGCGGGCTTCACTGCGATGCTGGGGGTTATGGCACTGGAAGATCATGGCCTAACTCCCGATCAGGGGGAAGTACTCGTCACCGGGGCTGCCGGTGGCGTGGGCAGTGTTGCTGTCGCCATCCTTCATCAGCTGGGCTACAAGGTTGCCGGATCAACCGGACGCGCTGACACCCACGACTACCTCAAAGAATTGGGGGTAAGCACCCTCGTCGCCCGTGAAGAATTGGCCGAAACCTCCAAACGCCCCCTCGAAAAAGAACGTTGGGCAGGCTGCATTGATGCGGTTGGCGGCACCACATTGGCCCGCGTGTTAGCCCAGCTCAAATACGGCGCAAGCGCGGCCGCCATCGGGTTGGCCGGCGGCAACGATTTGCCCGCAACCGTCATCCCGTTCTTGCTGCGCGGCGTGAATCTTTTGGGGATCGATTCTGTCATGTGTCCCAAGGAAAAACGCGTTCGTGCATGGCAACGCATTCAAAGCGATCTGCCCTTAGAGAAATTGGAAGATATGACCCAAGAAGCCAAACTGGAAGATCTGCCTAAGCTGGGCAAAGATATTCTCAAAGGCAATGTTCGGGGCCGCGTTGTTATTGATGTCGCGGGCAGCTAAAACAGCCCCCAACACACTTTCAATTCGCCCATGAAAAGGCTAGAGTAGGCGTAGACTATAATTCTGGATTTACAAAATGCTACGCCTACTCAACCTTTCTGCATTATTCTTATGTATTCTCACGGCCCCTCTCCATGCCAATGACGTGCGCACTCTTGCGGAAAGTCTGGAAAGTAAGGCCGTTCATGGTGATTTAAAATCCGCCTATAAGCTCGGCCTTTTGTGGTCACAAGGCAAAAAGATCGCCGCAGACTATCACACCGCCGCGGAATGGTTTGAACGTGCCGCCCAAGGGGGCTACCCCCAAGCCATGATTAAAATCGCCCAGATGTATGCCTTGGGCCAAGGTGTGGAAAAATCCCCTGAAACCGCCCTCAGCTGGTATGAAAAGGCCGCACAAAAAGACTCGCGCGCGGCCATGACACAGCTTGGCGCGATCTACGCGCTCACCAGTGATTTTGAGAAGTCAGCAAATTGGTATGCGCAATCCGCCGTTAAAGGTGACAGCGATGCCATGCGTGAATTGGGGATTTACTACCTCAATGGAACAGGCGTGCAATTTGATCTCACCCTTGCCTTCGCCTGGTTAGAATTAGCCGCTAAAAAAGGCGACGCACAAGCCAAATCCCTGCAAAAAGAGATCCTGCAAAGCAAAGGTCAGGAATGGGGCGACAATTTGTGCCGTCAAATCGACAACCGCATGGTCCCCGAAACCTATTGGAACGCGCGCTAGAACAACTTTCTATTGCCCCGTCACATGGGCGACCACGCTGCGCGTGTGCGGCTGACTGCGATGTTCAAACACATAAATCCCCTGCCACGTGCCCAACGCCGCGCGTCCCTGAAAGATCGGAATCGACAGAGAGACATCCGTCAGGGCGCTTTTAATATGGGCAGGCATGTCATCCGGCCCTTCCATGGTATGACGGCAACCAGCCCATATGTTCCGGCACCAGACGGGCGTAAAACTCCGTCAGGTCCAACTGCACATCGGGGTCCGCATTTTCCTGAATGGTCAAGCTGGCACTGGTATGCTGACAAAAGAGCGTCAACAAACCCGTTTCAAGGCCACAATCTTGCACCCATCGTTGAACATCACGGGTGAATTCATAGAGTCCCTGCCCCTGTGTCGCGATGGTAAAACGGGTCGTAAACTGCTGCATGCTCTCTCCTGTCTGTCAGCTTTCCCCACCATATCAATCAAAGGCAACCGCCGCCATGCTCAAGTTGCGATGCTCAAACCCACGGTGCAGCAGGCGCATCTTGTCGCCGGCCCCCATCGCTACATAAATCGGCAGCCAATGTTCATCAACCGGATGGGCCATACTGTAATGTGGCGCGCTCTCGCGGGCATGTAATAGGGCGTCGTGGTCTTGTTCTTCAACGGTTTTCACCAACCAGTCTTCATACTCTACAGCCCAAGGGTCCGGTGTTTTATCATACCACGTTAAGGCCCGCAGGTTATGTGTTGCCGCGCCTGACCCGATGATCAAGACCCCCTCTTTTCGCAGCTCCGAGAGCTTGCTGCCAATATCATAATGATACTGCGCAGGAAAATGAGATTGCAGGCTCAACTGCACCACAGGAATGTCTGCCTCTGGGTACATCAGCTTTAACGCCGACCAGGCGCCGTGATCCAGACCGCGCTTGTCATCCAGCCTGGCCCCCAACAGCGTTTGCGCGGTCTGCGACAACGCCGCAGTCCCTTCAGCTGGATAGGTCATTTGGAAAAGCTCATTGGGGAATCCGTAAAAATCATGGATCGTTTCAAGGACGCCTGCCCCCGTAACCGTCGGGCTTTCGGTTTCCCAATGAGCGCTGACGACCAAAATTGATTTCGGTCTTTCAATCTGACTGCCCAACTGCGCCAAAAACGCACGTCCCGGACTGTCCTTCTCGATTAAAACGGTAGGAGAACCGTGGGATAAAAATAAACTCGGCAACATGGCGACCTCTCTTTTAACTGTTGCACCTACTCTACGCCTGTTTACGCCTTTTCATAAGTCGATGATTTCGAAACAAATTGTTTCACCCCACAAAGGAAAAGGGAGACCCGAAACCGGATCTCCCTTTCCTTGCAGTGCATGCAGACTCCTTTAAACGGAGCCACGTTCCCGAAGACTTTTCGCCTGAGGGACGTTTTTTCGTAACGCAAATGCGTCGTCACAAACCGGATGGTTTGATCGAGATTTGCTTAGTTACGTTCTTTGTCAACCAATGCGTTGGACTTAATCCAAGGCATCATGCCGCGCAGTTTTTCGCCAGTTTCTTCCAGCGGGTGAGCAGCACCTTGTGCACGACGTGCTTTCAGGAACGGCTGACCAACTTGGTTTTCCAACATGAAGTCACGAACGAATTTACCAGTCTGGATGTCGTCCAGAACTTCTTTCATACGTTCTTTAACAGACGCATCAATAACGCGCGGACCAGAGACATAGTCACCGTATTCAGCAGTGTTGGAGATGGAGTAACGCATGTTATGCATGCCACCTTCGTACATCAGATCAACGATCAGTTTTACTTCGTGCAAACATTCGAAGTAAGCCATCTCCGGTGCGTAACCAGCTTCAGTCAGTGTCTCGAAGCCGTAACGGATCAGTTCAGTCAAACCGCCACACAGAACAGCCTGTTCACCGAAGAGGTCAGTTTCACACTCTTCTTTGAAGTCTGTTTCGATGATGCCGGAACGACCGCCGCCAACGCCACACGCGTAGGACATAGCGATTTCTTTTGCGTTACCAGACGCGTCTTGGTGAACAGCGATCAGACACGGTACACCGCCGCCTTTAACGTATTCGCCACGAACCGTGTGACCCGGGCCTTTCGGCGCGATCATGATCACGTCGTTGTTTTTCGGTGCTTCGATCAGGCCGAAGTGGATGTTCAGACCGTGTGCAAACGCCAACGCAGAGCCTTCTTTCAGGTTCGGTGCGATTTCGTTTTTGTAGATACCGGCTTGCAGTTCGTCCGGTGTCAGGATCATCAGTACGTCAGCCCAAGCAGCCGCTTCAGCAACAGACATAACTTTCAGGCCTTCGCCTTCAGCTTTTTTACGTGTTGCAGAACCTTCACGCAGCGCAACTGCGATTTCGGTACAACCGGAATCACGAAGGTTGAGCGTGTGTGCGTGACCTTGAGAGCCGTAACCAACGATGGCTACTTTTTTGGTTTTGATCAAATTGACGTCTGCGTCGCGATCGTAATAAACCTGCATGTTCAAATACCCCTTGAACTAGAAAAGATTAAGAATTTTGGATGCGATATCCTTAGAGACCAGTGGCCCCGCGGGAAATCGCCACGACACCGGTACGTGAAACGTCAACCAGTCCCAATGGCTCCATCAGTTTAATAAAGGCATCGACTTTGCCAGCCTTACCAAAGACTTCAAAGACGAAAGAAGAGTTCGAGCTATCGATAACACGTGCACGGAAAATATCGGCGATGCGCAAAGCTTCAACGCGATGTTCTCCCTCACCTGCCACTTTAACCAATGCCATTTCGCGTTCAACGCTTGGGCCGTCAATCGTGAGATCAACAACTCTGCGAACGGGAACCAGACGGTCAAGTTGCGCTTTGATTTGCTCAATCACCTGACGGGTACCGGTTGTCACGATGGTAATCTTGGACAGATTTTCAACGTGATCGGTTTCAGCAACCGTCAAGCTTTCGATGTTATAGCCACGGCCGGAAAACAGGCCGATTACGCGAGCTAGAACACCGGATTCGTTGTCCACCAGTACGGAAATCGTGTGGCGAAGGATGTCGTCTTTATCTTTATTTGTCATTGTTAGTTCCTCCCTTACACCAGTACACCGGACTCGACACTACCGCCGCTTTCCGAGTTTTTGGAATCTTCCGGACCAAGGATAATTTCGTTATGGGCCGCCCCGGACGGGATCATCGGGAAGACGTTCTCTTCCGGGTCCGTGCGAATATCGATGATTGTCGGCAAATGGGAGTCAAACGCCTGTTTGATCACGCCATCCAGCTCACCCGGCGTGGTCGCGCGCAGGCCCAAGGCCCCATACGCTTCCGCCAGTTTCACAAAATCAGGCTGATCTTCAATCACACTTTCAGAATAACGCTCACCGTGGAACATTTCCTGCCACTGGCGCACCATGCCCAAGAACATGTTGTTCAGGATGAAGCACTTCACCGGCAAACGATAAGACATCAAGGTCGCCAGTTCCTGCAGGTTCATCTGGAAGGATCCATCCCCGGCAATCGCTACAACCAGCGCATCAGGATGTGCAACCTGTACACCCATCGCAGACGGGAAGCCATAGCCCATAGTCCCCAAACCACCGGATGTCATCCAGCGCTTCGGCTTTTCAAAGCACAGATGTTGGGCTGCCCACATCTGGTGCTGGCCAACTTCTGTTGTATAGAAAGTGTCTTTACCTGTTTCCAAAGCAAGGTCACGGATACGCTCCAAAGCGTATTGCGGCTTAATAACTTTGTTGGACTGGATATATTTCAGGCTGTCTTTAGAACGCCAATCGGCGATCTGCTTCCACCATTTTTCCAACTCTTTGGCATTGACCTGCGCTTGATCAGCTTTCCAGTACTTGATCATTTCTTCAAGGACATGGGCAACGTCACCGATGATCGGCACATCAACAACCACGTTCTTGTTGATAGAGCTTGGGTCAATATCGATATGAATCTTCTTGGAATCCGGCGAGAATTTATCAAGCGCGCCCGTTACACGGTCATCAAAACGCGCACCGATGTTGATCATCACGTCACAATCATGCATCGCCATATTGGCTTCATAAGTGCCGTGCATCCCCATCATGCCGAGGAACTGATTGTCAGACCCCGGGAACGCGCCCAGCCCCATCAACGTCAAAGAACACGGAATACCGGTCATTTTAACGAATTGGGAGAACAGCGTACAAGCCGCATCACCAGAGTTGACGATCCCGCCACCACCGTAGAACAACGGACGTTTAGCGTTACGGATCAGCTCAATCGCCTGTTTAATAGAGGCTGTATCGCCTTTAACCTGCGGCTTGTAGGACTTATGTTCAACAGCGGTTGTTTTACCCGGTGTTGTATAAGTGCCCGTCGCCAACAGAATGTCTTTGGGAATATCAACCAAAACCGGCCCCGGGCGGCCTGTACGTGCGACATAATACGCTTCGTGCAGGATACGACCCAGATCGTTTACATCCTTGACCAGATAGTTGTGTTTTGTACAGCCACGTGTGATGCCTGTGATGTCAGCTTCCTGAAAAGCGTCATTACCGATCAAGCTGGACGGGACCTGACCCGTCAAACAAACCAGCGGTACCGAATCCATCATGGCGTCTACAAGGCCTGTCACCGTGTTGGTTGCACCTGGACCAGATGTCACAAGCACAGTCCCCACTTCTCCGGTAGAGCGTGCATACCCTTCCGCAGCGTGGACAGCGGCCTGTTCGTGCTTAACCAGAATATGGCGAAGACCATTTTGTTTGAACAGCGCGTCATACAGCGGAAGAAGCACGCCACCCGGTAGCCCAAACATCACATCCACGCCTTGATCTTTCAAAGCTTGAATGATGATTTCAGAACCGGTCATTTCTTTCGTGGACATGCAAAAATCCTCCGTCTCAACGAATTCTTTCTACTCTTTATATATAGGGCAGAAATAAATGTACCCGCGCAGGGGCGCGAGCTTCGAGGTGGGCAACGTAATCGCTCAAACCCTATCGGTCAACAAAAATTGGCGAACTTTCTTATAAATCTGATCTCGCAAACTTTCCGAATATTGCGCAGAATAAATTTCACAGCGTTTTATCTGATTGCGAAACCACGTACATTGGCGCTTTGCAAAGCGTCTGGTCTGCATTTGTGCCTCGGCGCGGACCTCTTCCAGACTGGATTGTTTGCGTACAAGCTTTAAGAGCTCCGGCACCCCTAACGCCTTCATAACAGGGAGTTTCGCATCCAAATTCATCTCATCAAGGCGCGCCACTTCGTCCACCGCACCCTGCGCGATCATCAGATCAAAGCGTTGGTCACAGCGTTGGTACAGAATGTTGCGTGGCGGCATGATCACTTGTGTAAAAAAATCCGCCTCAAGCGTGGGAACGGGCTTAATTTCGCGCTGCAAAACAGCCAACGACTTGCCGGTGGCTTCCAGAACCTCCAACGCGCGACAGATTCGCTGCGCATCACGCGGTTTCAGCCGCGCTGCCATTTCCTCATCCCTGGATTGAAGTTCTTTATATAAAGTCTCCACACCGTCCCTATCGCAGCGTTCGCGAATGGTGTTTCGGATGTCATCAGGGATCGCAGGCAATTGGGAAATCCCTTCCACCAGCGTCTTAATATAAAGACCTGTGCCGCCTGTCACGATGGGCAACTTGCCGTCCGCCCAAACCTTTTCGATCTCTGCAATGCACATTTTCTCCCACAATCCTGCCGAACAGGTCTCTGTCGGGGCCATCACCCCATACAGGCGATGGGGGATTTCAGCTTCATCTTCTGGGGTCGGACGGGCGGTCACAATGCGCAATCCATCATAGACTTGCATGGAGTCCGCATTGATGATCACCCCATCAAATTCGCGGGCCACATCCATCGCGGTTGCGGACTTGCCGCTGGCGGTGGGACCGCCGATCACAATCACTGGCTTTTTTGCTTTAGTTTGCATCATCTCTCTGGCATAAAATGGCGCACCGCAAAAAACCACGGCGCTTATACATAATGTCTTACGTTCTGACCCTTATTGCTAATCCTGACAAGCAACAAATCACCCTTTCCGAAATTTCCCAGCATCTCGGCGCTGTCGAGCCTGTCTGCCTGTCGGAAGGGGAAGCTTATGATATCTTCACAGACGAGGTGATTAACCTTGTTGAGCTGCAAGAAAAGCTGCCCCACGTCGATATCATCTTACAAGAGGTTGCAGAGCGTCGCAAAAAACTGCTGATCGCCGATATGGACAGTACCATCGTCACTGGCGAAACACTGGATGATCTGGCGGAATTTGCCGGCATCAAAGAACAGGTGGCCGAGATCACAACCCGCGCCATGAACGGGGAAATCCAGTTCCGCGATGCACTGCGCGAACGTGTCGCCATGTTAAAAGGTCTTTCCAGCGACTTTATGGAAGAGGCCATGAAAATGGTTCATCTGACACCCGGCGCCGAAACATTGGTTGCGACCATGAAGGCCAATGGCGCATATTGTGCCCTTGTGTCCGGTGGCTTTACCTTCTTCACCTCACGCGTTGCCGCCCAAGTCGGTTTCGACTTCAATGCAGGAAACATGATGGAGATTAAAGACGGCACGCTGACCGGCAATGTCATTGATCCGATTCTCACCAAAGATTCCAAACTGGACTATTTGCACAAGCTCTGCGCCGAACAAGGCCTGACCACCACTCAAGCGCTCGCCGTTGGTGATGGGGCGAACGATCTACCCATGATTCTTGAAGCCGGTTTGGGGATTGCGTACCACGCAAAACCAAGCGTTATTGCGCGTGCAAAACACACCATCAACCACGGCAACCTGACCGCGCTTCTCTTCGCGCAAGGCTATTCTAAGCCTGATTTTCAATAGATAATTTCTATGGCGTTAATAACGCTTCTCTATTAATCGGTATTTAAGTATTAAAATACCGATTAATTATTGACAGACCACCCCGTCTTCCCAAATATAAGGCTCCCCCTATCTATTGAGACTTAGAGAAATGGAAGAAATTTTATCAGTTGCCATCGATAACCTCACCTCGCCCATGGTGATGTTCTTTGCGCTCGGCTTTCTTGCCGCCCTCGCAAAAGTTGATCTTTCCCTTCCCCAACCGGTTGCCAAAACCGTTGCCGTCTATCTGATGCTTGCCATCGGCCTAAAAGGCGGTGTCAGCATGGCGACAACCGGGGCGGACCTGTCCGTTCTCGCACCGATCCTCGTTGGTATCGCCATCAGTGCGGCCCTCCCCTTTATCGGCTATCAATGTTTGCGCCTGACCAGTAAACTGTCCGCGGTCAATGCCGCAGCGGTTGCCGCCCATTTCGGTTCCATCAGTATTGTCACCTTCCTGACCGCCTCCCAAATCTTAAGTGATCGCGGAACCTCCGGTGAAGGTATTCTGGTTGCCGTCGCCGCCGCGATGGAGGCACCAGCCATCGTCGCCGGTATCTGGATTGCGGCGCGCTTCCTCAAAAAAAACCCGGAGCAAAAGGACAAATCGGCAGAACCCCTGTCCATGCGCGAAGCGGTCTTCAACAGCTCTATTCTCGTCCTCATCGGCTCGTTTATCATTGGCTGGATCGTTGGACCGCAAGGCTTTGTCGAAGTTAAACCCTTCATCAGCGATCCGTTTAAAGGCGTGTTGTGCCTCTTCCTTTTGGATATGGGTGCGATTGCCGGACGGGGTCTCAGCCAAAACCGCAAAGTGCTGGACACGGGCGTCATCGCCTTTGGGCTTTACATGCCACTGATCGGCGCGGTTCTCATGGCATTGTTGATCCTGCCGCTGGACCTGTCCGTTGCGGGTAAAACCCTTATGCTTGTGCTGGCTGCCAGTGCGTCTTACATCGCTGTCCCCGCCGCCATGCGATTGGCCTTGCCGCAAGCCAATCCGGCAGTTTACGTTACCCTGTCCCTTGGCGTTACCTTTCCCTTCAACCTTGTCATTGGCATCCCCCTCTATGTCGCCATGGCGCAATGGTTGTTCTAAAAAGGAGTTCCCACATGCAAACCTTTAAAAAAATCCGCTTGGAAATCGTCATCGAACAAGCCGTCACCGAACGGCTTGCGCACCTGCTGGATAAAGAGGACCATGTCCACGGTTATACCATCGTCCCCGTTCATGGCGGCAGCGGCACCCACGGTTTGTGGACCCGCGATGGCATGGTCACGGATGCAGAAGGGATGATGATGTTTATATGCATCCTCGATCCCAAATTTAAGGATGAGGTCCTAGAAGATCTCTTTTCCTTCCTTGAGCACCGGATCGGGATCGTAAATGTCTCAGAAGTGGAAGTTATTCGTAACGAACACTTTTAGGTAACCTGTTGGACCTAGATAATCCATAGAAAAAATCTATTGAATTAATAGTTCCTGACTATTAAGTGGTATTTCGGTATAGGAATACCACTTAATTCTTGACGCCCTCACGTTTTAGATTAAAGTATGCAGCATCTATTCAACTATCATTTCGATACAGTATATTTTGCACACATACACTTTATCCGCCATTGGGGAGGGGGAGGTTTTACGCGATGAAAGCCATTGCTAAACTTAAAAAAGGCTATCAGCACTTCAAGGCTAATTACTTCGAATCACACCGCGCTGATTTTGAAAACTTCGTCAAGGAAGGCCAGAGCCCGCGAACTTTATTAATTTCCTGTTCCGATTCGCGCGTTGACCCCACACTTATCCTTGGGACAGAACCCGGGGAAGTCTTTGCCGTGCGTAACGTGGGCAACCTTGTCCCCCCGCACGAGAACGACCCCAACCACTATCACGGTGTCTCATCCGCCCTTGAATATGCGGTAAAAGTGTTGAAGGTCGAAAATATTATGATCATGGGCCACGCCCAATGCGGTGCTATTCAGGCCGCCATTGATACGGAACATAATCCCGATAAACTCGGCACCGAATTTGTGCATCATTGGGTTGATATCGCCCATGAAGCCTTCAAAAATCCATGTTGCTGCGCCGAGTCCATCAAATCGGGCAATCGTATCCCACGCGAAATTGAACAAGCCTCCATCGTCAACTCCCTGAACAATTTGATGACCTTCAATTTCGTCGCAGACCGGGTGGAGTCAAAAGAGTTGAAGATTTATGGTCTCCACTTCGATCTCAAAACCGGTGAACTCAGCGCCTATGACCGCAAAACAGGGGAGTTTGGCCCGCTTTAACTTGACCTTTTCGCCAGATCAACTTATGTCCTTGGCAGAAATTTGACGAAGAGAGACTTTCAATCGTGGCTATACTTCCTATTCTGACCGCACCGGACCCTATCCTCAAAAAACGGGCTCAACCTGTCGAAGAGGTAACGGACGACATCCGCACCCTTCTGGATGACATGGTGGAAACCATGTATGACGCCCCCGGCATTGGTCTGGCCGCCCCGCAAGTTGGTGTCTTGCAGCAAATCATCGTCGTCGATGTTACCGACGAAGACGAGGAACCCTTCGCCTATAAGATGATCAACCCGGAAATCACGTGGTCATCGGACGATCTGTCTATCTATGAAGAAGGCTGCCTGTCTGTGCCGCAAAGCTACAGCGAAGTCGAACGCCCTGCCGAGATTAAAGTCACCTATCTCGATGAAAACGGTGCGGCGCAGGAACTGAAAGCCGATGGCTTGCTTGCAACCTGTATCCAGCACGAGATTGACCATCTGAACGGCACACTGTTCATTGACCATATCTCGCGGATCAAACGATCCATCATCATGCGCAAACTCACCAAAATGAAGAAAGCCGGTTAATCCCGCCTTTTTTGCACACGATTTCAGGGACCGCTGACCATGACGGAAGAAAACCTCCTCAAAACAGAAAAGCCCATGCGCCTTATCTTTATGGGGACGCCTGATTTTAGTGTGCCGCTTCTCGCTGCGCTGATTGATGCGGGCCATGAAGTTGTTTGTGTTTACAGCCAACCGCCGCGCAAAAGCGGTCGGGGTCAAAAGGTCAATCTGACCCCCGTTCATGCCTATGCCGAAAGTCAGGGCATCGAGGTCCGCACCCCCCTGTCCCTTAAAGGGGAAGACGAACAGCGCGCATTTGCAGACCTTAACGCCGATTGTGCCATTGTTGCGGCTTACGGGCTGATCTTGCCAAAGGCCGTCCTCGACGCGCCAAAATACGGTTGCTTAAACGCCCATGCCTCCATTCTGCCCCGTTGGCGTGGCGCCGCGCCGATCCAGCGCGCCATTGAAGCAGGCGACGATGTCTCCGGCGTGACAATCATGCAAATGGACGAAGGTCTGGATACCGGTGACATGCTGCTGATCCAGCCTGTCCCGATTACCCAAAATACCACAGGGGAAAGCCTGCACGACGAGCTGTCTATTGAAAGCGCCCGTCTGATCCTGGAAGCCTTGCGCGCTGTTGATGGGGGCTACACCAAGCCGCAAAAACAGCCGGAAGACGGCATCACCTACGCCAAAAAACTGGATAAAAAAGAAAGTCAGATCGACTGGTCCCAATCGGCAGATGAGATCGAACGCCGCATCCGCGCCTTTACGCCATGGCCCGGCACGTGGTTTGCTTTCGGCAAAGACCGGATCAAGATTATCAAGGCCGAAGTTGTTGAGCAGAACGGCGCAGCAGGCACTCGATTAGAAGCCGACGGTCTTGTGATCGGATGCGCCAACAAAGCGCTTAAAATCCATACCCTGCAACGCAGCGGTAAAGGTGCAACCGACGCAGAAAGCTTCCTGCGTGGCTTCCCTATCCCGGTCGGGACAGTGATCGCCTAGCAAACCATTGGGTTGAACTCCTTGAAATTTATGGAAATTTTTTGACATAACTTGAAGCCAATGCATCCTTTGGCTTGTTGTGGGAACGTGCGATAAATAAGCTTAATGCCCTTTTTTCTCCTTTTTACATTAGAGAAATCTTATTTAAAGAAAAGAGGAAACAAACTTAAAAAAACAAGCTTCATTTATCAGACCCATGAGTCCCCCCATGATTAAACATCTCAGCATGAAATTAAAAGTCGCCATCCTCCTTGGCATTATGGTCGTAGGATTGCTTACTGTTACAGCGATGGGCCTCTTCACCCTTCGTCAAACGTTGTTGGAAGATCGCAAAAGCGAAATCAAAACCGTCATCACGTCTAGCATTTCCATTGCCCAAGCTTATCAAGATCAAGTCACCTCCGGCGAACTGACGCAAGAAGAAGCCATCAAAATTTACTATGACGGCATCAACGGGTTAAAATTTGCCGGCGATATCGGCTATGTTTTCTCCTATGACGACCATGGGATTGTTCAAGCACACGGGGCCAATCCGGCGCTGACGGGTAAAGACCTGTCCGGTGTCACCGATGCCAATGGCGTTAAAGTTATTCAGGCACTCATCGATGCGTCAAACGGTAAAAATGACGGCTATTTCTCCTATGTTTGGGACAAGCCCGGCCACGACAAAAAACTCATGTTCGAAAAAGTCTCTTATGCCGGTAAGCTGCCATGGGGGCACCACATCGGCACCGGTCTTTATGTTGATGATCTGGACGCCACATTCTGGCGCATTGCAATCCGGGATATCACCGTTTCAGCCATCGCCATCCTCATCGCCACCATTATCGGTTGGATCATCAGCCGCGATATTTCCAAAAGTCTGTTTTCCCTGCGTCGTTCCATGGACGATATCTCCGAAGGCAACTATAACAACGACATAAGCGGCATTGACAGAAGGGATGAACTCGGCGCCATGGCCAATTCCGTTCTTGGGTTTAGAGAGAAAATCCAAGAGAACGAAGCCCTGAAAAGCAGACAGGAACAATTGGAGCGAGAAACCCGCGAAAACCGGATTCAAGAAACCCTCGCCATGTCCGACAATCTGGAAGGTCGGGTTAAAAATCTGGTGCAATCCATCAGCCAATCCATCAGTAACCTCCATGTTGCCGCTTCGGACATGAACACCATTGCCGATGAAAGTTCCAATCGTGCCAATGATGTTGCAGCCGCCACGGAAGAAACCTCTGCTAACGTAGAGACTGTTGCCGCCGCCACCGAAGAATTGACAGCTTCCTCCGACGAAATTTCCCAACAGGTCAATAACTCGACTCAAGTCGCGCAGCACGCCTCTGAACAGGTTGATCAAACCAATGCTACGGTTAAAAACCTTGCCAACGCCATTGATAAAATCAGCGAGGTTGTCTCCTTGATCGATGCGATTACCGATCAAACCAACCTCCTGGCCCTCAACGCCACCATCGAAGCCGCACGTGCCGGTGAAGCGGGTAAAGGGTTTGCGGTTGTCGCATCTGAAGTACGCAACCTCGCCAACCAGACGGCACGAGCCACCGCCGATATCACCGGCCAGATTTCAAACGTGCAAACAGAAAGCGGCAAAGCCCTGACGGCTGTCAACGAGATCAATGCCACGATCAATTCAGTGGCGGAAAATTCCACGGCAATTGCAGCCGCCATTGAAGAACAACATGCCGCCATCCGCGAGATTGCCCGAAATGTCAATCAAGCATCCGATGGAACACGTGCCGTGTCCTCCCATATCGCCGATGTCTCCGCCAACGCCAACAAAACGTTGGAATCGACCAACCGGGTCACCTCTTCTGCCGACGAACTGCGCAAAGAAAGCGAAGCCCTGGAAAACGAAGTCGAGGCCTTCCTCAACGAACTCCGCGCCAAAGCGGCAGACATGTAGTCTCTTCACCCCACCATTCAACACCAAAGGGCCTTCGGATAAAACGCAGGCCCTTTTTCTTTGCGCCACTGCTGGCTTATTGTGCTGCGCTTTACACGTGCCTATACTCATTTCTTAGCGGAAATATCTAGTGGGGAAACACACGCAATGCACGGCCCAGACCCAAATGATAAGGAACCTATGAAAGGTTTTCCTCAAGTCGGTTATCTCAAAAACTTCATCACCCGCGAAAACATCGTGGTCGGGGACTACACCTATTACGACGACCCGGATGGCCCTGAGAATTTCGAACAGAACGTGCTCTATCACTTCCCTTTTATCGGGGACACCCTGCGCATCGGGAAGTTCTGCGCCATCGCAAAAAATGTGACGTTTATCATGAACGGCGCCAACCATAAGCTATCCGGCTTTTCGACCTATCCTTTCCAGATTTTTGGCAAGGGTTGGGAAAAAGTCATGCCGGACACGACCGACCTGCCCTTTAAAGGAGATACCGAAATCGGGCACGATGTCTGGATCGGCTATGATGCCACAATTATGCCCGGTGTCAAAATCGGCCACGGCGCCGTCATTGCCAGCAAATCCGTCGTGACCAGCGATGTTCCCCCCTATAGCATCGTCGGGGGCAACCCCGCCCAACTGATCAAAAAACGCTTTGACGACCAGACCATTCAAAACCTGCTCGACATCGCCTGGTGGGACTGGGACGCCGAAAAAATAACCGCTAATCTGAAAGCCATTGTCGGCAACGACCTCACCGCTTTAAAAGCGCAAATTTAACCTCCCCCACCCCACCGTCATCCCGCACCCGTTGCGGGATAATCCGACAAAGCAATTCTCCGCCTTCCGCCAATTCCCCCGCAACAAGTGCGGGGTGACGAAATTAGGCCCTAGACTCATAAATTTTTTATCCAAATGCGAACTGATGCCAGTTTAACAGCAGCGAGGAAATTCTCAGGGTTCTTATCATAACGTGTGGCAATGCCTCTGAATTGCTTGAGTTTGTTGAAGAAGCGCTCAACCAAGTTTCTGTAGCGGTAAAGGAATTTGCTAAAGGCAAAAGACTTTCGTCGATTGCTTTTAGGTGGGATATTTGCCCATGCTTTTTTATTTTCAGCCAATTGCCGAATAGCATCGCTGTCGTAGGCTTTATCGGCCAAAAGAATTGTGCCTTCCCGCATAGCTTCCAACATTGCTA